>NZ_RHOW01000007.1 GCF_003946215.1 Lapidilactobacillus mulanensis
AAAGCGATATCTGTAAATTCAGATATCGCTCATAAATCTCCACCAACACTATTTGACAAAGACCCAATTAACCGGCTCCTGTTTTTGTATCCTCTTTATTTTTCAAGGCGGTTAAAAATGACGTTGCAAATAATCTGACCACAATGGATCTGGTTGCTGCTGTTCACGAGCAGTTTTAATCGCCTGATAGAAAGCCAACTTGCGCTTAATATTTTCCAAATTTTGAATCAGGCTGGCCACTTGTTGCTCGGTACTCTCCACGTGGCGCGCCAACAAGGCAATAATCGGATCCAATTCGAGTTCGCCCTGATCGTATTTAAAAAATTGCTGAATTTCTTTGATCGTCATGCCGGTCGTTTTGAAACATTCAATGGCGCGCAATCGCTCCACATGCGACTCATCATAGACTCGGCGATTGCCGCAATGCGTCACGTTTGGTAACAGACCGATTTCTTCGTAATAGCGCAACGTCGACAATTCCAGATCGAACTGATCGGCGAGTGTGCGAATGGTAAAAGTAGCGATGATCCTGACCTCCAATTTTGAAAATAGATTGCTTTTAAAAATTAGCGTTGAACCACTTGACCTCAAGTGTACTTGAGGTGATGAGATCAACTTTGTTAGCGAATTCAACTTAATCTGAGCACCATGAAAGGAATAGCAAATGAAATATCGTAATTTAGGAAAATACGGCTTAAAAGTTAGCGAGTTAGCACTAGGCAGTTGGATGACGGACGTGGCCACACCGGAAAAACAAGATTTAGCCGCCGCATCGATCAAGCTCGCTTATGAAAATGGCATCAACTTTTTCGACTGCGCAGACGCCTACAGCGGTGGTGCTGCCGAAAAGTTTCTCGGCAAAGTCCTCCAACAATTCCCTCGACAAGAACTCGTACTTTCTAGCAAAGTGTTCTTTCCAACCGGTGATGGTGCCAATGATCGCGGGCTTTCGCGCAAACATATCTTCGAACAAGTCGATCGTTCGCTTAAAAATATGCAAACCGATTATTTAGATCTTTATTTTTGTCACCGCTTCGACGAAACGACACCACTAGAAGAGACGTTAAAGGCGCTCAGTGACTTAGTAGACGCCGGCAAGGTTCTTTACTACGGTGTCAGCGAATGGACGCCTGTGCAGCTTTTAGAGGCGGAATTGATCATTTCCCGCGACCACCTCAATCCGATCAGCGTCATTCAGCCCGAATACAATCTCTTCGACCGCTATATTGAACACGAATTGATCGATGTCTGTGGACAATTCGGCACCGGAATTGTCCCCTTCTCGCCACTGTCACAAGGTTTATTGACCGGTAAATATCGCAAAGGGGCCGCAATTCCGGCGGGATCTCGCGCCACGTATCAATCTCAGATCCAAGCCATGTTGACCGATGATAATTTAGACAAGGTTGAAAAATTGATTCAGATCGCCGACGATCTTCACACTGACCTCGCCACATTTTCGCTCGCTTGGGCGTTAAGGGATCCGCGCATTTCGAGCTTGATCACCGGCGCCAGCAAACCCGCACAACTTCAGCACAATTTAAAAGCCATCGATCTCGAGATTCCTGCCGATTGCTTAGCTGCAGTCGATCGCATCTTTGATTTCAAAAAATTCAAACGCCAAATCGGTTGATTTAATTTTTGTGGGAGGTTTCAACGCGTTCCAATAATTGTCGCACATCCACGCCGGGGTCGACCTGTTGATTATTCAAAAAAGTATGTGTGTACGCCTGTCGATATTGACTCGGCGTCAGGTGTACTTTTTTTTTGAACAAACGCATGAAATATTTTGGATCCTCAAAAAAAGATTGCGCGCTGATTTCTTCCACCGACAAAGCCGTCGTCAACAATAAATATTTGGCGAAGTCGAGCTTCACCGTATTCATGTACGCCTTCACCGTGATGCCGACCGTCTTTTTGAAAACACGCGTTAAATAATCTGGATTGATGGCGAAATGCGCCGCCACGTCGGCCACTTTTAAATCTTGGCCCATTTGCACCCTGATCCATTCTTTAATTTGATTGACATCATGCGGCTTGCTGGTGATCTGCTGCTGTTGCTGCCAATAATTATTCGTCAACTCGATCAACAACATCGTCTCTGCATAATCGGCCGCCAATGCAGAATAATATTCACTGTGAGCCATATCTAATAATTGTTGGGCGCTGATCATCACCTTTTCGCCGGCACTCAAGTGAAAATTCCGCGGTAAAACGGCACTGTCAACCGTAAATTTGTCAGTTAATTGTAGCTGACCCCGCGCCATAAAGTGAAACCAAATAAATTCACTTTTTTCAAGCGTGGGCAAATAACCGACGATCGTTTCCTCGGGAAAAATCGTCAGCACGTCCCCTTTTTCGACGGTGTAGTGATGACCACTCACCTCAATAAAAATTTGTCCACTCAGGCCAATGATCACTTCGACATCTTGACCATGTTGCATCGAATGATGTTGCCAACCCAATTCCGCTAAAAATTGCCCGCACTGCAAATATCGCACCGGCCGATCAAGTGCAACTTTTAAAAACTGACTCGCCATTTTAATCACATCGCTTTTGTCCACTTTTTCTACAATTATAACAGTTTTGACCCGGCAATAAAACGCCTACAATTAAGTTATCAATTCGAGAAAGAAGTGTCTACTCATGAAAATTACGTCTACAAAAATTACCGATAAATTCTGGCAAAATTATCGCCAATTGGTCAAAGAAGAACTCATTCCCTATCAGTGGTCGGTGATCAACGATGAAATCAGCGTCAACATTCAACGCGAGAATGCCAATTCACTCGATGCCGTTGAGAAAAGCCACGCCATCCAGAATTTAAAAATCGCCGCGGGTTTAGCGACCGGCGAATTTTACGGCTTCTGGTTTCAAGACTCCGATGTTTATAAGTGGTTAGAAACTGTTGCCTATGCGTTGCGCTATGCCCCTGATACGGACTTACAACAAAAAGCCGACGACTTGATTCAATTGATCGCCCAAGCACAACAACCCGATGGCTATTTGGATACGTATATTCAGCTCACCACGCCGCAGAACAAATTTAAACACGTTTCTTTTAGCCATGAACTTTATTGCATGGGACATTATATTGAAGCTGGCGTTGCCTACTATCAGACCACTGGCAACCAGACGGCCTTAGACATCGCCGTTAAAATGGCCACATGTCTCGACAATCATTTTGGCCCCGAAGTTGGAAAATTACACGGCTATCCTGGCCACCCCGAAATCGAATTGGCACTCGCCAAACTCGCAGACGTTACCGGCGACACCCGTTTCACCAACTTGGCTAAATATATGATCGATATGCGCGGAACGACACCGAATTTCTTCGCGGAACAAACCAAGACCCGCCAGGCCGAAAACATCACAGACATGTTCGACAACATGGATCCCGACCCTCAGGCCAAGTATTTCCAAAATCAAGCACCTGTTCGCGAGATGAAAACTGCAGAAGGACATGCCGTGCGCATGACTTATTTGCTGACCGGGATGGCACATATTGCCCGCCAAACTCACGATCAAAGCTTGATTGAGGCTTGCCAACGTCTGTGGAATAATATCACCGATCGCCGAATGTACATCACCGGTGGTATTGGTTCGACAGTTAGCGGCGAAGCTTTTACGTACGATTATGACTTACCCAATGACACGATGTACGCGGAAACTTGTGCCTCATGTGCCATGACTTTTTTTGCCAAACAGATGCAAGAATTAACGCCTGATCGCAAATACGCCGACTTAATGGAGCGTGAACTTTTCAACGGGACGATCAGCGGCATGTCCTTAGATGGCAAACACTTCTTCTACGTCAATCCCCTTTCCGTCGATCCCGTCGCCAGCGCCAACGATCCAACCAAGTCACATGTCAAAGTCCAACGTGCCGATTGGTTCGGTTGCGCCTGCTGCCCACCTAATCTCGCACGTCTGGTCGCCTCTGTTGACCAATATATTTACACAGTCAAAGACGACACGATTTATGTAGACCAATTCATCGGCAACCACACAACTTTCGACAACGGCCTCACAATTGACCAGTCTGGTAATTATCCATGGCAAGGAAATATCACCCTCAAAGTTACCGCTACGCAGCCATCACAGTCGACATTAGCAATCCGCATTCCCACTTGGTCACAGCCTAATTATCAACTGGCAATTAATGGCGTCGCACAATCAATCGAACTCAATAACGGCTATGCGAAAATTAGCCAAGTTTGGTCTGGCACCACTGAACTGACGCTCACTTTGGATATGTCTGCCCGCAAAACACAAGCCGATCCAAAAGTCACCGCAGATATTGGCAAGCTCGCAGTTGAACGTGGTCCGTTGGTTTATTGTTTAGAACAAGCCGACAATGGCAGCCAATTGCCGCAATTAGCGCTCCCACTTACTGCATCATTCATTGAAAAAACCGACGAAAATTCATTAGCAATTCCATTCGTCCGTCTCCAAGCTGAGGGCACGCGGATTAAAGAAGATTCCGACGCGTTATATTCAACAGCAACCGTGCGTTCTGTTGAGGCGACCGAATTAAACTTCATCCCGTATTTCGCTTGGGCAAATCGAACTGCCGGTGAAATGGAAGTCTGGGTTGCTAAGCAAGGATAAAAAATTCGGGTCTACTTGCGGCAGGAGTTGCTCCAGAAAATAGCGGGAGGTTGCTGTGGGGACGGTTCCAAGCTTTTGGAAGTTCGCCAAAAGTTTTCCGCCTAAAATATGAGCTCTTCCAAAACCGGGAAGATCTCACATTTTCCCATTTTGTAAATTCGCAAAAACCGCTCATTAACAAAATTACCACTGCAATCCCACTATTTTCTTCCGCAACTTCTGCCTAAACTTATTTCGTCTAGGCTAGGATCTGAATAACAAGGTTCCTCAAACTTGATTAACACTGTTGCCTTTATGCAGAATAGTTCAGCTTAAAAGTTTGTGTGACAATCAAGTCCACCTTTCGCCTTCTAGAGAAAAGAGTTGCGATACAAATCAGTCGCACAGGACTAGACGTTGACTAGAGTAACCACTATGAAACCGCCAAGATGAGTCAGAACGCGGAAGAAAAAGTTGCGCCTCGCAGTGAAATTGTTCTTGCGGGACCAGATTATTTCCTAAACGTTCTCAGATGAATTGACTAACAATGCAGTTCTCCACAAAACCATAGTCCCGCTAGAACAAGGGTGATCTTCAAGACTTTGCCGATTTTGCAAAGGCTTGAAGTCATCCCCACAGCGAGGCGCAACTATTTTCTGGAGCGTTCTGACGGAACCGAACTAAATCCTACCTCACGCAAAACAAGCCTTCCAATTTTTTAAACAACCAAAAAAAGCGATGAACACCGCGTTGATTCTACTCAACCGTGTCCATCGCTTTTTCACACCCTAAATTTCAACACGCACAACTACTTACGAACCATAAACAATGGTTCGCCATTCTGATCCGTACCCGTAAAGGTCATGGTTTGCTTCTTCGTATATTGATCCCACTCCGACACAAAATAACCTTGATAATTCTTAGCGCCGATCGAAACCTGACTCTGCTCACCCTTATTTTCAAACTTCAAGTTTGCATTATCCACGCCACTGATTTTGCCATCTTTCTTGATCGTCAAATCAGTTGGTGTCGTAATTTTCGCCGTGATTTTCTTATTCATCTGAATCACTTCATAATCGCCGATCACCTGATCAAGTTTATACTTCGCAATTTTTTCACCGGCATAGCGCAATGGTGCCACTACCGGCCAACCCGATTCAGTGAAGAACATTTGGTGAACGCGATCTTCATAAGCCTCGCCTGTATTCGGAAAGCGAGAATGGAAAATCAAGAAATATTGATTGGTCTTCGAATCAAAGTACGCCGAATTATGCCCCGGTGAAACGTAGCCGGACTTATATGGTTTCTTAGTATCCCAAGTGTGATTACCCATAATTTTTACGCCATACTTTTCAATTGCTTGATCATCGAAGGTCGTTCCTGCTGGCCCTTGAATTTTGGTAAAATCATTCCCTGCTGAATCGACAAAGGGACCGTCAGGATTTTTCGAGCGGCCAACGCGAATATTATAGCCACCTGTTGCATCCAAGCCCCCAAACGATAGGAATAGATAGTAATAGTCTGTCTGGGCGTTATAGAGCATATAAGAGCCTTCTACGCGCACATGATTGCCACCGAGCAGTCGTTTGCCGTAACCTTGTCCTGCAATTGGCAAGCCAGTTTTTTCGTTCATCTTCAAAACGAATATCCCACCAGAATATGAGCCGTAAACCATCCACAACTGACCATTCTTATCATAGAAAGTTTGTGGATCGATCGCATTCGGTTCGATCGTGGCATCATACGTTACGTCGTCAGAGACGGCATTCCCCGAACGTAGGAAAATGCCCCGGTCATGATATGGACCACTGATTTTATCTGCGACCGCTAAACCAAGT
This sequence comes from Lapidilactobacillus mulanensis, assembly GCF_003946215.1. Lineage (GTDB taxonomy): Bacteria > Bacillota > Bacilli > Lactobacillales > Lactobacillaceae > Lapidilactobacillus > Lapidilactobacillus mulanensis. Next base: position 6,429 of record NZ_RHOW01000007.1, read on the forward strand.
ACGGCCGTTGGATTATCACCTTCACAGGCACAGTAATACATGTAATACTTCTTATCTTTGAGTTGTTCAATATCACCCGCCCAAAAAGTATCCGTACTTGCATCCGTGAACACATCCGCCAACTCGGTATGAATATCCGTAAATAATTTTTGATCATCTACATTATTAGAGATCTGTTGCCACTTGATCAAATCAGGTGACTTCGCCATTTGCATGTGTGAACCGAAAATATAATAATCAGAACCCGATTTCACAATTGAAGGATCATGCACAGAAACATCCGTAAATTTCGGATCGTTCAACACTTGTTTCGCCGCCTTTGGTTTCGGTTGACTGCAACCGACTAAAATACTCAACCCGACTGCCAGACACGCTGTGCCAAACAGCGCTTTGCTTATTTTCTTCATTGCCCTTACCTCAATCTCTCTACTTTAGCTCCCCCTAGAACCAACTCTTTTAATTACGATTTCTTCGCCACATCAGGAATTTTTGCGGCAGTCACTTCGGCCGCCAGTCCTAATTTATAACGTTCGATATATTCGTCGTAGCCTGCAACGCCAGCTTGATTAGGTGGCAAGGTGCTGCTTTCTGGATCTTTGAAGACCTCGTTGTCTAAATAATCGGCTAATGAATCGGCACCATTTTTATCCAGCACATATTGCGCTAAAATCGCCATTCCCCAAGGGCCGCCTTCACCAGCATTCGCCATTACAGTGATCGGTGTATTCAAGGCATCGGCTAAAATTTGTTGTGCAACCACTGGCGTCCGGAAAAGTCCACCCTGCGCAATCAACACGTCGGTGGTGATGCCCTCTTCTTTAGTCAAAACATCCATCCCAATCTTTAAGGGTGCAAAGGCTGAATAAATTTGCGACTGAATAAAGTTAGCCAAGTTAAATTGACTATTGGGTGTGCGCACAAACATTGGGCGTCCTTCTTGCACGTCTGTAATGTTTTCGCCAGACAGGTAAGCATAATTAACTAAGCCACCGGCGTTAGCCTCCGCTGTAGCTGCAGCGTGATCAAATAATTTTCCATACAATTGATCGACGGATAAATCCGAACCGATCAGCTGGCTAAATTCTGTGAACATCTTCATCCACGCGTTGACATCAGAAGTACAGTTGTTGGTGTGCACCATGGCAACTGGAGCACCCTCGGGCGTGGTGACAATATCAATATCGCGGTGCACTTTTGCAAGCGGCTGGTCTAAGACAACCATTGAAAAAGCAGAAGTCCCTGCCGAAATATTACCTGTCCGTTTTTTGACACTATTCGTCCCAGTCATTCCAGTGCCCGCATCGCCTTCTGGTGGTGCCATTAACGAACCAGCTTGTAATTCACCGGTCACGTCTAATTTTTGCGCGCCAGTGGTTGTTAACTTGCCTGCAACCGCACCCGCAATCAATGGCTTTGGCAAAATTTGAGCGAGTTTAAATTGATAGCCTAAAACTTGGGCCAAATGATCAAACTTCTCCATTTTGTCATGATCATAATTATGCGTGGTCTCATCGATCGGAAACATACCAGACGCGTCGCCAATTCCGATCACTTTTTCACCAGAGAGTTGCCAATGCACATAACCCGCCAATGTCGTTAAGAAATCAACCGACTTAACGTGCGATTCCTGATTTAAAATAGCCTGATACAAATGGGCAATGCTCCAACGCTGAGGAATATTAAAATTAAATAATTTCGTTAACTGGGTTGCGGCCTCACCCGTTGTATTATTGCGCCAGGTTCTAAAGGGAACCAATAATTGATCATCCTTGCCAAACGGCAAATAACCATGCATCATCGCGCTGACACCGACTGCGGCAATTTTTGTCAGTGAAACTGAATACTGCGTTGAAACTTGTTGCTTAAGTTCGGCATAACTTGCCTGAATTCCTTGCCAAACTTCTTCAAGCGAATAAGTCCAGAAGCCATCAACCAACTGATTCTCCCAAGCATGACTGCCAGAAGCGACTACTGAATGATCAGTCGCCACCAGGACCGCCTTGATCCGCGTCGAACCCAATTCAATGCCTAGAGAAGTTTTGCCGTCCGTGATTTCTTGTTTAATATTAATTGTCATCATGCACCTCGATCGATTTACTATAAAAATGTTTCGTCAGAAAAGGCTGAATGATCAATAACAATCATCCAGCCTATAACCATGCTTGCTAGCTGAACGCATTGCACAGCTTATTTAATATTAACGAACTTTAAGTCAAACATTTGTGCGAGATCAGTCACTTGTTGTGCAGTCACTTTTGTCGTGAAGACAGTATGGTGACCACCACCATTTTGGATCCATTGTGTCGCGCCGTTCTTCAAACCAGCTTTTGGTACCCACAATTGACGCGCAACAGGTAAGTTTGGTGCTGGCTCTTCGGCTTTTTTAGCGTCGACTTCATAACCGATCAAGCGATATTCGTCGCCAAAATCAGACATCGTTACATCGATACCATCACCAACTTGACCATCAAAGACCAAACGTGCAGGATCTTCGCGATCACCAATGCCTAATGGGTGTACTTCAACACGAGGCTTTGTACTTGCCAAGGTTGGATCAACTTCAAGCATGTGTGAACCAAGAATAACTTCATGACCCTTACGTAAGTCAAGCGTGTAGTCTTCCATGAAGCCAGTGTTTTGATTATGGCTGACGATCTTCAACAAACGATCTAAGGCAGCCGTCTTCCAATCACCTTCGCCGGCAAAACCATAACCCTCGCGATTTAACAATTGAACTGCCAAACCAGGTAATTGTTTGATGCCCCAAAGATCTTCGAAGTTAGTTGTAAAAGCAGAATAACCGCCACGTTCGAAGAAACGCTCCATGGCAATTTTTTCTTTTAATTGATAACGAACTTGCTTCTTGAAGAATTCAGGATCATTGTCACCTGCAGCAGGCACAAGATCATACTTGCTCTCTAAGTCGGCGTATTCAGCATCAACGTCTGCTTCGGAAACTTTACCGATTTCTTCGACAAGATCGCCAATACCAAAGTAATCGACGGTCCAACCCATTTGGATCTGAGCTTCAATTTTATCGCCTTCGGTAACGGCAACATTGCGCATATTGTCGCCGAAACGAGCAACTTTAATATTGAAACTTTCGTTGTAACCAACGGCAACATTCATCCAGTCAGAAATTTCGCCTTGGACTTCTTCATCGCCCCAGAAACCATAGACAACTTTATTATGCTTGCGCAAACGGGCATTGATGAAGCCATATTCGCGATCACCATGAGCACTCTGGTTCAGGTTCATATAATCCATGTCGATCGTATCCCAAGGAATATCGTTACGGAATTGAGTGGCTAAATGAAGTAAAGGTTTTTGCAACAATTTCGTGCCACGGATCCAGTTTTTAGCTGGTGAGAACGTGTGCATCCAAGTGATAACACCGGCAACTTCATCTTTGAAGTTAGCTTCTTTCATTGCTGAAGTAATATTAGCCGCGTCAATCGCAACTTCTTTGAACTCAACCGGATAAGGTAATTGACCACTCTTATTTAATCCAGCAACAATTTCCTTAGCATCTTTTTCAACTGACTTTAAATCATCGTCGCCATACAAAGCCTGACTACCAACAATGAACCAAAATTTATATTCAGGTACTGATAACATGATATTCGACACTCCCATATTAAATTATTTCATATTTTAAATTCTATTTTTTCTGTCCGTAATAAGCATTCTTACCATGTTTACGATAATAATGTTTATCTAAAAGATATTGTGGCGTCGCGACGTCTTTGGCGATGCCGGCAAATTTCTGCAACATCATCGTGTGATAACTCATTTCAGCGCAGACTTCCAAAACTTTCGCGTTGTAAACTGCTTTTTCAGCCGTGGCACCCCAAGTGAATGGGCCATGATCTTGAACTAATACTGCAGGCACATCCATCGGTTTGATTCCGCGCTCTTTAAAAGTACGAACGATTACCTTGCCGGTGTTTTCTTCATACGCAGATTCGATTTCTTCTTGAGTCAGTGCATCGGAAACGGGCACTGGACCATAGAAAGTATCGGCGTGCGTCGTTCCTGCTGCGGGCAAATCTAAACCGGCCTCAGCAAACGAAACGGCCCATGGTGAATGGGTATGAACGATTCCACCAATTTCTGGAAATGAATTGTACAAAACGGTGTGCGTGGGTGTATCGCTAGAAGGATTGAGCTTGCCTTCGACAACCTCACCCTTCAAATTAACAACGACCATATCGTCGGGCGTTAATTTATCATAGTCAACACCACTAGGCTTGATCACAAACAACCCTTTTTCGCGATCAATGGCACTCACATTACCCCAAGTAAAAGTGACTAAGTTATATTTGGGCAATAACATGTTGGCTTCATAAACTTCTTTTTTTAAGGCTTCTAACAATGAACTGTCACTCCTTTGCAATTAATTTTAAACAGGCTTCCGATTCTTTTAACCGACCATGATCAGTCCGGCAATCAATAGAACCACACCAATTAGAAACAGAATATTATTACCATGTTTCCAGATTGAGCCCTTAGGCATGATCAAATTTTTAAAATCCGCTCTTTTTTCAGTAGGCATTTTAAAAATTTGCATCACATAACGAACCACACTGATAATGGCCAATACAATCCCGATCACTAATAGAAATGTACCGATTATTTTCAAATTGATCACCTACCCCACAATTAATGAATATGCAGTTGCAAACGAATTTGTTGCAATGGTTTCTTCGTTAACAAAATCAAACCCTCAATCACAACCGGTGCAATAATAAAGGCCATGAATTGTGGAATAAATGACACCGACATATAAATCAAGAAAAACAAGAGCACAATCATCAGTGAGTTCAGCCCAAAGTGACTTAGCGCATAAAATGACATCTTCAGACTATTCTTCACGTCAATTTTGAAAAATGATTGTATCCCAATAATCCAGCCAAGACTGACCAGAGTCAAAATCAACAAAACCAAAATCATCGGCGAGAATAATTGATTCTTAATAACCGCATTAACGGCATACATATCAAAAAGTAAAAAGATGACAATACCAGTGTAAAGTAGACCAATCTTTAAATATTTAAACCGATTTACCCAGTAAAAGTGGAAATATTTCTTAAAGCCCGCAATGAACTCAATATTCCAACTTCGATCTTTAAGCAAGTCTGCCAATCCACCAATCGAAGGATACAGAAGGACTAATCCAATTAAATAAATTGGAGAAGTGACCAGACTAAATTTAAGTGTCAATAGTGACACAATCAAAACCACATTGCTTAAGTAGAAATAGAAACTACAAAGCACAAAGCGCCAAAATATTTCGATAACTTGATAAATCAGATTTTTTTTCATATGAGATTAACCTTTCACACCGCCACTAGTAAGTCCTTCGATAAATTGATTCTGGTTCAAAGCAAAGACGATCAGTATTGGAATAACGGACATAACAGAACCCGCAAAGAGTAACTGATAATTATTACCATAAGGCGTCATAGCTGATAACAAACCTGCAGGAATAACAAAGTTTGCATCAGACTTCATAACGATCAATGGCCATAAGAAATCATTCCATGAGTTCATAGTCGTTAAGATCGTCATGGCACCAAAAGCTGGCTTCATCAATGGCACGTAGATCTGCCAGAAAATTCTGAATTCACCACAACCGTCGATCCGTGCTGACTCAGCAAACTCTCTTGAAAGTCCCAAACAGAACTGCCTGAAGAAGAAGATTGCCGACGCGGGAACAATACCTGGTAAAATTACCCCAGCATACGTGTTCATTAAACCTAATTGTGTGACCAATTTGTACAATGGTAACAAGAGAATACTGCTTGGTACCATCATCATGATCAATACAATGGCAAAAATTGTTTTACGACCTTTGAAATCATACTGAGCTAAGCCATAGCCAACCATTGAAGTGAAGGCCAAAACCAAAACAGTTTCAAGAATCGTAATGATCAAACTGTTCTTAAACCACTGCCAATAAATCCCATTTCGATTTGTCCATAGTGATTTATAAGAATCTAAATTCATTTTTTTGAAATTGAGATCAACATTTAACCCGTTTGAGAAAATCGTTGACGTATCTTTAAACGATGCAACCAGCATGAAGTAAAAAGGAATCATAACAATAATTGCAAGAAAGATCATCAAGATCAGGCTGAGGGTTATCCGAATTCTGTTTTTCTTAGTTTCACCCATGATAATTACCCCTCATCCTTGAACAAACCCATGACACGAGTTTGAATAATATTAACCACGACAACGATTGCAAACAGCGCAACACCTAAGGTACATGAATAGCCGAAATTACCATTCGTAAATGCAGCTTTGTAAATCAAGGTTACTAAAGTTGTACCAACGTTATTCGGTGATTGAGCACCCCAGTATACGTATGACTCATTGAACATTGAAAAACCAGCCATTATCGAAATCGTCAACACATAAATTGTAATTGGCTTTAACAATGGAATCGTAATGTACCAGAACTTCTGGAAACCATTAGCGCCATCCATTGATGCTGATTCATAGAGTTCTGGAGAAATGCCTTGTAATCCAGACAAGAAGTAAATCATGTTTGTCCCTAACCAACGCCATACGGCAATAACGATCAAGGCAAACATTGCAGTGCCTGAACTGTTCAACCAATCAACAGGCGCAATACCTAAATGACTGATCCATTCGTTAAATACACCCGTCTTTTCAGAACTGAAAGCATATTTAAAAATCAAACCTGCAATAACAGAAGAGGTCAATACAGGAACAAAGTATACAGAACGGAAGAAGCCTTTCATTGGCAAACCTTTTTGGTTCATGATATAAGCAACCAACATTGGCAATGGAATCAAAATGAGAATTGTCCAGAAAGTATACCGTAAGACATTCCACAAGGCAGCATAGAAGTCACCATCGTTGAATAATTGTCGATAATTTGCAAGACCGACCCATTGTGTATCACTAAATCCGTTCACCTGCTGGAAACTCATGATCACGGCATTGATGAAAGGATACAACGAGAACACCAAAAATGAAATAATAAAAGGTGCGACGAACAGATATGGTGCAATGCTTTGCCATCTGATTCTTTTCTTTTGCATTTTTCTACACTTCCTTCAAAGTAAAGAATTCTTAGAAAGGTTTTCCCTCCTAAGAATTCCCAACATCTAAATCTATTTATTTAAGGCATCGTTAGCTTTTTGAAGAGCCGCTTTAGGTGTCATCTTATCTTTCAAGAGCGTACTTGGGAACGTGTTCTTTAACATGTAATCATTCAAATCAGGAGAAATCTTAGCAGTCTTGGTTGTAGAAGTAACTTGTGACTTCAATTGTACAAAAGTATCGAAGATATCTTTGCCGAAGTAACGTGTATATTTGTTATCTTCCTTCATCACTGGTTCACTCCAGATATCTGAGCGAACTGGATCGAATCCTAAGTCTTCCCAAATTTTAACTGCTTGGCCCTTGCTAGCTTTAGCCCAAACAACGAACTTAGCAGCGAGTTTCTTGTTGCTTGCTTGGTTAGTGACCATAGTACCAGTACCACCACCACCAGCAGAACGATAGTCGCCTTCATTGAAGACAGGCATTGGTGCAATGGCAATTTTACCCTTTAACTTAGGCATGTGGTCAGCAATCCGCTCCATGTACCATGAAGGCATCGTAACGGAAGCAACATTACCCTTGTTCATTTCTGCAAAGAATTGATCGTTATCAATACTACCACCAACGGCAGTTCTAGCAATCTTGTCTTTATAGATCCAATTTTGTAATTGTGTTAAGACACGGACATTAGCAGCGTTGGTTAAAGTCGCTTTATCGTTCTTAATGTAATCAGCGTGTTGTTGAGTAACCATTGCGTCATATTGGAACATAGCGCTGTACTCAACTTCGTTCATCCATTTACCAGTCTTTGCTTTGACTTGTTCGCCGGCTTTTTCGTAATCGTCCCAAGTCTTGATCTTCGTATAATCAACACCAGCGGCTTTCATGATATCCGTGTTATAGTACGTAACAGTTGTACCAACATGATAATCCAAGCCATAGTAATTACCATTCTTCTTGAAGTTATCCAGCCGTGATTTAACTAAGTTATTCATATAAGGTTTTAAAGCACTGTTTAATGGATAGTATGCAGGTTTGTCGGCCTTTAATTGAATGGCACCTTGGCCCAATTCAACATCGGCGATATCTGGTGCACCTGAACCAGATTGTAACGCAACCGTTAATTTCTGGTTCATTTGATCAAATGGCAGTACATTGACCGTCAAATCAATCTTTTGCTTATGTGTTTTGTTCCAACTCTTAGCTGCATTCTTGAAGAATGTCCCTTGTGCATCAACGAAGGTCCACATGGTCATCTTTGTTTTACCATCTGCAGTTTTATTTGATGAGCTCGATCCACCGTTGCCGCAAGCAGCAAGTCCGATAGTTGTCAAAGCAGTCAATAAAACTAGCCCAATTTTTTTACCAAAATTCTTCTTCATTTTGCTTCTACACTTCCCAAAATTAATAATTCAATCTAATGACGTTCCAAGATAAAGGCTGTAGTGATGCATGCACATGATTGTAATCGGCACTCACGTTTGTGTTTGCTGCTAATTTCATCTTAGAATCTTCATTAGTTGCCTTAATATCATACCCGCAGAACTGTGTTGCTTCAATGATACCCTTCACATTGAGATCTTCGAGTTGAACATCGAGATCCAATGCTTCTTTTTGCGAACGGTTCACTGCAAAAATTGTAATTTCATGTGCGTCTTCGTTTAAAGTTGCGATACTTTCCAGATATGGAATTTCATCAAACTTCTTAGAACTATATGTGCTTGATTGAACTCTGGTATCTAGTGCAACACCGCGACCATACTTCGAAACTTGCATGAATGGATAAAAGATTGTTTGTAGCCAGACACCGTCGTCAGTTGTCATAATTGGTGCAATGACATTGACCAGTTGCGCGAGGCACGCAATCTTAACACGGTCTGAATGTTTCAACAAGGTAATTAACAAGCAACCAACCAATAAGGCATCTTCAAAATTATAAACATCTTCCAATAATGGCGGAGCAACTTGCCATGGTTCGATTTTCTTGTCATCGGCATTTGAATGATACCAAACGTTCCATTCATCCATCGATAAGTTGATCGTCTTCTTGCTGTGTTTTCTTGCCTTAACAGCGTCGCAAATTGCGACGACACTGTTGATGAAATCATCCAAATCTAGAGATTCGCCTAGATAATTGCCTAAATCATTATCTGGATTGCCATAGTAGCGGTGAAGTGACAGATAATCGACATTGTCATAAGCTTCATCAAGAACTGTTTCTTCCCAACTACCATAAGTCGGATTCTCCATTGATGAACTGCCGCAAGCGACTAATTCAATTGAATCGTCGACCCACTTCATTGCCTTTGCAGTTTCATTTGCCAAGCGCCCATATTCATAGGCCGTCTTCGCACCGATCTGCCAAGGACCATCCATCTCATTACCTAAGCACCAAGTCTTGATATTGAATGGCTTTTCGGCCCCATTTTTGCGGCGAAGGTCGCTCCAATAAGTTCCTTTTTCGAAATTCGTATATTCTACTAAATTCCGTGCGGCATCAACACCACGAGTTCCTAAATTGACTGCCATGTTAACTTCGGTATTCGCTTTGTCAGCCCATTCCATAAATTCATGGAGACCAAATTGGTTAGTCTCAAGACTGCGCCAAGCTAAATCAAGTCGACGTGGACGATCCTCCTTAGGTCCAATGCCATCTTCCCAGTTGTAACCGGAAACAAAATTACCACCAGGATAACGAACGATCGGAACATTGAGTTGTTTAACGGCATCGATCACATCTTTACGTAATCCGGATTCGTCTGAATTGGGATTACCTGGTTGGTAGATACCGTTATAAACGGCACGACCAAGATGTTCGATAAATGAGCCATACAACCGAGGATCAATATTAGAAATTCTTAAATCGGTACTGATTCTAACTTGCCCCTTCAAAAACATCACTTCCTAAACTTGTAATCAAATTTAACTTACATATTATTTATACTGCACAATGAAACCGTTGTCAAGATTTGTACGTAACATTTGTTATTTTTTTTGATTTTTTTTAATTCCATTTTTTAATTGGGCAAGTTTTATTCTTTAAACTAGTTCTAAATCGGGTATAACAACCACATTTTAGACACATCCCATTTTGAAAAAAAGGACAACTCGCACAAATTTTTAATCTAGCATCACGAATTTCATCGGGCACTAAATTACCTATTTCTAATTTTAACTGCTCGTCGATCAGCTGTTCTGTATCGAGTCGATCAAGGCTCTCCAACAGCTCACAGCGCACACAATCAGTGTTTGCCATTGATCTTGAGTGTGACTACACTCATCGGTGGCACATTCGCTGTAACGGTTTGTTCTGCTAAATCATAATCGTTAAAGTCTACAATTTGAACTTCATTTGGAGAATCAAAGTCATTATGTTGGTCCATTTTTTGACCTACTAGAATTTGTCCGGTCACCTTACCAACTGATTGATCAAATTCAAGAGTCACAGAATCACTGGCGGTTAATCCATAATTACATAGCGAAACAAAATAGCCATCATCCGTCTTTGAAACTGACGCGCTCGTTGTATCGGCCAGTTGATCAAAAGTATCCAACGCAACCGCATCTTGATGATCGACAAACATTTTGAAGACGTCGTAAGTTGGTGTCTCGATCATTTTGGCCCCATCGGTTAAGATCATGGATTGTAAAACATTGACCATCTGCGCAATGTTGGCCATATGAACACGATCTGCATGTTTCTGGAAAATATGCAATGTGACTGCAGCCACCATTGCATCACGCATCGTGTTTTGTTGATATAAAAAGCCAGGATTCGTTCCTGGCTCAACATCGAGCCACGAACCCCATTCATCAACAATCAAGCCAACTCTTTTATCTGGGTCATATTTATCCATGATCGTGCTGTGTTTGGTAATTAATTCATCCATCTTTTGCGCACTCTTGATCAGCGAGAACCATTCATTTTCAGGGAAGCTTAGTGCTGGGCGCTTGTTTTCCCACTTCGATGCGAGAGCGTAATGGTGCAGACTGATCCCATCCATATATGGCGCCGCGTTCTTCATCAAGACGTCCATCCAATTATAATCATCGATATTGGGACCGGAGGCAATTTTATAAATTGGATTCTTGCCATCGTAATTATGAATGAAAGTTTGATATTGTCGGTATAAATCCGAGTAATATTCTGGGCGCATGTTACCACCACAACCCCAGCTTTCATTACCAACACCGAAGAATTTAACTTTCCAAGGCTCTTCATGTCCGTTAGCTGCACGCAAATCAGCCATCGGTGAAACACCATTAAAGGTCATATACTCGACCCAATCAGACATTTCTTGAACCGTCCCACTACCAACATTTCCATTGATATAGGCTTCAGTTCCAAGTTGCCGACACAATTCGAAAAACTCATGAGTTCCGAAGTGATTATTTTCAACCACACCACCCCAGTTTGTGTTGACGATCTTTTTACGTTTATCGCGAGGGCCAATACCATCTTGCCAGTGATAAGTATCGGCAAAACAGCCACCCGGCCACCGCAACACTGGAATGCGAATATCTTTTAACGCTTCGACGACATCGGTACGGATCCCGTTAACATTAGGAATATCAGATTCGGGTCCGACCCACAGCCCTTCATAGATACAACGACCGAGGTGTTCGGCAAACTGACCATAAATATATTTGCTAATTTGGCCGTGTTGACGATGTTGATCAACAATAATTTTAGACATAGAAATCTCCTTTGAATTTAAAAATTATATTAATTATCTCCTGGCTCACCAAAATCAGGAAACCCTTTTTGATCCCAGCTAAATGTTTGTGCGTATGCATGACGGTCTGGGTTATCTAGCGGGTCACCTTCGATACCGGCATTATCGTACGGGCGCGCGTGATAAACAATCACATTTTGTTTACCATCGGCAGTTGTCGTGAAGCTATTGTGCCCCGGCCCAAATAGATGATTCTTTTGCGAACTCTTGAAAACTGGCTGTTCACTTTTATGCCACGAATAACCATCTAATAAGTCGCTACCGAGATCTGCCCATAATAATCCGACCGCATAATGTTCGTCTGTTGCGCTGGCCGAATACGTGATGAAGATTTTATCCTGACCGAACAAAACCGCAGGCCCTTCATTGACGGAGAAACCAATCTTTTCCCAATCAAATTCAGGAAGGCTGAGTAACATTTCTTTACCCGTTAACGTCCACGGATTTGCCATCTTGGCCAGATACAAATTGGAATTGCCAGGAACAGTCGGTCCCAGTTGTGCCCATAAATAATAAAGCTGAGATTGATATTCAAATACAGTTGCATCCAAACTAAAACTATCTTGGTCAGTGACAATCTGTCCTTTTTCCTGCCAGTCAGCCGTCATCGGTGATTCGTGGTCACATTCGATCACGAACATCCGATGATGATGTTTCGCGTCACGGACTTCAGCATCGTCTGATGCCGCAAAGTAGATATACCACTTGCCGTTAATATAATGGATCTCAGGTGCCCAGATCAATTCACTTAATGGTCCATCCGCATGTGCATGCCAAACAGTCACCCGCTCACAATCCTGCAATTGATCCAACTGTTTAGCTCGACGCACCTCAATTGTTTGATAACCGGGTACAGAACCAGTGAAATAATAGTAACCATCTGTATGCAAGTATGCACACGGATCGGCTCTTTGTAAGACGATCGGCTTTTTTTCTGCCATCAAAATTCTCCTTTTATTGGTATGAATTATTTAGAAAACGCTTTTAACAGTACAAATTCTATACTAAAAAAACTCCTTTTTCAAGGAGTTTTCGTTTTAGACGTTTAATTCTTTTTTCCTACCGAATCACCGACCACAATTTCGGGTTGATACATTTTTGAATACGAACTGAAATCCTTATTAGGATCTTTAAGCATCTTAATCATCAACTCAGCAGCATCCTGCCCCATTTGCGCCTTAGGGTGGTTGACTGAAGTTAGACGAATGCCAAAGCTGTGTGCCAGCGTCGAATTATCGAAACCAATGATCGATAATTGTTCGGGCACTTTGATCCCCATACTCAACGCTAAATTATATGCAGTCACCGCAATTTGGTCATTGTAACAAATTAATGCCGTTGGTCGATCCGTCAGCGAAAAAATTTCCCGCAGTTGCATGCCTAGATTTGATTTAGAAGCACCCGACTGAAATGCGAGACTCCGATTCAGACTCGGCATCTGACTTTGCTGAATGGCAAAATTATAACCATTCATCCGATCGATCCCCTGTTGATCATCCGTTTTAAAAACACCTAAGATATTTTGATGACCATGATCCAATAAATATTTAGTTGCGATGCGGCCGCCTTCATAATCATCCATGACAAAGTAAGGCACATCAAGCCCCTTGATACGCGCATTCAGGGTGATGATTGGCACATGCTCGTTATCCAGATCTTGATATAAAGATAGATTTTTAATTTCAAAAGCACTTTTAGTCGGTTCAACGATTAAGCCATCAATATTTGAATTCAATATTTTAGCTAAATTCCGCTGTTCCAACTGAGTATTATTCTGAGTACTACTCAACATCAACGAAATCGATTGAGCGGTTAATTGACTTTCGATCCCAGAAATAATCGATGGGAAAATATAGTCATTGATATGCGTGGTCAAGATTGCAACCGTTTGTCCATCGGAGAGACGATTTGCCATTCTTTTCTTATCGCAAACAAAAGTGCCACCGCCTTGAATGCGATAGACGATCCCGCGAACTTCCAGATCAGACAAAGATTTACGGATCGTATGCCGACTCACTTCGAAGATCTGCATCAATTTCGATTCAGTTGGTAACTTTTCATTAGGCTGATATTTACCTGATGCTATCCAATCTTGAATGGCCTCAGTCACGACTTCGTATTTCTTCTCCATAATTAACCCCACGTCTATTTGTACGTATGAATTATATCGCTTTTTTTCATAATTAACAAGAATTTTTAACTAGATATTTCATAAAAAATAAGCCGGTAAACGATATGGATTATAGTGCAATCCACTCAAATCACCAATGAATAGCACAAACAAGTTTCATAAATCATGAAAATTTGTCCCCGTACAAAAAAAGAAACTGATTATTTGTCAGTTTCTGCTTGATCTTGCTTATTTTTCTCAGTATCAACTTGCGGTTCTGGTTCTGCTTCAGGCTCGTATAATCCAGAGACAGATTTAAACCATTCGAAGAAACGCATAAAGATAATTTTAACAACGGCATAAACGGGAATACCTAACAGAACGCCGAGTAGCCCAAACATCTTGCCTGCGGCTAACAAGATCAATAACGTGGTGACTGGATGCATTTCCATCTTGCTACCAACGACCAACGGCGAAACGAAACGACTCTCGATTGTCTGCTCGATGGCAAAAACAATTAGCACTTTGACGACCATTAGTGGCGCGGTAAACGCTGCAATGATCAAGGCAGGAATAATCGCGAGAAACGAACCCAAGTATGGAATCAAATTCAAAAATCCCGCCAACACGCCTAAAGTCAGCGCATATTTCTGACCAACGATCGAATAACCGATTGAAAACATGACACCGACCCAAAATGCGACGGTCAGTTGACCACGAATATAATTACTCAGCGATAAATTAATGTCACTCAACAACTCACCTGTCGGTTGACGAAACTTCACTGGGACGAAAGCTAATAGATTCTTTTTAAATTTCGGACCATCTTTCAACATGAAAAATAAAACGAATGGTGCTGTCGCTATTGTCACAAAGATACTCGTGATCACACCAACCGCAGAAGTAATATTTGAAAACCAGTCGGCAATATTATCGTTAAATTGTTTGACGACTGTTTTCGAAAGACTATCAAACTGCGTATTGATTTGATCACGAACACCGTCTAACTGCGAACTCGATAACAACGAATCCGCTGTGGCCTGAATATTTTTCCAATACTTCGGCCAGTTATCAATAATTTGTTGTGTCTGTTCTTGAATAATAGGAATCAGGGCGACGATTCCCCAGACGATCAAACCGATAATGACCACAAAAACAATCGTGATCGTCCAAATCCGGTGAATTTTAAATCGCCGCTCCGCAATTTTGACCAAGGGTTCGATCAAATAATACAGCACTGCCGACAGAACCACAGGCGGGAAGACCATCATCAAAAAATCTCCGACCGGTGTAAACACCCAGCTGACATTAGCCAGCATCCAGATGACACCGAGCGCTAGTAGGATGTTGATCAGGGCAATTGTGGCCTTATTATTGAGGAACCAACGGTAAAACCAGGAATGTTTAGTTGCTTTGGGATCAGTCATTGACCATCCTCCTAAAAGAAATTGTGAGAGACAACCGGTTGAAATGATTGGCTAAGGTAAAAGTGGTAAAAGTGAAATTCTTTAGTAATTTGTCTACCTTCGGTCGCGGCTGTGTGGGGCAAGTGACCTAAACTGGAATTAGGTTAGTGGTGAACTCGGAAAAACTGGGTTTGGGTGCATGATTTTATTTCATAGTCGACAACTTTACTGCGAGAACTATAATCACGTTTGATATTTTGCCACTAAATATATATGTTGCTTAAAAAAGGCTTACACGGGTGAAAGTCCAGTTCAGAATTTAAATCTGTTTGCTAGAATAGACCCACAGAATTTGCGGAAGAGAATGAACAGCACACTGTGATAATGGTCTTAGCGACAGATTCACCGTCGCTTAGAGCATGGGAAATTCGGAGATCTTGCGGTTTTGGCAAGAGCTCCAAATTTAGGCGGAAGAATTTTGGTGGGTTTCCAAAATCCTGGAGCCGTCCCCACAAGTGAGCTGTTCATTCTCTGGAGCAAATTCAAACAGCAGTTACCCACCCACGATCAGCCTTTAACCCTAAGTTATTTCGTCGTATAAATAATTTGTGTCCCGACGTGAAACTCCGGCTTAGTTCCCTCAGCGAAATATAACGCGTTTTGCAAATCAGAAGGTCCTTTATCTGAAAAAATCAAGGTCACGTGACCAATCGTCCGCAAATTCTCATTGACTAAACTGCCCACTTCATGAATCTTAAAATGCTGACCATCGATCGACAGCTGATCACCAGACTGCACGTGCAATTTTTCTTGATGAGCTGGATCGCCGAATTGTTGAATAATTGCAACTTGACGCAGGGCCTCGCTAGCAGATTCGTCGAATAAAATCACCATTGGATCCTCATCGCTGAGTGCTTTAGGCCCGATGGCTGTGACTGTTGATTTGATTTCCATAATTGCAAAAACCTACCTTACTATTTTGAGTTCGTCTTAATAATTTCATTTTAGCACACAAGCCTTACTTTTTTATAAGGCTCCGCTCCAAAAACCGTTTAAAAATGCAGAAACACTTTTTTATAAATAAGTTACATTAATCTTCAATTTCAGCGTAGGCGCTCACACTCTGGCGCTAAGTCTGGTAAAATATGAAGTGGCTTATGCTATACTTACATTGATAAAAAATGGAGGCTTTACACAATGAAAGAAAAAATTCTCTTCGGCGGTTATACGCGTCGTATTGGTAAAGGTATTTATCAAGCTGAACTTGATACAGAAACAGAATCGATCTCACAACCTGAAGTTTATCTCGAGGTCCCTCAAGCAACTTACTTAGCACTCAGCAAGAAAAACATTCTTTACACGGTTTGCAAAGATGGTGAAAATGGTGGCGTTCGCGCTTATGATTTAAACGGCGAGAAACCACAACTGATCAATGAAGTGATGGCTGTCGGCGCACCACCTGCTTATGTCTCTGTTGATGAAGATCGTCAACTCGTTTATGGCGCCAATTATCATAAAGGTGAAGTTTTAGTCTATCGAATTGCCGAAAACGGTGGAATTAGTCTTGCTAGTTCTGTTACTCACGTTGGTGATGGCCCTCGTCCTGAACAAGAAAGTGCCCACGTCCACTTCACAGATCTCACGCCTGACCATCGCTTAGTTGCCTGTGACTTGGGTATCGATGCCGTGGTCAGTTATGACGTCAATGATGCTGGTGACCTGACGAAAGTTGCAACCTACCGCACAGAACCCGGCTACGGTCCACGTCACATTGTTTTCAATCCGAATGGCAAAATTGCTTACTTATTAGGCGAGCTTTCCAGTAACGTTCAAGTCTTAAATTATCAAAATGATGGTAGTTTCAGTTTAGTTGCGACTTATTCTTTGATCCCAACTGACTTCACCGAACACAACGGAAGTGCGGCCATTCGCATCAGCAATGACGGCCGTTTCTTGTATGCTTCTAATCGTGGTCACAATTCGATCACTGTTTTTGCCATCGCCGGTGATGGTCGCGAGTTGCAATTGATTCAACGGATTAGTACAGAAGGCGATTTCCCTCGCGACTTCAATTTAGATCCTACAGAAAGTTTTGTCGTTTGTGCAAATCAAAATACAGATAACACGACGTTGTATCGTCGTAATTCTGAAACAGGTCGCCTGACGAAAATCCAACAAGATATTCAGACGCCTGAAAGTGTTTGCGTTCTATTTAGATAAATAAATTGTGAACTACTGTTAAAAAAGCCTACCTTCGGTCGCGGCTGTGTGGGGCAAGTGACAGACTACTGTGGGGACGGTTCCAGGCTTTCCCCTAAGTTCCTGGGAAAGTCTTCCACCTCAATTTCGAGCTTTTTCTCCGTCGCAGGTGCGGCTCCTGAGAAAAATCTCGAAATATGCTCCTGCTGTAAGCGACGATAGCCCATGTCGCAACACCAGTTTCACAGTATCGTCACTTGCCCCACGCAGCCGCGACCTAAACTGGAATTAGTTTAGTGGTGAACTGGGAAAAACTGGGTTTGGACGAAAGTAGTTTAATTTCTGCCCGATTGCTTTGTTGTGGGAAATATAATCACGTTGAATATTTTGCCACTAAATATTTCTGTTGCTCAGAAAAGATTTGTGCGGGAGAAAGTCCGGTTCAGTATCTAAATCCGCTCACTAGAATAGACCAGCAGAATTTGCGGAAGAGAATGAACAGCACACTGTGATAATGGTCTTAGCGACATGGTTCACGTCGCTTAGAGCATGGGAAATTCGGAGATCTTGCGATTTTGGCAAGAGCTCCAAATTTAGGCGGAAGAATTTTGGTGGGCTTCCAAAATCCTGGAGCCGTCCCCACAAGTGAGCTGTTCATTCTCTGCAGCAAATTCAAGCTGCCATTACTTGTAATTACGTAGAAACCGAAAAGTCCACTTTTGTCACATTTCCCTAACGAAAGGAATTACTAATCTTGAATATTATCAAAGCGGTGATCTTAGGTATCATCGAAGGAATCACCGAATTCTTGCCGATCAGTTCGACCGGCCATCTATATTTAGCCGACGAGTTTATTAAATTAAACGAAGACAAGGCCTTCGTCAACATGTTCATGGTCGTAATCCAACTCGGCGCGATTTTAGCCGTCGTCTTGCTGTACTTCCACAAGTTAAACCCCTTCTCACCGAAAAAAACGCAGCGCGAACGTGGTCGGACTTGGCAGCTCTGGTTTAAAGTCATCGTTGCCGTCATTCCATCAATTATTGTTGGTTTACCACTCAATGACTGGATGGATGCCCACCTAAATAATTGGCAGGTTATCTCTGCCACCTTGATTATTTATGGGGTGCTCTTCATTGTCATCGAGCGTTACAATAAGACTCGCCAGAGCACGATGAATGATTTGAATCGGTTGCCGTATCAGACGGCTCTTTTGATCGGTGTTTTCCAATTGCTGTCCTTAATTCCTGGGACTTCGCGTTCTGGTGCGACAATTTTAGGCGCGATCCTCCTGGGGACTTCGCGTTACGTTGCGACCGAATTTTCTTTCTTCATGGCAATTCCAACGATGTTTGGCGCGTCCTTACTCAAAATCGTCAAGTTCTTGAAAGATAATAGTTTCTCCGGCGACCAAGTAATCGTTCTGCTCGTGGGAATGGTGGTTTCATTTATCGTCGCCTACTTGTCAATTCGTTTCTTGTTAAACTATATCAAGAAAAACGATTTTCAAGCTTTCGGCTGGTATCGAATTGCGCTTGGCGTCATCGTCATCGCTTTCTTTGGACTGCGTGCACTATTAGCCTAATCAATATTCAGAATGTCCCACAGCGCAAATGAGCTTGAATTAAACACAAATAAAACCTGGAGGCGATCGATCCTTGTTAAAAGAAATTGCCGTAGAAAATTTCACGATGATCCCTAAAGCTGTTGCGGCCGGTGCAAACCGGATCGAATTAAACGATAACTTGACCGTTGGCGGCACTACTGTTAGCCACGGTGTTATGGCCGAAGCTGCTAAATATCTCGGCGAGAAAAAAATTCCGCTGGTCGTGATGATCCGTCCGCGTGGTGGTAACTTTATCTATAACGACACAGAATTAAAAATTATGGAATCAGATTTATTTTTAGCCCAAGAAGTGGGCGTTGATGCGGTCACTTTTGGCGCATTGAATGAACGCAATGAATTGGATAAAGAAGCCATGGAAATGCTGATCGGTGCTGCTGGCGGCCTTCAAGTCGTCATGCACATGGCCTTCGATGAAATCCCCATCGACAAGCAAAAAGAAAGCATCGATTGGTTGGCTGATCATCAAGTTAGCCGCATTCTGACTCACGGTGGTCCCCTTTCTTCACCGATCGAAGCCCATTTCGCACAACTGGCACAGACCATTGCCTTAACCAATGGCCGGATCGAAATTTTGCCTGGCGGTGGCGTGACCGATCTAAACGCCGATCACGTGGCCGAAGTCTTAGGTGTTAAACAGTTACACGGCACCAAGTTACTAGGTTCTCTAGCTTAAATAATTCATTTTAAAACAAAAGCCGAAACGGAAAATTCCGTTTCGGCTTTTGTAGTTTGTTAAGTTGAATTGAATTAAATTTGAGTCAACCTCTCATTCGTTTTACAGCGTTAGTATAGGTGAATGAAAGACGCACTGATCAAAATTCTATTTTTTAAATTAATCGTGTTTGTTGAAGGAAACATCAAGTTGTGACTAATACTGATTACATTTTCGTATAATCTTTTCGCGCTAAATAAATGGCCGCCGAAATCGTCAACATCAGTGCGCCTAACAAGACTAGCCAGAACGCACCCGTGGTACTTCTTCCTGGCAAGCTACCCACATTCATCCCCCAGATTCCGGCGATCAAGGCTGGCACCGAGACAATTAACGTGGCTGAGTCTAAATATTTCATCAAGTGATTCAGATGATTATCCATCATGTCGTTAAATAAACCACCGATCGTCTCGATCAGATCACGATAGATCACCACTAATTTTTCCGCATAGCGATGGCGCAAACGAATGTCCTGTAAAAGTAATGGTGAAGCTAATTCCTCAATAAATTTCGCGTCTTGCCACAACTTCTTCAAAGTATCACGTTGATCAGTCAATGTGTGGTCCAGATAAACCATGTCCCGCTGCGTATCCGCTAACCGAAACAACTCAGTATTCTTAGTGGTCACTCGCGCCGAACGATCTAATTGATCGATGATTTCTTTTTTGTGCTCCAACTCAACGATAAAGTGAGTCGCCATCGCATAGATCGAAAATCCAATCACCCTAGCGACTGAGCTGAGTTTCTGCTCATACTTTTGAATGAGGCGTTCCGTGAAGTTAGATCCCTTGCACAGATGAAAAATTAATAGCTCGTCAGATTTAATGATCGTGATCGGTTGCAGCCGTTGCTCGATCCGTTCCTCATTTTCTGCCGATAAATCTATCAGAACCAAAACCTGAGCGTTGGTTAAATTTGTATCCGACAAAGTTTCATAGCGCGTCACTTCTTCGGCTTGATCACCGGCCTGAAAAATATCATCCGGTAAATTATATTGAGTGATGATTTCCGCCAGTTCAGCTGGCGTGGCTTCATTTAAAACCAACCAATTGGTCTCATCAGCTCGATTTTTCTCCGCGACGCCAGTTTCTGTGATCTGATAATGTTGATACATCGATCTCCCTCACCTTCATTGCCTCTAGTTTCATTCTAGCGAATCCAAGTGCTTCACTACAATTATCCGCCTACAAAGTTTTATCTGGCGCGTTCTAGGCGTTAATATTGCGTCGAATCGGTTCAGTTCGCTAAACTAAAGTTAGGCATAATTGCTTAATAAAAATGGAGAGGATGATGAACATGTTACATTTCTTATGGGTACTCATTATCGGTGCAGTGATCGGAGTGATCGGTCAAATGATCGTTGGTCGTGATATGCCATTGGGCTGGGTCGGCAATATTATTGGCGGGCTTGCTGGTGCATGGATCGGCTCCAGTTTGTTCGGTAATTGGGGACCGATGGTGGCCGGAATGGCGATCATTCCCGCAATCATTGGTGCTATCATTGTCGTATTCGTGATTTCCCTGATTTTAGGGTCGCGAAAAAAAGCTTAACTTAGTTTTTCGCGTTAATTTACTGTAAATTAAGATCCCCCCGAGGTGAAAAATACTCGGTGAGATCTTTTTTTGGTGTTGAATTTTTGTTTGGTTCCGGCGAAATTTGTGGTGGGAACTGGTTGCTTGCCGTGGGGACGGCTCCAAGCTTTTGGAAACCCACCAAAAGTTTTCCACCTGAAATGTGAGCTCTTCCAAAATCGGGAAGAGCTCACATTTCCCCTTTCTGTAAACTCACAAAATTCGTTCGTTAACAGAAATGTCACTGCAGTCCCAGTTCCCACCACAAATTTCGCCTAGTCTATCCAGAAGAGCTCGATAATGTTTAATGCATAACATTCTTTGTTATTTAGAGCCAAGGCTACCTTGATAATCACCTTTCAGGAACCCCGCAATTCAAATCCTACTCTAAACCAAATAAGTTTAGGTCGAAAGTGCTGGGGCAGGCAGTCGTGGCAGTGACAACCATGTTGGCGGGCCGTTTTTGCCCACCTTACATGGTGGATCGATTCGAGATTTTGCGGTCTGTGCAAAAGCTCAAATCGAAGCTCGGAACTTTTCCCGCCCTTGGAAAAGTGGAGAGCGGTCCCACAAGCCAACGTACTGCCTGCCCCAGCACTTTCAACCGAAGGTAGATCAGATTACCGAGGCTTAATCAAATTAACAATCTCCTGATACAACGGTGCCAAATCGATGATCTGATTATAAATGATCTGCTCGATTAATTTGGGCTCCGCAAACCGGGGATCATCTAGCTTAATCCATGAACCCAACAGAAAATCACTATTTTTAACAGTCTGGTATCGGGCAATCGATTTTTGCCAATTTTCCTCAGAATATTCCTGGGCGGCAGCGTTAGTGTGATCGGTGGAGATCTGAAATGCGGGAATGATTTGCCAATCAAGATCAGCCAACCACGCCGTAATTTTCTCGCGATCTTTCACCTCTGCGAGTAACGCGAACGTGATAAATAAGGTGTCTGGCCAGATTCCCACTTCAAAATGCGGTAACATCTTATATCCGCGAGCATTGTCGCTGAGCGCAAACCAGGTATCAACTGGTGGATTTTTGTGCCGCCGTAAGTGCTTGGCGATGTGCAAATACATTTTCTGATCCAGTTGTGGATGCAGCAAATCGATCAAATTCTGACCCATCATTTCGAAATCGGGATCAACTTCAGTTTGGATTTTTTGCAGGCGTCCTGGCAACGTTGGATCGTTGAAGACGCTAAAGCTCGTTCTATCTATCATGATAACAGTCCTCTTCTTAAACATGGTATACTGAAAATACGCTAGACGATTTTTTGTGTAAGCGTTGACGAAATTACTTTTATCATACCATAATTTTTTGAGGTGAAAAGATGACAACTCCACAAGATGTGAATGACCGTTTAAATAATGCCATGTATGGCACGCCACAGACACTTCCAGATCAGCGCCGCCAATATTTAGGCTCGTTGCGTGAACGCGTACTGTTGGCAATTCGCGTCAAGGATTTAGACAATCCGAGAACCTTCGACTTGTTTAAGAAACACTTGGTTGATTTTCCGGATCGAAGCGCACTCGTGAATGGGAAAATCGATCATCAAAAAATGGGCCCCTATTTAAAATTGCTAGCTCAAGAAGACTTCCCATTCACGTTAGTCAATAAGCCCGAAACGCCCAGTGAGGACGACAGCTTTGCTTTATTGATCATTGCGCAACAGGCCGTCGACCAAAAAGTCGTCGATCTGTTAGACCTGTACCCACTGACGTCGCCGTCAAAACCGGTAACGACTGACAAAGCGCCCGCTAAAAAAGGGTGGTTTTCAAAACTATTTCATTGATCTCTGACTGAATGCTAGTCACCGAGTTATCTTTCATCACATTTTAAAAAGGAGATCTTATTTTGGCACAACCATTAGCTTGGCGCATGCGTCCGCAACAGTTGGCTGATATTGTGGGTCAACAACATTTAGTCGGTCCTGGCAAAATTATTGCGCGGATGGTCAAGGCCAAGCAACTTTCGTCGATGATTTTATATGGCCCACCTGGCACCGGCAAGACTTCGATTGCTAGCGCCATTGCCGGTAGTACGAAATATGCCTTCCGCACGCTCAACGCCGCCACCAATACTAAGAAAGATTTACAAGCCGTTGCCGAAGAAGCACGCATGAGTGGCACCGTAATTTTATTATTAGACGAAATTCATCGCCTCGATAAAACCAAACAAGATTTTTTGCTGCCATTGTTGGAAAGCGGCCGTATTATTTTGATCGGTGCAACGACTGAGAACCCCTATATGACCATTAATCCGGCCATTCGCAGTCGAACGCAAATTTTCGAAGTTTATCCGTTGAAACCAGACGAAATCAAAGTCGCTTTGAAACGCGCGTTGACAGATGAGAAAAACGGATTAGGTCAGCAAAAAATCGACATCGCCGATGACACGTTAGACTTTTTAGCCCAACGTACCAATGGCGATCTTCGCTCTGCCTTGAATGGTCTCGAATTAGCGGTCAATTCTACCACTCCGACCACTGATGGCGTGATCGAATTAACACTGACTGACATTGAAGAGTCGATCCAGAAGAAAAGTTTCTCCCACGATAAAAATGGTGACGCACATTACGATGTTATTTCAGCGTTTCAAAAATCGATTCGTGGTAGCGACACCGATGCGGCACTACACTACTTAGCTGAATTGATCGTTGCTGGCGATTTAACCAGCATTATGCGGCGTTTGATGGTGATTGCGTATGAAGACATTGGTCTGGCTAATCCGGCCGCTGCAGCGCGAACTGTGAGCGCCTGTCAGGCCGCCGAGCGTTTGGGTTTACCCGAAGCGCGGATCCCCTTGGCAAATTCGGTGATCGAATTATGTTTGTCGCCTAAATCTAACTCGGCCATTCAAGCCGTGGATGCTGCCATCAGCAATATTAACAATGGCAAGGCTGGCCAGGTTCCCCGCCAATTACAAGATGCCCACTATGCCGGTGCCAAAGATTTGCATCATGGCGATAATTATCAATTTCCACACGATGCACCCAATGATTGGTTGCCACAACAATACCTACCTGATATCGTGGCGCATCAACAATACTATAAGCCTAAGAATAATGGCAAAATTGAAGCCGCCTATGCCCAGCAATATCGGCAATTACGGCAAGCCCAACGCGACGGTTTAAAAAATAAAAACGGCTCATAGAATTAATACTGCAGTCGTTTTGAGCAATGCATGCGTGCATTGCGCTTTTTCATCAAAAAAATCATCACGAGAGGTAATCAGGGCGTTTTTGACCCGTTACCTTCTCGTGATGATTTTTTTTAAAACTTAATTTAATTGCATAGTTCGAAAATAAGTCGTGCTAATCAATCACGGTTAGTTTTCTTTCTCATCGTGAATTCAAATCCAAATGCTGAACCGATCAAACTCAGCAATCCAATGATCACCATACCCATACTTTTTGCTTCGTTGGTTTGTGGCAAAGTCGTCTGTTGATCGTGGCTATTATTTTGATTGTTGTGATTTGGTACGGACGGTTTAGCTGGCTCTGGAATCGTCGGAACCGCAGTTAGATGCAGATAGACGCGAGACGTTTGCCCGGCAACTGTCAAGGTCACAACGTAATCACCTGAATGTGACCAATCAACCTGACTGAAATCGGCGGTGACTTGAGCCGTTACATCCGCACCCAGACCATCGATTGCTTTAGTCACGAATGCTTGCGCAGTTGGGTGTTTACTTCCAACCTGTTGGGTCAAGTCATGACCGACCAGCTGAACTGAATTCATGCGGGGGCTCACTGTAATGGTTGCAGTTGCAGTTTTGCCACCATAACTGTACGTAATTGTATACGTTCCCGCTTTTGTGGTATCAACCGAACCTTTGACAGTCACATCTGCAAAGTCAATCGAATGACCGTCTTTGTCCGTGGCACCAACAAAATTATCTTCTGCAGTCCATTTATCACCAACGTATAAGTCGCTGTTTTTAGCAGTAACCGCAGTTTGATCCGCTTTGACAATAACAGTTGCAGTTGACGTTTTCCCGCCGTAGCTGTACGTAACTGTGTAAGTCCCAGCTTTTGTTGTGTCGACCGAACCTTCAACCATGACGTCCGCTAAGTCGATCGAATGACCGTCTTTGTCCGTGGCACTAGCAAAATTATCTTCTGCAGTCCATTTATCACCAACATATAGGTCGCTATTTTTAGTAGTAACCGCGGTTTGATCCGCCTTAACTGTAACCGTGATGGTCGTTGATTGTCTAGCCGACTCTGGTCCATAACTGTAAATCACATCATAATCGCCTGGTGTTTTAGTATCGACCGTTCCTGATATCGATAAATCTCCAATGCTCAATTGCGAAGTTTGCAATACCCCCTCTTGAGTGAAGGTATTATTAACACCACTATCGAAATTATCCGCAGCTGACCAATCATCGCTTGTATAAATGGTCGAATTATGAGCAAGGATGTTTAAAACTCCTGACATCACGACACGACCAAACATAAAGTTGCCCGCTGCATCACTATACGTGACCATAAACATAAATTGGTTGATGGTTGAGCCATCGGCGTTCATCGGCAATTGGAGATAATTACCAGCCACTATCACACCTGGCGTATAATTTTCAATTTCAGCAGTCAACAATTTACCATTGACATAAATATACGGAATATAACCATCTACTGGTATTTTGCCATTGACAGGAACCGGCGTGCCATTAGGTAGACTATTAACAGGTGCAGTACCGATCATACCATTTTGGTCGTTTCCGTATAACGCGTTAACCGAACTCAGGTACTGTAAGCCATTCATGTAAAAAATCCCAGTACCGGCTGTCGTTAAATCGCCTAAAACATCAACGCCAACCAATTGGTTATAAGCAAAAGCTTGGTCACCAATTGAAGTCACGCTCGCCGGAATCACAAAATGTTCACCAGGCTGATTGGCCAATCCATTATTATAAAACGCATTGCTGCCGATCGATTGCAAACCATCGGGTAACGTTAAGGAACTGATGTAATTATTAATAAAAGCACTATCACCAATAGTTTGTAAACTATTCGGCAACGTTAAGGAACTGATCAGATTATTAGCAAACGCACTGTCACTGATCGTTTGTAGTCCAGTAGGCAATGTTATGGATTCAATTTTATTGCCAGCGAAGGCACTTTCACCAATCGTTGTCACCTGCGCCGGAATATTCAGCGTACCCGCTAATTTATTGTCTTCGAAGGCAAAGCTGCCGATCGTAGTAACGGTGTCTGGAATTACAATGCTCGTCAAAGGATTTCTGATAAAAGCAGCACTGCCAATTGTTTGTAGATTGGCAGAAAGTTGCACATTGGTCAATTCATTCCCGTTAAAAGCCTGATCTCCGATTGTGATGACACTGTCTGGAATCACAACACTCGTTAAGTTTTTAAACCAAAGCGCCTGAGCCCCGATCGCCGTCACTGTTTTTCCATCGATCGTTGATGGGATGGTCAGTGCAGTCTCCGCGCCGGTATAACCGGTGATCGTCAGTGTGCCGTCGGTATTAGTCGTGTACGAATAATCAGTTTCGGCAGTCGTTGCTGGGGCCATCGCTTTGGCCTGCTGCTTGAGAGAAACAGTTGTTGTTTTTTGAACCGCACTTGTATCACTGCTACTATTTTTAACCTGGTCAGTGCTACTATCACTTTTGGAAACGGTGATAGCTGCATTGCTTGTCGATGCTGACGTGTCTTTATCGAGACTTGCTTGTTCAGCCTCCGTAGCATCTTTACTGGATGTCGCTGTCTCGGCACTTGAACTATTCACCTGACTAATTGCCGACTGATCAGTAGCCGCAAATGCTGGCACTGCCGGCGCAATAATCCCTAACGAAATGATTGCAATTCCAGCAACCACCCAGAATTTACCCGCCTTATACATCTTGAAATGAACTTTACGTTCACCAAAATTACGCATGATAGACTCCCCCTTATAACTATCGTTACGATAAGTTTAACGCAATATACCCCCGAAAGCGTTTCATATTTTGAGTGAAAATTGTTTGTAATTTGACATTCAGCGTCTTAACAGGCATCGTGCCTCGATTAGGTCTTAAGTAAACGTTTTATTAATTGCATTTTCACCGGTAGAATGTTAATGTTAATTATGGAAAGTCTAAGGTGTTCGATTGATTCAAATTTATGTTGACCGATCAAGTAATTTAATGTTTAGGCTGTGGATCGTTGAGCGGTGTGCGAGTCTTCTGACTTGCCAAGACCAATCAACTGCATGGCTCCTGCTTAGTAATTAGCGGGCTCAACTAAACGAATCTACCACCGGCACCACTAGATTTTCTCAAAGTTAAAAACTTTGCGGGGATCAGCTGAGAAGCTGATCCCTTTGTTTTTGTAAGCTGCGAAACAACACGGGTTGAAATTGAGGATTAACTCTGAGACATCCTTCAATCCCGCTTTTGGATTCAAGGATGTCTCAAGTTAACCGGAAATTTCAGTGTTGTTGAGCGCAATTTGTAAGCTGCGAAAAGTGACGGGTTGAAAATATTGTCCAAGTCGGCGATAATTAAAATCTTGGTCTTAAGATTTCGATTATTGCCACTTGGACAACTATTTTCAGTCACTTTGAGCGCAATTAAGCTGCGAAAGTCAACGTTTTGGCTGCGTAAGCTAAGTTCATCAATTGCTTAATTCGGTCTTTGAATTTAGTAATTGATAAACTTAGCTCTAGCAGACAGTTGACTTGAGCGCAATTTGTAAGCTGCGAAACAACACGGTTGAAATTGATAATAACTTTTAAAATTTTCATGGAAACTAGGCCAGCCTATGGAAACTATGACCAACCAAATAAATTCCGATATCGTCGCATTTATTCTGCACCATAATCAAGCAAGTGATTGTGCTTATGTTGGCGGTGATACAAAAAATGTGAATGCAGATATTGCTGAAATGGATACATATACTATCTTCGCCTCACCTAATCTCCAGTCGTATGATTCTTTGTGCTTAGTCGACACGTACACGATCGGGTCAAAACGGGTCAATGAGATTTGGGGGCCATTTGGAAACCAAAAAGCAGCACTACTGACTGAGGTTATACAACCGAATAATCGTTACGAAATGCTGATCAAATCTTCGGAGCCATTCATTCCAACAATAACCGAAAAATATGGATTCAGTTTAGTAGAGACGTACAACCAGCTTGAGTTCAACAATCGTAATCGACAACAACACGAAACAGATAATACTAATGTGAACAAAGTCAAAGAAATTTTGTTTGAGAGAGATTCTGCCGCGATTGCGGAATGTGCCGCGATTCATCAGACCTGTTTCCCAGATAGTTCCTCTTTTTCTGACATCGTTAGTAATCTAACCGCGAATACGAAACTTTTAGTTTTCCAATCCGATCAAGTCGTCCTCGGCTACTTTCTTTTCGAGCTTAGGGAACAGAGCGGTTGGCTTTCGCTAGAATACCTCGCTGTAGACCCAGACCAACAACGCCAAGGAGTTGCAACTGCCCTGTTCGAATATGTAATCAACCACTTCGACTTTTCGTTGATTTCATTAATGCAACCAATCTCCCACCAAGCTGCTTTTAAATTTTATCAGAGCGTCGGTTTCACCTTAACTGAGCAATACAGTCATCTACGACTAGACAACTAAGTTGACCATTTAATGATCAATTACCTGAATTAAAAAAATCCCATTTTTCAAAGGAGTCCCTCATGAACGTCATTATCACAGTCGCAATGTTAGTTTTTATCGCATTACTTATTATTCTCGCAATCTACCTGCTAACTCATCTCAACAAATCATTTCTGATCTTCAATCCAGGTGCAACACCCCGATTGCGCGCAGCCATGGTGACCACGAGCGTCCTTTTGTTGGCGACTTGTGTTGGTGGCGTGCTCGTGTTATTTTTGCTCCCTGCCAAAATGAATTTGATCACGTTGATCGTTGGTAGTATTATCACCGCTGGGTTTGCGCTGTCGATCAATTTCAGTAATAATTAATTGTCTTGAAAAATAATTGTTTTTCTTAAAAGTGTTCACTGCGGCTATGTGGGCGCTTTTTTATGTGGATTGCTTCTGGAGTTAACGTGCTAAAACGCGCTCGCAGCAACTGAAATGACTGTCTAAGTACCAACAACTTGAAATCCAAGGACAGGATTTTAAGTTGTTGGCGACTTAGCCAATCATTTCACCCGTTGCTGCTCGCGCTCTGGCTTAAATTCATGCTTTTTCTTTCTCAATGCTGTAAAATGAAGTTGAAATCGAAAGGGGCGGTATTATGTTACAACAGTATAAAAAAATACAAGTTGCGATTGACGGCTCACAGGAATCTGAACTTGCATTCAAGAAGGCAGTGGCGGTCGCATTGCGTAATCAAGCTGAACTAAAGTTAGTCCACGTTATCGATACGCGCGCGTTCCAAAACGTTTCAAGCTTTGACTCTGCAATGGTCGAGGAAGTTTCTGAAACGGCTAAGAACACGATGGAAGCTTACGTTCAAACCGCAAAGGATGCCGGCTTGCAGCACGTTAATTATTATATCGAGTATGGTTCACCGAAGACGATTTTGGGACGGGAATTTCCTAAACGTGAGAAAGTCGAATTGATCATGATCGGCGCGACCGGTTTAAATGCCGTTGAACGTTTATTATTAGGCTCTGTCACAGAATTTGTCACGCGCAACGCGACTTGTGACGTATTAGTCGTTCGAACAGATTTAAATAATCAACCCGTTAAGTTTAACGAGAAGGCTAAATCACCCAAAGCTAAAAAAGAATCATAACTAACTAAAAAAATCTCCCACTCGGTCGAAATAACCGGTGGGAGATTTTTTGTATGGACAAAATTTAACTCAGTAATAATTCATAGGCAAATCGCGGCGTGTGATCGGCCATGGCGACTCGACCACAGTAAGTGAAATTATTTTTTTCAGCGAGATAACGCATGCCTGCATTTAATTCGTGGGTGTCAAACCGCAGCGACGGATAAGACTGCGTGCGGGCAAACTGGCTGGCAAATTCTAGTGCTGCCTGAGCGACGCCATTTCCAGCGGCATCACGGGCAACTGCGATGCGATGAATAGCCAGATAGTTATCCGTTGATTGCAGCCACTTACCATGGATGATCGTGTAATTAGGATCCGGCCCTGGCGACAAGGTCATGATCAACGCTATTTTTTGATTCAAGACGGCGACCCAGAGCGCCCCTTTTTTGATATCGGCTTGAAAAACGGCTTCAGTTGGATACACGCCTTGCCATTGCGGCACGTTTTTTTCACGCAAATAAACACGCGCATCGGCGACAATTGTCATGATCGCGGGTAAATCCAGCTCAGTTGCGAGGCGAAAAGAAATTGGTTGCATCATCGTGTCACCTTCCTCATGTGAGCTAACTGTGGCAACAGCGCCGTTAAATTCGCAACGTGCGCATCGGCGGCGCTTTGATCCGTTGCGACCCGTGGATCGGAAACGGCGACGGCAAACGTGAAGATCCCTGCGGCTTGCGCGGCGGCGATCCCCATTTGCGAATCTTCAACGGCAACTGCTTCGGTGGCTGCCACGTCGAGTTTTGCCAAAGCATTCAAATAAATACTTGGATCCGGTTTGCTTTTAGGAAAATCGGCACCGCTTAAAATAACGGAAAAGTTTCCCGCCAAGCCGGTCGTGTTTAACATGTCCTCAATTGTCGAGCGCTCGCTGGAACTTGCCAGCGCTAAAGTCAGTCCTTCCGCACGCAACGCGGCAATCGTCGACTTAGTATCTGCCATCAGCGTCGCATTGAAGTCTTGCGGATGACGCGACTTGTAATAACGATAACCCGCGCGCAGACGATCATATTCCGCTTCACTTTTACCCGGAAGTAATTGTGGTAAAACAATTTTCATATTGCCACCGACCATATTTTGCAGACGCAAATCGTCGACATCCACACCGATCAGCTGGAAATATTCATTACGTTGCTGTAAATAATAGGGCTCACTATCGATCAGAGCCCCATCCATATCAAAAATTACTGCTTTGATCACACTGTCACCCTATATCTTTGCCTAATATTCCGGCAATTTTTTAATAAAATCGATCAGAATTTGCGGTAAATCTGGCACGACCATTAAATTCAAGAAATAATGGGTGCGGTTATACCACTTCACCCAGAAATCGGCGCCACTCGTCTGTGGATCCGTCGGCGTACGCAGTGGCCAAATTTTGAAAATACGAACCAAATATTTCGCGTAAAATTGCTCCTTGTCTGCCAACGCCAAAGTTGAATTGGCGATCCGTTGATCTTCACCGAACGAAAACGACTGACCCGCCTGTTGATAAGCAATCATCACACTCGTTAAGAAAAATAACTTTTGCGCGCGTGACAACCGACTTTCGGTGGCCTCGGATAAAACATTGCCCACATGCGTGAATGCGTGCGCCCAACCATGATCCGGCACGAAACCGCGGGCATCCTGCTCCAAAATAATATAAAGCGAGATCTGTTCGATCACATGCCAATATTCATCCTGTGATAAAACACCACCGTACACCTGATCGGCGACCAGAAAAACGGAGCACAACAAAACCGCCATTGACCGACCAAAGATCGCGTCATTTTCCGGTTCCAGAATGTGATCAAACAAGACCTCATCTTGGCTTAAATATTGTAACGCTGGCCAAATTTGTTCTTCGTGGAGAACGCCGCGATTCATCAA
Source organism: Lapidilactobacillus mulanensis (assembly GCF_003946215.1). Lineage (GTDB taxonomy): Bacteria > Bacillota > Bacilli > Lactobacillales > Lactobacillaceae > Lapidilactobacillus > Lapidilactobacillus mulanensis. The sequence goes on from NZ_RHOW01000007.1 coordinate 38,531, forward strand.
ACTGCTGACCGTGAAAAAAATCCCCCGATCACGCAGCGCCTCACTTAAACTACCCGAGTTTTTTAACAACAAAAATAAATCTTCGTTGCTGATCTCGGCATCGTCGTCCCCGTTAATGATTTCTGTGGTAATTTTTTTAAGAACGGCCTGCAAATTCTCGATGGTTCCTTCCGTTCGCGGCACGACTTTTGTCCGCCGCGTCGCATACTTAACGCTCAGTTTCAAGTCAGTCAAATCATCGGGCAGACTGTCGAAATTTTCTCCCCGCTCAAACGACTGATATAATTGCTGCATTTGCTGGCGCACATCATTAATTTTCGAAACCACCAAATCGATAACCTACTTTTTCTTAATTGTGTTCAACTGAATGGGCCGAATAGCCAAGCCCGCGCGATTCACAACTCATACTAGCTGCTGCTGATGTAATTGCATGAAGTCTAAAAATTGCTGACAAAATGCATCCAAACGCGCTAAATCGGCGCGGTCCGCATCCAAATCGATCTTCAAGATCGCCGTGGCGCGCAACGCACCCAGATGATTCAATTGTTGATCTAAATAATCTAGCGCGCGACCGAAATGTTCATGCTTGATCGAACTCGAACCGGTCAGCGCATAACATTTCCCAGTCAGATCGATGGTTTGCAGATCATCGAAGAAATCTAACGACTCATCTGGCAACTGCCCATCATGATAAGTATAGCTGACAAAAACGAAGCCGTCATAATCGGCTAACTTTTGCGAATCGAACTGCGAAACTTCATTGATTTCTGTTGGTTGATCGAGTTTTGCAAATTTTTCCTGCAAATACTCGGCAACTCGTTGATTGCGCCCAGACATGCTGGCGTAAATGATCCCCACTTTTTTATTCATCGCGAAACCTCCATCACTTTTTTCCTACTCTAATTCTAACATAACCATTGAAAATTGTGATAATTCTGGGCAACTGCTAAAAACATTATCTACCTGCGGTCGAAAGTGCTGGGGCAGGTAGTACGTTGGCTTGTGGGACCGCTCTCCACTTTTGTAAAAAAGTCTAGGATCAGTCTACCTTCGGTCGAAAGCGCTTGGGTAGGCAGGTCTGTGGCGTGGGACCGCTCCAAGCCTTTCGAAATTCGCGAAAGTCTTGAAGCTTCGATTTGAGCTTTTGCACAGACCGCAAAATCTCGAATCGATCCACCATGTAAGGCGGGCAAAAACGGCCCACCTTACATGGTTGTCACTGCCACGACTGCCTGCCCAAGCACTTTCGACCTAAACTTATTTGATTTAGCGTAGGATTTGAATAGTTGGGTTCCTGAAAGTTTGATTATCAAGGTAGCCTTTACTCTGAATAGTTCAATAAAAAATGTGATGAATTTCAAATCTGCGCAAAATAACACACGACAAATTTTAAAACAGGTGCAGATTAGGCTGAAAAAGCCGACTTCATATTGTTTCAGACGAAAGATTGCGCCTATTTTTAAATTTGTCGTGTACCTAGATTACCAATTTTTGTTTTCCGTGTTTAAAAAAATATTGTTTGGAATAGAAATACAAATTAAATCTTCAACGTTGAACATATCGAGCTCTTCGGAATAGACTAGGCAAAATTTGTGGTGGGAACTGGGACTGCAGTGGCAATTTTGTTAATGAGCGGTTTTGGCGAATTTACAAAATGGGGAAATGTGAGATCCTGCGGTTTTCAGGAGCTCAGATTTCAGGCGGAAGAATTTTCCGTACTTTGGAAAATCCTGCAGCCGTCCCCACAGCAGTTTCCCAGTTCCCACCACAAATTTCGCCGGAACCACAAAAAATCCACCCAATCGAAGATTGAATCTTGTTAACCTCTTGACAAAATACTTCAACCACGCCACAGCAGTTTCCCAGTTCCCACCACAAATTTCGCCGGAACCAAATAAAAAGTCAGCGCCCAACCAGGGTCGCTAACTTTCAAACTCACATAAAAGCTCTATTTATCGCCAACGTCTGCCACGGCAGATTTGACGTCAACTTTTTTCTTGATCAGACCTTCTTCATAGAACAGATCCGCAACATTCTGCTCCTCTTTGATCGTCGTGCTGTTCATGGCGGTCATCGCGTACGTGCGCCGCTCAACCATCCGCGTCACCACTTTCGTCGACAAGTTCAATGACTTGCTCAACATCTTGATCAGCTTGGCATGATATTGATTGGCCCATTCCATGTCATCTTGCAGATACTCGATCAACAACGACGACACTTCTTTATTGTTGCTGGCAAAAGTGCTCGTTGACAAAACATAGTCTCGGTTGTTCGAGATGCCGTTATTGCCGGTCACCAATAATGTGGCGTCTTGGGTCAACTCTGCAGTTGAGGTCATGGGATCCCAAGTCGCCCACGCATCCACTTTGCCTTTATTAAAAGCAACGCTGGCGGCGGAATTATCTAGATTGACCCAGGTAATATCGCTAGACTTCATGCCGGCCTTCTTTAAAGCACTCAACAATAAATAATTAGAGCTCGTGCCTTTGGTATAAGCCACGCGCTTCCCTTTCAAATCTTTGATCGATTTGATTGAGGAAGTTTTTTTGACTAACACGCCGGAACCGTTGGATTTCGTTGAACCGGCCGCAACATATACGAAGTCTGCGCCGGCTGCTAAATTAACGATCCCTGGCGTATCGCCGAGTCGAGCGTAATCGATGCTGCCAGATTTAAGCGCCTGTAATTCGGCGGCGCCATCTTGAAATTGTTTCCAAACGATCTTATATCCTTTGGCCTTCATTTTTTTAGCGAAGACACCACGTTGGCGCGCAATGTCGAATGGATCTGCTTTTTGATAGCCTAATGTGATCGTGGTCAGCGTTGTGGACTCGCCGTTGACTTGTTGATAGCCATAATAGGCGACGGAGATCCAGACGATCAACAACGCCAGTAGACTAAATTTACGCCAGCGTTGTTTCATCGCGCCTCACCTGCCAGTTGTTGAACTAATTCTTCGTGTAATTTCGGACGCACCACTTTCCCAGTCGCATTGAGTGGAAATTCAGAGACGAAATAAATTTGTGTAGGTTGTTGGAACTTGGCGAGTTTTTCCGCCGCGTAATCAAAAATAGCTTGCTTTTCGGCTTCCAAATCATGGGTCTGTGCTTTTTTAGGGATCACCACCGCAGTCACGGCTTCACCATAAATCTCATCGGGCAAACCGATCACCGCTACCTGACCGATAAAATCGAGCTGGTTCAAAACATTTTCGACGGCGGCCGGCGCAACTTTTTCACCGCCACGGCTGATCATTTCCTTGATGCGGCCCTTGACGAATAAATAACCATCTTCATCGAAGTAACCTAGGTCGCCGGTCAGGAACCAACCGTCACGGAAGGAATCTTGATGTGAATCTAAATAATCATTGATCACGTGGTCACCGCGCACGGCAATTTCGCCGATACGATTCGGTGCTTTGGTGATTTCACCGTTAATCAAAAAGCCCACTTCGGTTTTATAGGGTTTTCCGGCCGAGCCAATTTTAGGCGCGTCAAAGGGATTGATCGTGCATTGGCTAGCTGTTTCTGTCATACCATAGCCTTCCAAAATTTGGGTGTGATAACGGCGTTCAAACGCGCGGAACTTATCTTCTGGCAAGGCGAAGGATGAACTGCGAACGAAACGTAACTTCAAGTATTTTTGGTACTTCTGATATTGTTCGTTAGCCGTTTGATTCAGTAACAAAATCGTGATGATCGTGGGCACAACGGACGACCAAGTGACTTGATTTTCAGCGACTTGTTGCCAGAAACGGCTCGCGCTAAACTTCGGTGCGACCACAATTTTTCCGCCGGCCAAGCGCATTGATAAGACCGACATGGCCTGCGCGTTGATATGAAACATGGGCATGGTGATCAAGGTCGTGTCTGCGGCGGTCATCTGTTGGCTTTCCCGGTCGTAAGTTGCGGCGTTAAATAATAACCGGTGGGTCAGACCGACGCGTTTAGGTTTGCCGGTCGTTCCAGACGTGTTCAAGATCAAGGCGAGGTCATCTTCGGAAATTTCTGCCGCAGGTGCTACTGCACGCAAAACCGTCTGATCAGGATCGACTAATAATTTCAAACCGGCGACAGAAATCAGCTTCAAGTTGATTTCATTGAGTGTGATTGCCGCTAAAATTTCTGTTTCCAAATTGGGATCGATCAACATGGCCACGTAATTCTGTTCCTGCCATTCAGTCAATAATTGGGCGGCAGGTGTCGACGCCGAAACGGGATGTACCACCACACCCTGCGTCCAAAACGCCTGCATTAATTCGGGATAGGCAATCGAATTGTCTAAACAAACCAAGACTTGATCTAAATGGCCGATTTTCGCATTGGTCAATGCCGACATGATCCGCATCACATCGGTGCGAAATTCGCCTTTCGTGATCCAATTGGGTTCGTCGACAGATTTGATCAGTGGTCGTTGAGGATCGGTCAGTAGTTGTTGCGTTAAAGCATCGGTTAATTTCGTCATATGATCACTCCTATTTTTCTTGAAAACTTCGACTTAAAAATTAAACTTAACTATTTTTGGTCACGGTTTCTATTTGCTCGGTCACGGCGCGAACCCGTTCGGTGATCGCGTTTGTCTGTTTTGCGCGGCGTTGTGGGCGTCCGATCAGAATTCCGAAGGGCCAAACTTTATAGCATGCCCACGAAATCAAAAACGAGCCGCCTAACACAAATGCGTAGCCGAGTGGAAATAGCATCAACATCAGCCACGACGGGATCTGATCGATGTAGCCGAGAATGCCGTACAACAACGTGATCGGAATCGTTTGCGATAAATAAATTCCGAAAGAAATTTTTGAACCCAGTTTAATAAAATGGTCGATAGCTGGATCCAGTCTCGTTTCGCGGATCTCCGCATATTTCAACCCGACCAGAAAAACCACACCGATCATCATGATCGCGTAAATCATGATGTAAGGTTGATGCACGATTTCCGTCCGCGCGAAACTTAATTTCAACACGTTTTGATTAAAGAAATATAAGCCGACAGTTCCGGCTGCGAGAATAGTTGCCAGGCTGTAGATGATTTTAGCGTGGGCTTTCAAAAACGTGACGGCTTGTTGATAGTGGATCGCGGTGTACGCCCCTAAGAAGAAGTAGGCTTGGTAAACAATGATGTTCATGCCATAGGCTCTGAACCAATAAGGCCAGCCACTGCGATCGACGCCAGGCAACCAATATTTAATGCCAAACATCAAGCCCAGTTGTACGAGCAAACTGATGGTCAGAATCAGACCATGATGCTGCGAAAATGACTTGAACAGTTTGACCAGTGCTGGAAAAATCAAATACAGTTGGAAAATCACAAAGACATAGTACAAATAAAAACTGCTGCCATGGATAATATTGCTATAAAGGGTCGTCCAATATTGGTGACCCTCAAACAAGGTGCCTGAAATCACATCGGTGAGAAATAAGAGGAGCACATTCCAGGCAAGATAAGGAATCCCCACGCTGGTGTAACGTTTCTTCCAGAAGACCCACCAATTCTGGTGCTCGCGGTTATAATAATTCAAAAATAACACTAAGCCAGTCATGAACATGAAGCCCATTCTGGTGAAGTGCAACATTAAGTGACTTGCGTGTAAAAATAATTTACTCCAGGAATCATCCGCCATATGTTGGGCAAATGCAGAAGTCGTGTGATTCATCAAGACGCCGAAAATAAAAATATTGCGCATCAAATCGACTTCGTGTAAGTAGGGTCGTTTCTTCTTAGCGGGCTTAATTGTCCCGTCTGTGGGTTGTGCGGTAGTTGTCGTGGTCATGGCCTACCCTTCTTCGTCAATAATATCGTGTAACACTTTTTCAGCAACGACACCGACTGCGGCCGGATCGTGCCGATCAAATCCTGATTCTTCGTATAAATTCGTGCCGTTCTTGATGACGACGATCCTGTCGGCCATCCGCGCCGCTTCTTCAACGTCATGGGTGACCAAAATTGTGGTGAGCTGTTGTTTGTGACACACGTCTAGAATTAACTCCTGCATTTTGCGCCTTGTCAGCGCGTCTAAGGCACCCAAAGGTTCATCGAGTAACAGTGGCTGGGGCTCGGCCATTAACGCTCTAGCAAGCGCAACCCGCTGTTTCTGGCCACCGGATAATTGTTCCGGATATTCGTTGGCGAAATCCGCCAAGCCGACCAGACGCAACATTTCTTTTGCGCGGGCACGCATTTGTGGTTCACGTCGATGAAAGGTCACATTTTCGAATACGCTCAGCCATGGTAACAGCCGATCGTTTTGAAACATTACCCGGATCACCGGGGCCACGTTGCCAAAATCGATCGCGCCTTCGGTGTTGGCTTCGAGCCCGGCGATCAATCGCAGCAAGGTACTTTTACCGCCACCACTCATGCCGACCAACGCGACGAATTCGCCTTGGTGGATCTGCAGGTTAACATCTTGCAAGGCCACTTTACGGCCGTAATTTTTTCCTAAGTGCGTCGCGGTCAACATGACTTTTTGCGGTGTTTCTGTTTTTGTCGATAAATTAATCACGGACATTCACTCCTTTAGCATCGCGCCATGAGAGCACGATTTTTTCAATATTCTTGGCGATCACATCGGATAATTTCCCAAGTAAGGCATAGATAATGATGCAGCAAATGATCGTTTCCATATCCATGAAATCCTCGGCGTTGGTTGACATATAACCGATGCCGGAATCCGAAGCGATGGTTTCCGCCACGATCAAAGTTGTCCACATCACGCCCAAGGCATAGCGAACACCCATCAGGATCGTGGGCAACGCACCGGGAAAAATGATCTTACTAAATAATTCGCGTTTGTTGAGGCCATATGACTTGCCCATCTCGATCAAATCGGGATCGACCGAACGAATGCCGTGGTAAGTATTGATATAGACTGGGAATAAAACGCCGACCGCCACCAACGAAATTTTGGCGCCCTCACCGATCCCTAAAGCGATAATCACCAGCGGAATCAAAGAAAGATGGGGAATATTCCGAAACATTTGAATTGAACTATCGAATAATTCACGCGAGAAACGAGAGATCCCATTCAAAAATCCGAGAATAAATCCAAGGCTGCCACCGATCAGAAAACCCATCGTGGCCCGGTACAAACTAATACTGATATTTTTCGGAAGCGTGCCATTCTGAGTCAACTTGATGCCATCCTGCAAAACCGCCAATGGTGAAGGTAACGTTGAACTGGCTAAAATTCCGAGGCTGCTCGCCCCTTGCCAGGCCGCGATCAACAAAACCGGGATCACCCACGGTAAAACACGATGAATATTAAACGAAAAATATTTGTGGTGCGGTTTCAGTGTGGCTTCGGTCGCTTTGATCGTTGCGGTATTATCCAAGGTCATGCATCTCCATTCATTTTCTGTCGGTTAAATAATTGCTGTCATTGATTGATAACTAGTACTTTAGACTTTGCTAACGAATATTTATGGGCAAATTCGGGAATAAAAATACAAGAATAAATGAAGATTCTGTGATGACCAACTCATGAGAAACAAAAAAATCCCCAACAGATTTAAACTGTTGGGGAAACTAATTTGCTGCTTAATGCGCGTTAAGTGGCGCGATATGATACTTTTTAAACTGTCGAAACTTGCGACTCACCAGCCTAATAATCGGATCGCTGCTAAGGATAATAAACCGACTAAAACGATGACTAATAAATTCTTAGAAATAATTGCCGACACCACCCTCGGCATCGAGGCCAGCAAATTATTGACATTTAATTCTGGCAAATGGCCCAAATGCTGTGTGAACAGATTGCTGAACCACAAAGCCGACATGATCACAACGGGCACGAAGCTCAAATATTCAACGACTGCTTTCGACAGGCTGAATTTTTTCAATAACACAAACGGTAGGATGCGCGATAACCAAGTCACCACGCCGCAACCGATGATGGTCAACAATACAAATTTAAAAGAAGGCATGCTTGATCACCACCCCGATTCCACAACCGACCACCGTCACAACTAAGATCAAAATATTGCTAGGAATAAAAATAAACCCGAGATAAATCAAGACCAAGGTGATCCCAACCATCAGTAATTGCAACATGCGAGGCAATGAGCGGTCCGTGATGATCTGCAAATATAAGAGGCCGATAAACATGGCGACGATGGCGAAATCTAATCCAAATTTTTGCGGATCTGGAATAAAGTTGCCCAGCAACGCACCGACAAAAGATGAGATCGCCCAGGTTAAATACGCGACCACATTCGCCGTGTTGAACCAAGCAAAGCTCAGATGATGATCGGTGAAATTCAGCTTGTTCATCCCCAACACGAAACTTTCGTCGGTCAATAAAGTGCCAACTAGAATATTTTCACTCATTTTATTTTTCTTAAAGTATGGCGCTAAGGTGGTGCTCAATAAGATCATCCGCGCGTTGACGAGGAAGGTGGCGAAGACGATCGACAAAAGTGGACTGCCCACCGCCAACATCGAAACGGTAATAAACTGGGCGGATCCGGCGTAAATAATGATCGATGTTAACAAAACGACCAGCGGACTAAAGCCGGTCGCGCGACCAACAATGCCGAAAGTCACGCCTAGACCCACGTAGCCAAATGCAGTTGGCAATGTTTCTTTGAATGCGGTCAACGAATCGAGTTTATCATTCATCGCGGTGACTCCTTCATAAAAAAATGTGCCCATCAATAGCAGCACTAAATAATATCTTTATGAGTATTCTAATTTTCCATTAATCTAAAGTCAAACGCAAATCTGTCAGTCAACGCCTAAAATTCTTGCAGGTATGCCGATTTCGTGACTCGACTCCAGTCAGTTTTATATAATGAAATTAGTCGACAGCACCCCCGGATTTAAAATGAGGAGGAATTTGATGCCAGAGCCAAAATTAGTAGACCCACGAAGTCTTTATCATACTGAGAAATTTCCAGAACAAGACCAAGACACGCCGGCATTACAAAATCAGATGCGGCCCAAACCCGATTGTGGTGAGGAGAGCTATCGAGGTCACGAGCGTTTATTGAATCGACGCGTGCTGATCACGGGTGGTGATTCGGGGATCGGACGCGCAGCGGCGATTGCTTATGCGCGCGAAGGCGCCAACATTGCCTTGCAATTTTTCCCTGGTGAAGAAGCAGACGCGCAAGAAGTTGCGGCATTGATCGAAGCGGCTGGTCGCCGGGCAATTTTATTACCTTCGGACCTCCGCGATGCCGCCGCGCCCAAAGAAATTGTCGAACAAGCACTCACAGGATTGGGCGGTCTAGATACGTTGGTGTTGAATGCAGCGCAACAAATTTCTGAGAGTTCGATCGAAGACATGCCATTGGTTCAAGTCCACGATACATTCAAGGTGAATATTATCGCCATGTTTGCCATCGTCCAAGCCGCACTCCCCCGCCTAAAACCAGGCAGTGCGATCGTGACCACAACTTCGGTGCAGGCCTTCGAACCAAGCGAACACTTATTAGATTACGCAGCCACCAAAGCAGCCATCGCGAACTTCACCGTCGGCCTTGCCAAACAATTAGCACCAAAAGGCATCCGCGTAAACGGCGTAGCACCCGGCCCGATTTGGACACCATTACAACTCGACCAAGGCCAACAACCAGGATCGATCCCAGAATTCGGCCAAGATTCATTAATGGAACGCGCAGGCCAACCCGCAGAATTAGCCCCAGTCTACGTCTTCCTAGCCTCAAACGAAGCCAGCTACGTCACAGCCCAAATCTACGGCGTAACAGGAGGACAAGCGATTAATTTGTAGGGTGCGGAGAGCAACGGGTGAAATCAACAGCTAAGACAACTAAAACCGAAAGTTTGCACTTTAACTTTTGCGTTTTAGCTACTTAGGCACTAATTTCAGTGTTGCGCAGCACGTTTCAGAGTGTGAAAAACCACGGGTGAAATTGAGGATTAACGTAACTGATTCAAAAATCCATGCACTTGGGATTTCTGAATCAGTTCGTTAACCGGAAATTTCAGTGGTTTTGAACACGTTTAGAGTGCGGAGCAACCTGGGTTGAAATCAACAGCTAAGCTAGCTAAAACCGAAAGCTTGCACTTTAACTTTTGCGTTTTAGTTTCTTAGATGCTTGATTTCAGTTGCTCGCAGCACGTTTCAGAGTGCAAAAAAGCACCGCCTCCATTCCAACTAGAAGGCGATGCACAGACCGTTCTTCTCCGGCTACTTTTCAGCCGAAGAAGAACGTTTTTTCTTTTTAAACAGGTCTTACACGATTTCAAAATCAGGTTGAAACCGAGTTACTTTATCCAAGTATGCGGCTTTTAAATACGCGTTCAAAGCTGGATAATCAAATTCGTACTCGATGCCAAAAATCACAAAAACGCGAGCGTCATTTTGCTGCAAGTAACGACCTTGCTGATTTGTGAGGATCACGTCATAATTTTCACTGCGATTATAAATCCCGATTTCATACGGAAACGTGTTGTCAAAATGCCGCGTGACATTTTCGATTGCGGTTTCTGCGACCACATCTTCAAACGGAAAGTCGCAACCAATTTTCAAGCGAATGCCAATACTCCTATAAATCATGTGCAAGATCATCGCATATCTGCCGATCAATTCGAACCGCAAATCCGCATATTTCTGTGGATCAATTTCCAATCCAGTCAGCACGTGCATTGCCATCTTCTGACAAAAATCACCAAATTTTTGATTGGGTAAATAATCAATTTCAGGTTGCCATAGCTGCTCGTTAAAAGCCTCGGCTAATTGATTGGTCTGATAAACATCGATGGTTCCACGAAAATAGGCAATGCGAAAATGAGTCTTGATGACCGATAAAGAAAGTCGATGAATCAATTGCGGATCCAACTCGAATTTGGCAAATGCGTGGTGCAATCGCTGGTCCACATACCGATTGCATTCATGGACCCGCGGATCACTCGCACCCGAAAAAAGCACGATTTCAGAAGTGACTGGACTCTTCACATTGAAACAATAATTACTCATCAGAAATAATAACAGCGATTTAGATTCTGTTTGCGTCCATTCAAGCCCCCATTGTCCGAAACAATCCCGCAAAAACTTCGCAGATAATTGCACCGATTCAGGTGCGCTCGCTAATCTTGTATCAAGTTCCTGTGCAAAATCGCCCGTGATCGAATGGCCAAATTCAAGTCGTTGCTTGGCAATCGCTAAATAAATCATCGCCTTCAATTCACCGCTCTCAGTCAACACGTTGCCATATTGTCGGCGAATATCGTTAAACATTTGTTGCCATTGCGGCCGATCAAACGCAATATCGTTGACTAGATTAGGACGACCAAACCAATAAAGCTGCATAAAAAAGTGCCGGATTTGCAACTTACTGCCGACAATTTGAAAATTTTGCGTGGTTAATTCAAAGTTGGCTAAGAGCTGATTAATTTCACGAATCCGCCGCGTCACCGTCGATGCACTAATGCTTAAATTTTTGATCATCGGTTTCATTTCGACCGGTTGATTTTCAAACAAATAAATCAGCAATTGATATTTGAGCGAATTTTGCAAATAATGCCAGTATACATCCGCTAACGAAAAATTCGCCGCATGAGAGAAACTAACCGTTTGTGTATCGCCACTTTGCAACACGATCCGGCCATCTAACTGATCGATATTTTCCTGCAGTGCGGCCAAATCTTGACGCACGGTATTGCGCGCCAAATTTAATTGTTTAGCCAGCAACGAAATCGGTGTCGGTTGTCGCTGTTTCAAGATGATTTGCAAAATTTGAATTTGTCGATACTCAGTCTTGTCCAATAGCTCAAACAGCTGCATGAAATCTCCCTCCCCCAGGTTGATAGCTTAACCATAGCACACTTGACGGCGTTTAAAATTCCGACCTTGATTAGAAAAATATATAAAATCTGACATATCCATAAAAAAGACCTGATAACTAGCGCAATCCTAGTTAGCAGGTCTCTTTAATTAAGGCCGTTTTGGCGATTTCAATCAAGATTGTGGTCCAGCAACTAAATTCCAGGTAACTTCCATTTGATATTTTTCATTGACCTGAATTGCATTCGCCGGATCCACTTCGAGTTGTAATTTATCCTGCTGATTCGCGTTTACTTCAATCGTGCCGCGATCATTGGCGGTGTTTTGATAAATAGCCGTTGCATTGTTGGCGATTAAATTTAAAGCCGTGCCGTTTTTGACGTAAGCTAACGCGCTCAATAATTGACGCCCACTGGTTGTTTGGGCCGCCTTGGTCAAAGTTGCCGTGATCTGCCAAGGTGCCGCCGTCAGCAGCCGTGTATCTAACACGCCGAAACTGTGGTCTCCGCTGGCTTGATAAACTTTTTTCCGTTCAGGCAGCTGAACTGCATCCCCGAAACTAACCGTCTTCGGTGTATGCGTGAAACTCAGTTGAGCCGCGGGAATATTAATTTGATTTGGTTTCGTGCTGACCGGATCCAGCGGCATCGTCACCGCTGTCGGGATCGAAATCTGACTCGTTAACGTGGCCGCTTTGGTGGTCACAGTCGTGTTAGTCAACCCGGGCAATTTGAAATCGTAAGCAATTTTAACTTGATTATTTAGCGTGTTCGCAAAAGTCACCGGAACTTGCAAACTCGTGACTAATCCGGCGTCATTCACTTTAACCCCGTTGACCGTCAGCGTGCCAGCTTGATATTGCGCGCCAACTGGCAAGTTGATCATCACCTTGGTACCCACTACAGGATTGCCTAACTGGCTCAGCGTGAACGTCTGCGTTTCGCGAATGACGTCTGTGCTCAACGCGGTAATTGCCGTGCCGGTTTCTTGCGTGGTTAAATTGGTCACCTGACTGGCAGCCGTGATTTTCGGTAAATCGGCCACCGTAATCAGGGGTAATTTAACGACGCCGACGTTTTCCGATTGCCAGTGATAAGCAGCCGTTGGATAAGCCTGTTCCAAAAGTGAATCCTTCAACCGATAATCGAAATAATATTGGCCACTCGCCAATTTCGGCAGCAAGGTTTCCGCGGTAAATTCAGAACTACTGCCAGTTGGATTGGTAATCGTCTGAAAAAGTGAGTTGGTGAAACCAGCGACTAATTGTTTCGTCTGCGCGTTGTACAACCGATAACGGATCTCGCCGGTTCTAAGCGAGCTTGCTTTCCACAACGCTTTGACCGTGAACGGCGCCGACGGAATGAACTTGCCATATGGCGCGGTCTGATCTAAATTCGTCGGCGCTAAATTACCATCGAGTTGATGGCGGTCGCTGACTTTCAAGACTACCGGTGACAACGGAATCTGGGTCGCATCCGTTCCCGAATAAGTCACGAGCGTCGGCGCCTGATTAAGTCCAGTCGTTGCAGTCGGCGCATGCGTTAGCTTAGCCCCAGCTGTCGAATTGATCCCGGTGAAAAAATTAACGACGCGATCGAACCGATTCTGTGGCAGCTGTGCGAAACTCCCCTCGCTTAAATCTAAGACGACTTCACGATTGCTCGTGGTTCCCGGCAAATTGGAATTTTGACCATTCACATATTCTGTCGTGTCGGCTTTCGTATTATATTTACCCGTATTATCCCAGGGTGACAGATAATTATTCCAAGTCGGAATGATCGTGTTGGCGTTTTGGGCATACTGCGAAGGTGCCAGAGCGCCATTATTTAATTTGGGATAAAAGCGCCCGGCAGCTGGTGCACCCCACAGATTCCACGCCCGATCTTGCACCGTATTATTGGCATCATAAAAATCAACAGAGATCCCCGCCTGTGCAGTCAACGCAGGTGGCAATTTTCCCTTAGTCAGAATTTTATCGGGACTGGTATCAAATTTATTACTATTGGCCGTCAGCTTTTTAATATCTAGAATCAAATTCAACTCCAAGGGAATATCATTGGCATTAAAACCAGAAGAATTATTGATCGTCGAAAAAACACCCGATATATTTCCATTGTCCCAAGCACCCAAACTCAATCTGAGTGTGTGATTGCCCGCAGAAAATAAATTCTTCTGATCGAGCGTTATTTCTGCACCATTGACTTTAAACTTACTGTTAGTCCAATCGAGTGCGTTTAACACATCCGCAGTCAAAACTTCCTTAGGCAGATTGATCAAGGTCACAAACGCGTAGCCATAAAGGGGGATGCTGACAAAGTCAGATGCATTGGTCAGCTTCACATGATCCGTCCAATTAATATTTAAACTGCCACCAAACCATGGATCGGCAGTTGTTTCACTGACATAATTGACAGCGAGTTTCGGCAATTGATTGGCACCCGTCAGTTGAACAAATTTACCGCCGGAAATGCCACTGCTCGCCCCATTAGTCGGTGTGATATTTTCATAAGTGTCGGGATCGTACTCAACTTTCGGTGGGGTCACGCCCACCGCTTCCACTTGGCGCGTCGAAAAACGTCCCAGCACCGTTAATGATCCCACCAACAACAGCAAGGCTAGAAATAAATGACTGATGGCTGCTCGAGTTCTTTTCGGTTTCATGTTGACCCTCCTTTCACCGTTGATCAGATCTTAAGAAGTCTTGAGATCTGAACTCGTGGGAGTCAATTTAGCTGGGTCGTCCTCATCGTCTTTGCGACGGCGTTTAAACAGCAGGAAGAAGATCCAGAAGAGTAACACGATGACCAGCGCGATCAACAAATAGAGCCACCAAGGTGTTTGTTTATCTTTCGTGACAAAAATCGAGCCTTGATTCACTTTGTTGGCCTGATCTTGATTGACCGTAAACTCATATTTAAATTTCCACTCGTATTTGGTCCCAGAACGCGCAACGATCTCCGCGACATAATCACCGGGTTGCGCATGATCGCCAGCTAAATCGAGATTCAGATGAAAGTTTGAATTGGGCGCTACTAAATATTCGTTGGTCGTGCTTTTAACGTAAACTTTATCGTTGCGCTTGATTTTCGTGGTGAAAATTAAATGATTGATGATCGTTGGCGTCGGATTTTGAAACTTCAATTGAACCGTCGTCTTGGCGTTAACGGCAGCCAAATCTCCGGAGACAAGTTTTAAATCAGGTGTGATTGCCGCCGTACTTTCTTGCAAAACCACCGCGATATTGTAGGCGATCTTATTCTTAACTTGAATCGCGCCCTCGTTTTCGTCGGTTGTACTCGTCTTTTTTTCATTAACGGTGATTCCGGCTAACACGCGACCGGCAAATTGGTCGGCTGGTAGTGCCACTTGAATTGGGATCACCACCGAGCTTTTTGCGGCTAATTTATAATCATGTTGTGCCAAAGTCAGCACCTTGCGCACATCAAACGGAATCGTCGGATCGAGTTTGACTGAACGTTGATTATAATCGATAGTGCCACCGTCGCTGGTGACTGCTGGATTGATATAAACTTCGAAGGTCCGCGCAGTCGTCGACGGATTAGTCAAGCGAACATTCAACGTTTGTTTCTGACCGGGTGCCACTAACAAATCAAAATATCCCAGTGATTCATCCTGCTGATTCTTCGGATAAATAGGTGTCACACTAAAGTTGCCCGGATTTTCGGCCGCCTCAGTTTGGTGAGTGGTGGCGAAGATCCCCCCGAACAAAATGGCAAGGATCACGATCCATTGTTTTTTAAATTTCATAACCAGCGTCCCCCTCCGCTTTTTTTAGTAAAAGGGATTGCCGTCAATGATGCCGACGAGCAACCCCGATAAATCGATCATGTTATTCTTGACACGTTACGTCGAGTCCAATTATTTGTCGGTGCCGACTTGTTGTTAAGATTGATTTAAGCCAGTGGTTCTGAACTTAATGTCCAAGTTAACGTTGCAGAATATTCACCTAACCGAGCTTGCGGAACAGTTAAGCTAATCACGTTGCGTGGATAAACTTCCAACCATGAACCGAGTCCTTGACCCTTATCGGCGGTAAAAATCGTCGTCGCCTGATCCGTGCTATCTAACGAAGTAATGTCGCTCGCAGTTGGTGCCGCACCTTGACCTGCCAAATGAGATTTCACACTGGCTTTGGTCAATGACATGGTTGCACCGTTCAATTTCTTACCAGTATCTTTGAAATCAGTGATCGCAACTTTCAAATTCCAACCTTGAGACTGCCCGTCACTACTAACACCGCGACGATCAGAAACTTGTAGATAAGGATTCAAGTTGACTGCCGTATAAGTTTTCGCCGACATTTCCATTTCGTGAGTTCCGAAAGATAAAATTGGCGCTGTGTCCAGTGTTAATGGTCCGGCTAGGCCAGTTGCTGGGTTTTCTGGATCTGGTTTATTCACTTCACCTGGTAAATTAGGATTCCAAGGGTCAACCGTATCTGTTGGCAATGTAAAAGTAATATCACCAGTCGTGGTTGACGTTGTCGTTTCCGCGTGAACTGCAGTTGCGCTCGTTCCCAAAATCAACGCTGAGACAAATGCAGATAATAATAGAACTTTTTTCATGATATGCTCCCCCTTAAATCTGTGTGCGAGTGTATGGCTCGCAAAATTTAAAATGCATAACTATTGTTATGGCCTGAATAAAAAATGGTAGCTGGCGACGAATATCGGTTCGTTTTTATTCATCGATGTGAGTTGGCTGAAACATCAAATATTGGTCAACCAATCTTTGGCTTAATCACCTCTCTTTCCCTTATTCTCGAATTAAGTATATATAAAAAGTAATCGTTTGCATACTAAATAGGTTTAATTTGAGCGTCACGTTTTGACCAGTGGTGGTCAAAATGTGACGCTCAAAAAAGCTCATGATTATTCGGATCGTGTATTTACTTGTAACTAGCAATAACGCTTTGCACCGAACTGACAGCATGCATTTTTCAAGGCAAATTATTTGCCCACGATTCAATTAGATCTGAAGTCGCTCAATTTTCGGACAAATAACGAGATATCCTTGGTCTAACGGTAATTTTCTGCTAAGATAGGGTGATAGTCTCAAAAACGAACAAGTTTCATTTTCAACATCAATCATAAGCGAGGTACAGAATTGTTAACTGTTAATAATGTCTCCATGGTTTTCGGCGATCGTAAGCTTTACGATGACGTCAATCTCAAATTCACACCAGAAAACTGTTACGGAATTATCGGGGCAAATGGCGCTGGTAAGTCCACTTTTCTCAAGATTCTTGAAGGCAACTTGACCCCAACAACGGGAACGGTCTCCATGGGTCAAAACGAACGCATGAGCAGCTTGAAGCAGGATCATTTCGCCTTCGACAATCAAACGGTGATCAATACCGTCTTGCAAGGCCACGAGAGTCTCTACAAGATCATGGTCGAAAAAGACGCCCTTTATGCCAAAGCTGATTTCTCGGAAGCCGATGGGATCAAAGCCGCCGAATTAGAAGGCGACTTTGCCGAAATGGATGGTTGGAGCGCCGAAAGTGATGCCAGTCAACTCCTACAATCATTAGGGATTCCAGAAGCTAGCCACGAAAGTTTGATGAAGGAATTGCCTGAAAGCGACAAAATCAAAGTTTTGTTAGCACAGGCATTATTTGGCAAGCCC
Source organism: Lapidilactobacillus mulanensis (assembly GCF_003946215.1). Classification (GTDB taxonomy): domain Bacteria; phylum Bacillota; class Bacilli; order Lactobacillales; family Lactobacillaceae; genus Lapidilactobacillus; species Lapidilactobacillus mulanensis. The sequence goes on from NZ_RHOW01000007.1 coordinate 55,926, forward strand.
GATGTTTTACTGCTCGATGAACCCACAAACGGTTTGGATCCACAAACGATCCAATGGCTAGAAAATTTCTTGGCTGACTATGAAAATACCGTTTTAGTCGTCAGCCATGACCGCCATTTTCTGAATGCAGTTTGCACGCATATTTGTGACGTCGACTTTGGCGCGATCCAATTATTCGTCGGCAATTATGATTTCTGGATCCAGAGTTCCGAATTGGCACAACAATTACGCTCACAAGCTAATTCTAAAAAAGAAGAACAAATCAAACAGTTGCAAGAATTCGTGGCGCGTTTCTCGGCCAACGCTTCTAAATCGAAGCAAGCCACTTCGCGGAAGAAACAACTGGAAAAAATCACCTTGGATGATATCAAGCCAAGTTCACGCAAGTATCCTTTCATCAAGTTCACGCCAGAACGCGAATTGGGTAAAGACTTATTACGCGTGGAAAACGTCAGCAAAACGATCGACGGTCAAAAAGTTCTCGATAATGTCAGCTTCACTTTGACCCCCGGCGATAAAACCGCCCTCATTTCGCGTTCAGACGTCACCACCAGCTTACTGATGCAAATCATTGCTGGCGAAATCAAACCCGACACAGGGACAATTACGTGGGGTGTGACGGTGAATTCTGCCTATATGCCAAAAGATTTAACGCCAATTTTTGGCGATTCAGATTTAAGTATTTTAGATTGGTTACGTCAATACGCAAGTAAAGAAGAAAGTGATAATACTTTCCTGCGCGGCTTCTTGGGCCAAATGCTGTTTAGTGGCGACGAAGTCTTGAAACAAGTCAACGTTTTATCCGGTGGTGAAAAAGTTCGTAGCTATCTGTCGAAGTTAATGTTGAGTAAAGCCAACGTGCTACAACTCGACGATCCCACTAACCACTTGGATCTGGAAAGTATTGAAAGCTTGAACGATGCGTTGATCGGTTTCCCTGGCTCGATTATTTTCACCAGTCATGATCACCAATTCATTCAGACAATTGCCAATCATATTATTGAAGTTGGTCCTAAAGGCGTGGTCGATCGTGCCGATATGGATTACGACGAATTCTTGGCGCACGAAATCGCCCAAGCACAAGTTGCCAATATTTATTAGAATTCAAGTATCAATAATCGAACAACTGCCCGATTTAAGATATACTATTCGTACTATCTTACTTAAAAGAGGAGTCCTATTATGTCCTTAGTTGTTGATTTCAAAAACGTTTCGACACAGGGTTTGGAAAGTTCACCCGTTGCCGCAAGCTTGGCTGGATTACGCGCCAACGAAGCACGCTATTTCATGAATAAATACAAGCATGAATTTACCGTTGTTCCTGCTAGTGAGAGCCAAGATGTGGTTCAATTCGTCAACACCCTACTCAAAAACGAACGCGATTTAACTTTGTCCGCCCAACCGTTGGAGACGTCGCATTTTCAAGTTGAAAACATCGAGTATGCTTATGTGATCTATCAAGACGGTTTAATTTTGAATGTGATGTATGCCTTGGACGATCCGAAGAAACGCGCCGTGGGTTTCAAATTGTCGGAAGCCATGGAAGTGCCTGCCGAGTTGGAAGGTAAATTCAAATTTGCCCACCAGAAGTCGAAATTGGCTGGCATCATCCGCGGTTCTTATTTCGTGATCAAAGGTGATTATCACAATTAAATTTGATGACCAAGTTTGAAAATACCCATCAATTATTTGCGCCTAAAATAATTGATGGGTTCTTTTTTCGTGAGTTCGGCTTAAGTAAGTGGGTAAAACCTTGAGTTTCTCAAATGATTCGCTAAAAAACTGCTATTCACGTTGATAAACTTGTAGAATAGAATCAACGTATCAGCTATGACTCAAACCACTTCAGCAAATTAAAATATTTTTTGGGAGTTTTTATAAGTATGAATAGACGCATTATGCCCGTCAGAATTTGGAATCGCGGTCAGCAGATCGTGGATTTAGAACAACTGCAAATTGAATACCTCGATAATGTGGCTCAAACCGTCAACGCGACCGTCTTTGGCACCAAGGCTTATCAAGTCCGTGTTGGCACAACACCGGATCTTGATCAGTGTACCTGCCCTTTTTTCCCAGATCACCATTATTGTAAACATATCGCGGCCGTCGTTAAATTATTGAAATCGCAAAAACGTCCGGTCGAAAATTTGTTTGATCAAAATAGCGACGATCTCGAATTTAAGAATAATTTTCCTAAAAATTATTTGCAGCTCTCGAAACGATTCGAAACTTTATTGGCAACTCATCCGGAAATCGCCCGAGACGTTTACCTCGATAAACATCTCTACGATCAATTACGCGCGGACCCCACAACTTGGGACGACTACTTTGCCCCTCAAAACAGTCAGGCATTAGCTGAGCAGGCAAACACACCGGGCGCTGAAACACGCTCGTCGACTTTCGCTCACTTCAATGTGCAACCTGTCGATCAAAGTGGGCAAACATTTCTCACGGATCTACAATTACCACAACACACTTATTTCAAACCCTTATCAGACGCCCTGCCGACTGCGCTCAACTTAGAAGTGACCTTGATGCCGCTGAAAATTCGCGAAGACTGGATGAACCCCGAAGAAACTCGGCTCGCGATTAAACTACGAGTCGCCAGTGCGGCAGATCAAAAATTCTACGTCATCAATAATATTCGCGCCTTTTTAGAAGACTACGCCCACAATGACAGCTATCAAACCGGCGGTAAGCGCCAATTCAAATTAACACCGACCGTTTTCTCACCTAGCGAGCAACAATTCTTGATGGCGTTGAACAACTCTCGTGCCTGCGATCAAGTGATCGGCGATAGTCAGCCTTCCGCCAAATATTTTTTAATTCCGATCGTTAATTTCGTCGAGACTTTAAAACTCATGTCAACTTTACCCAACTTTCAATTTCAACCCAGCGAATCCGAAAGCTCGGTCAGTTATGATCAGATCGATATCAAGCCGCTTGAAGCCGAAGACGGTCTCTTAACGGCGCAACTTAATAAAGTCGAGGATGGTTATGACTTAACACTTCAACGAAACTTCGATGATTATCTGGAAGCCTACCTGACTTTTATTAGCCAGGCCACGTTCTTCACGGCGACCAGCAACCAACTCAACATCATCAATCGCATCGATGAAAGTTATAGCCGCGTAATCGATAGCCAATCGCGTCTTAAAAATAACGCCATTCATTTTGCACTGGGTGCCGAATCAGAATTAACTAATTTCATTGCCTTTTTCAAGCAAATTGGCGAAATTGAAGTGCCCACAGAATTGATCAGTAATCCACTGATCCCCCATTTCGACTTAGATCGCGATCAAAACGCACTCGAACTCACCCTAAGTTATCATTCCGCCGCTGAAACCGTCGACGAAGATGCCAACCTCACGCGAGATTTCGCCATGGAAAAACAAGCCCACGATTACTTGCACAGCCTGCAATTTAACCAAGACGGTCAACGCTGGACCAAGGATTTCTCGCGCGGTGCAGATCTGTACCACTTCTTTGTGGCCGAGCTGCCCAACTTGCGTGAAAATGGCGTCGTCTCGCTGTCGCCCGAGCTACAAGATTTATTACAGGATTCGGATGACTTGGAACCGGAAGTCGCTGTTTCTACCGCCGATGGTTTGTTGGCAATCAACTTTTCGTTTGCCGGAATCGACGAGTCTGAAGTCGATCACGTTTTAGCACAACTGGATTCACAGAAGCCTTTTATTCAGCGTGATGATGGTTCGATCATTGTCATCGATGACAAACTCAAGAAAGTTTCCGCCGCTTTAACGAAAATTCGCCGGCAAGCCCATGGCAAAATCGATCATGGTCAAGTCAGGGTGCACGCTTCTCAAGCCTTCGCGTTACAAGCATCCTTAGGCAAAGATGCGAAGTTCGACGAAACCTTCCAGCAATTGATTCAGAATTTAACTCACCCCGAAGAATTCCCGATCAAAAAACAACGACCCGTCAACGCCAAATTGCGTCCTTACCAAGAATTAGGCGTTCGTTGGTTAGAAATGTTGGACACTTATAAATTCGGCGGGATTTTAGCTGATGAAATGGGTTTGGGTAAGACGCTACAAATGATTTCTTTCCTGAATAATCATTTGGATGCGCAACAACTCGATTTGATTGTTTCACCCGCGTCGCTGATTTATAATTGGCAGGCCGAATTTAAAAAGTTCACGCCTAATATCACGGTTGAAGTCGTCGATGGCAGTAAAGAACACCGCCGAGACTTGATCAAGACGAGCAAAGCCGACGTTTTGATCACGAGTTACAATAGTGCCCGCTTAGATATCGAAGACTATCAGCAACGCACGCTCGATTATTTGGTTCTCGATGAAGCGCAATACATTAAGAATGCCAGTACCAAAACGAATCAAAGCTTGCGCAAACTCGAACCGAAAAATACATTTGCGTTGTCAGGGACACCGATCGAAAACCGCGTCGAAGAATTATGGGCGATTTTTGCACTCGTAATGCCTGGCTTGCTTCCTAGCAAAAAAGCGTTCGGCCAATTAACGCCGGCGGAAATCGCCATTCGTGTGAAACCGTTCATTCTCAGACGCGAGAAATCCGCCGTGATGACAGAACTCCCCGCCTTGGTGGAAACGAACCTGCAAAACGAAATGACGACCGAACAGAAGACCGTTTACTTGGCGCAACTGAAACAGATGCAAGTGAAAGTCAAAGGCATGACCAGTAACAGCTTCGTTAAAAACAAACTGGCCATTCTCGCCGGTTTGACCCGCTTGCGCCAAATTTGCAACACACCCGCATTATATCTCGACGATTATCACGGCGATTCCGGCAAACTTAACCTGCTCAACGAAATTTTGCAGCAAGCCTTAGCCAATGAACGGCACATCTTGATTTTCTCGCAATTCACCAGCATGCTCGACATTATCGAAGGCGAATTGAAGGCACAAGATCTCGATTGCTACGTCCTCAATGGCAGCACGAAACCTAAGGACCGTTTACAAATGGTCGATGCCTTTAACGCTGGTGAGAAAAATATCTTCCTCATTTCCTTGAAGGCCGGTGGTACTGGCTTGAATTTAACTGGCGCGGACCTCGTGATCTTAGTGGATCTCTGGTGGAATCCGGCCGTTGAAGATCAAGCCACTGCCCGTGCTCACCGTATTGGGCAAACAAAAAAGGTCGACGTTCTGCGCTTGATCACTAAAGGAACGATCGAAGAACAGATCTATCAACTTCAAGAAAAGAAACGTAATTTCGTCGATCAGATTTTGGACGGCACCGAAAACAAAGGTAGCCTCACAGAAGACGAGATCCGTCTGATTTTGGGTATCGAATAGGAGTGGGTTTTAAATGACTGCTCATTTTCAAACCATGGTCTCTCACAACTTGAATTGTGTTCGTGGCGACTGAAATGATGTGTCTAAGTTGCCCAAGCCGAAATCCAGAACCAGGATTTTGGTTTGGGCTGCCTTAGTCAATCATTTCAAAGGCGTCGCCACTCACAACTTGTCTTATGTTCTTGGTGTGCTTTCTTTTTGCAGGGTTCCATCTTGGCCGTACACTTTTAACTTGGATCCTTTATTTTGGGCGACTTCGCGTGCTCGCTTTACTGCATCCGTTTTACGTTCAAAAGTGTCACTCGCTTGTTTAGCACCTTTGGCGATCACGATCCATTGGCCATCTTCGTATTTTACCAGTTCATCCGCCGCGATCAGCTCTGGGTTTCCTTTGCTTTCGTGGCGATCATGCTTCGTGGGCGCCACCTCTTTACCAAAGTCGGATTTTTCGGCGACACTCGCATTTGCGATCCACTTTTCTGCTTGACTCATGGCAATCGGAATCGCCCGGTCATCCTCATAGCCCTCCGCTAATAAGGCGTTGGCAATGTCGATGGCTTTTTTTCGTTCTAGTTTTGATAAATTCTTCATGGAATTTGGATAATCTTTCAGATCCCAAGGCATTTGATCACTCCTCTTCAATTTAGGTAAGCCGTTATCTTTAGTGTAACCAATTGAAAAAGTTGAAGATAGCAATATGCGATGGCTGAGCGACGATATTTTCGACAATCTCATTATTTTTCCTGTGGCAATCAATGATCTATAATGAAAACAAAGCGTTTATAAAAATGGAGGAACTGACATGGCTCAAGATATTCAAACATTTGATACGATCATTATCGGCGCCGGACCCGGCGGTTCAGCAGCGGCTTATCCATTAGCCACAACCCAAAAAGTCCTAGTGATCGAAAACGACTTGTGGGGTGGAACGTGTCCTAATCGCGGTTGCGATCCAAAAAAGATGCTTTATTCTGCGGTTGAAGTACGTGACCGCGCCCGCAATTTGCAAGGCTCGGGACTTAACGGCCTGCCTGCGATCGATTGGCCGGAACTGATGGCTTTCAAGCGTGCCTACACTGACCATGTCCCTGCGGATACATTAAGTGGTTTAAAGGCGGCAAATATTGCGACTGTGCATGGTCGTCCCCACTTTATTTCTGAAAACCAATTGAAAATTAATGAAACCATTTATCAAGCCGATCATTTCATCCTTGCCACCGGACAAGCACCGGTAGTTCCTAACATACCCGGTCACGAATATTTACAAACCAGCACCGACTTTCTAAACTTATCGGAATTGCCCGAACGTATCGCTTTTGTCGGGGGTGGCTATGTTGCCATTGAATTGGCAAACATTGCCGCTAGCAGTGGCGCGGAAGTTCATCTCCTGCAACATAATCAGCACATCTTGCGCGACTTCCCCGAAGATTATACCCAACTCCTGTCTGCGGCGATGACCACAAATGGCGTGACTTTCCATTGGGATACCGAATTAGATGGCGTCACTGAAACCGATGACGGTCTCCTACTCACGACCAATCAAAAAATGCTGGAAGTCGATGCCGTTTTCGTGGCAATGGGCCGTCAACCTCAACTAGCTACTTTAAACTTGGCAGCCGCTAAAGTTTCGGTTGAAGATAAAGGCTTAGTCGTCAACAATCATTTGCAAACGACGAATGAAAGAATCTATGGTGTGGGTGACGTGCTCCTGAAAAAGCAACCGAAGCTCACACCCGTCGCTAGTTTCGAAGGCCGTTATGTTGCCCAAGCCATTCTGAACGACAAGGTTGCACCGATCACCTACCCAACAATTCCCCAAGTGGTTTACGCGAGCCCACAAATTGCTCAGGTCGGTGTTAAGCTTGATTTTGCTAAAGAACATGCGGATCAATATCGGATCGTCGCACAAGACGTTTCGAAATGGTACACATTCAATCGCATCAAGGAACCAACGGCACGGGTCACCACGATCATCGATCAAATATCCAACCTGTTAGTTGGTGCGGTGGTTTACGCCAGTATCGCCGAGGAATTGATCAATGACTTAACCGCCTTGATTAATCAGCACACCACTCAAGAACAACTCAGTCAACAAATCATGGCTTATCCAACGCCCGCAAGTGATTTGACCTACTATTACGGTTAACGCATGTATAAAAATAGCACCGACCAATAATGGTCGATGCTATTTTTGTGTGCTGTATTACAACTCTTGGGGGGAGAACTTTGTGCACACCGTCAAAGTCCTTAAGTTGTAATTAAAATAAAATGATCCTTGAAAAAACAACGATGATCCGAATCCAAAGCGACCATAATTACGCGAACCCGTCAATAATTGGCCATCACTGACCGAATTTTTCCAACGTGTTCAGCGGATTCAATTGCCATATCGACACGTCACGAAAACAACGTGATTTTCGAAATTTGCAACGAGCCTAACGGTAACACCACCTGGGCACAGATCAAGCAGTATGCCACGGCGGTGATTCCGGCGATCCGCAAATATTCTAACGCGGTGATCATCGTTGGCACGCCAACTTGGTCCCAAGATGTGGATGCCGCCGCCAAAAGTCCACTCAGCCAGTTCAAGAACGTCATGTACGCCTTCCATTTCTACGCAGCAACTCATGGCGCGACCTTGCGGGCAAAACTACAAACCGCTCTCGATGCCAAATTGCCGGTCTTCGTCAGTGAGTTCGGGGTTTCTGAAGCGTCTGGAACTGGCAAGATCGATTTAAACTCAGGTGATCAATGGCTCAATTATTTCGACCAGCATCACCTCAGTTACACCATGTGGAGTTTCTCGAACAAGGACGAATCTTCTGCGATGATCAAATCGACCGTGACTAAAACAAGTGGATTCACTTCTGCCGACCTGACCCCTGCTGGCAATTGGTATCTTAAACGGCTCGCAAAGGATGCTAGTGATACTTCCTCACAGAATGCAGCTACTGATTCAAGCAAGAGCCAGAATGTCACAGACAGCCAAGAAACGACCAAATCGAGCACATCGAATACGAGCGCGACGAATCAAGGATTGACGGTAACTCAAGTTAAATCTTGGCAGACCAATGATGCCACTCAGACGCAACTCGGCGTGGCTTATAATAATACTGCTAAGAAGACGGCCAGTGGTTGGCAGATCAAACTCGTCTTCAAACAGACTGTCACAGTCAAAGATCATTGGAACTGTAATTTTTCCGTGAAAAATAAAACCGTGACGCTGACTCCTGTTGACTACAATCAGAAATTGACCGCAGACCAAAGTTTGAAAGATATTGGTCTGATTGTCCAAGCTGATCAAGTGGCACAGGTTTCAACTCAAACGATCAGCTTAAAATAAGTGAATACAAAAATCCTCCGGGTCGCCTCTAATTGGCTTCCTGAAGGATTTTTTTGATTTCGTTGTACAATGCAATTTATACCCATTTTTCACGAATAAGTCGGGCGATTTCTTGCCACCGTGACTCAAGAAGGAAATAGCCGCCATCTAGTTGTTCTGACAATCGAAAATCAAATCATCATTTGCGTAATTTAAGCGTTGTGATCTTCTTGAGCTGAAATGTGAGCACTTCGTGAAGGTCAAGTGCTTTTGAATCCATGTGATATTGTTAGAAAAGTGTTTAGAGTTGCATGATATTTAATGCGATTGATTGACACTCAGAATTTACGACAAAAAAATAGAATCTTGATTTACCAAGGTTCTTGACTGAAGCGGGTGACGAGAATCGGACTCGCGACTCCAGCTTGGGAAGCTAACGTTTTACCACTAAACTACACCCGCAATTAAAGCGTCGAATCACTTCAACTCTTTAATTGTAGCAAAATAACAAAAAAGCGCAACACTTTTTTCTCGTTTGATCACTCAAACTGAAAAAAAGTTGCGCTATTTATTCGATCTCGCATTAGAACCATACACGTAAATTATTTATCCGCGTTTGCTGCGACGATACTCTCCGCCTTTGCGCGCGTTTGACTAACATCTTGAGAAGCTTGCAAAAGATCGCGTTGCTCCGTGGTCAGCTGGCCAGATTTGCTGTTACGCTCTGCCGTTAAATCAGCCTGTAATTTTGTGACCGTCTGATTCAAACTGGCGATGGTTTGATTAGCCTTGTCTAATTCGGCTTGCTTATTTGCAACGGCTGTATTGCCATCCGTAATTTTTTGATTGATCTCGACAATTTTCTGTTGGATCTCAACCGTCTTCGCATTCACTTCGGCAGTTTTACTTGCTACTTGTTGCTGCAAGTTCTGCGTGTCTGCATTATATTTGTTCTGTAAATCGGTTAAAGCTTGTTGCGCTTTCGCTAATTCTTGCTTGTTAGCCGCCAATTCTTGTTGCTCACTAGTTAATTCGGCCTGCGTGCTCGTCAACTGAGTTTTCGCAGCGGTCAGTGCCGTATTCTTCGTTTGTAATTGATCATCTAGTTTATCCAATGCAGCGTTGATCGCGACGATGTCTGCGTGACCCGACCAATAATTATCGGCCAAAGTTTTAACTCCCACGACAGAAAATCCGATCATAATGATGGCCAAGGCACCAAGTATAACTTTTGTGATTGTTCGTTTCATAATTGTTAGCTCTCCTTAGGTCTTATTAATAACAACGTAAGTAAAACTATATCACTTACTTTTCGTAAATGCAAATTTTCTTATAGTATACATAAATATACACTGTGAAACGTTAACTTTAATTATTTATGAATTCATTTTTTATAATATTTTAAAATTCGATTTGCTCTAGTTTTTTCAGCACAAAAAAACTGGCAAACATTATTCAATGTTTGTCAGTTTTTCAATGTTGTTATACTGCTTATATGCCGCTGGCAGGAGTCGAACCTGTACATCCTTGCGAATACAGCGACCTGAACGCTGCGCGTCTGCCAATTCCGCCACAGCGGCAACAACACTATTCATTTTATCAGATTTTCGCGAAATGCCAAGTCTTATCTGCATCTTTTTGAAAAATATCCGCTAGCAAATGTCACCCAATTTTAAAAATACGCGGTGTACCCGAGATATGCCGCCAATCCGAATGCCAAAAATGCAATGCCAACTCGCAGCGGGCGCAATGGTAAGAACCGGATCACAAATGCGCCCAAGTAGCCGCCGATGAACATGCCCAATCCCATCGGCACCACCATCCACCAGTAAATCTTAGTCGTGAATGCATAGATTACCAGTGACAATGCGTTGGCAAGAAAACACGTGAAGTTTTTGATCGCATTGGACACTAAGAACGATTGATTGAGCGTCACCGTCAAAATTGCCAGCAAAATCATCCCCGACGAGGCACCGAAATAGCCGATATAGATCCCGACCAATAAAATCGTGATGTTTTTGAATAAGTTACCCGCCGAATGATTAGTGGCGGTTTGTTTTGTCGGCTGTGGGCGTCTGAATTCCGACCAGATCATTAATCCGCCGGAACCCGCAACCAGAAACGGCACAACTTTTGCAAAAACCGTGCTGGGTGCGATCACTAAAATAAAACTACCGATGACCGCGCCGATCAAGGCAAACACAACGACGTGCCAAGTAGTCTGTTTGTGCGCGCGCAATTCCTTAAGCGAAGACAAACTCGAGCCCGCACCCGTAAAGATCAGTGCCGCGGTGTTCGTCGTATTCGCGCTGACTGCTGGTAAACCAAGCATTAACAAAACTGGATAAGAAACCAGCGACGCTAATCCCGCAATTGCAGACAAAAGACCACTTAGAATTCCCGCTCCGAATAAAATCATTATTGTGGTCAACAATGTCATCCTACTCGCCTCTTTTTTCTATCACTGCTTATTATAACGCTTAAAGTTGCAAGTAGGATTCCAAGAAGTGCGCGACCCCATCTTCCGCATTGGTCAACGGCGTTTGTTGGTGAACATGCTGCAAAATTACCGGGTTGGCGTTTTTCATGGCGACGCCTAATCCCGCATAGTTTAACATTTCGATGTCGTTATCATCATCGCCAAATGCGATCACATTATCCGCAGTGAAGTGCAACTTTTGCGCGACAAAATCCAACGCGACCGCTTTATTAATGTTGGCACTGACCACTTCGAGCGCCGCATTCTCGCCACTCCACGAACCCCAGCTCTGAACGCTGACTGGGAATTTCTGTGCTTGAATCGCTAAACGCAAGGCTGGCGCGTTGATTTCTGGTGTAAACATCGTCACCGAAATAGGCGCCTGCGACAAAGTCTGCGCGCTTAATAAGCGTTCGGGTTTCGGCATGTCTGGTAAAAACGGAATGTTCGTATAAGGCCGATCTGCCAGCAATAACTGCTTACCTTCGGCGACCATCACCTTGATCGGAAATTGATCGCGCAACGTTAATAATTGCAAGACCGTGGTTGTCGCCAGCGTGCGCGCATATTCAAATTGCCACTGCTGATGAGGCACATGAACTAACGCGCCATTAAAGTTGATTAGAGGCGTCGTTAATCCCAACTCATCATAAATCGATTCACTAATACTATCCGGACGACCAGTGGCGATCACAACCTCATGACCAGCCGCCCGCGCCTTCGTTAAGACATTACGAGTCAGCGGCGAGATTTTTCCCTCTGAATTCAAGGTCGTCCCATCTAAATCAAGCGCGATTAATTTTGGTGTCAAAAAATCCCCTCCAAGAAAAAACAATTAGATTTAGTTTAACGAATTTGAATTGATTCGGCAAGTAGAGTGTGGAAAGCAACGGTTGAAATTATTGGCTAAGCCGCCAATAACTTAAAATCATGCACTTGGATTTCAAGTTGTTGGTGCTTAGACATTAATTTCAGTTGCTTGGAACACGTTTCAGTGTGTGGAAAACCTGATCTACCTGCGGTCGAAAGTGCTGGGGCAGGCAGTACGTTGGCTTGTGGGACCGCTCTCCGCTTTTCCAAGTGCGGGAAAAGCTCCGAGCTTCGATTTGAGCTTTTGCAAAAGCGGCAAAATCTCAAATACGATCCACCATGTAAGGCGGGCAAAAACGGCCCGCCAACATGGTTGTCACTGCCACGACTGCCTGCCCCAGCACTTTCGGCCTAAACTTAATTTAGTGTAGAGTATGATTTAAATAACAAGGTTTCGGAAATTGATTATCAAGGTTGCCTTTACATTAAGACAGGTTCACCCCATTTATGAATTTGAAACTGAACGGGTAAATTCGGCGTCTTCTTAGCGACAATCGGTGCTCCGGCAGTCGTCGAAAATTTCGAAGAGTTGACCGCATTCGGAGTTAAAAATTTTATCGTCTTGGGTTCTTGCGGTGTCCTCGCCAAGAAGCAAGTTGCGGTCGCCGAGAAAATTAATTCTGCCAAATAATCTTAAGCTATTTAGCGATGTTTGATCTCGCTGGTTTTTATTTGTCAATTTAATGATTTTTCGTGCTAAAATCAAGTTAACTGATCCACAAATTGGAGCTGATCAAATGATTCCCGTTACCGAACAAATTTTGAAAAAAGTGATTACACCGCGGCCCGCTGAAAGTCACAAAGGCAATTACGGTCGCGTCGTGGTCATCGCCGGCAGCCACACCTATGGTGGCGCCGGAATCATGAGTGCCAGCGCCGCACTTTATGCCGGTGCTGGATTGATCACGCTCATTTCCGACCTGGTCAATCGAACGGCGCTACACGCCCAGCATCCCGAAATCATGTTTGCGGATTGGACCGACCAGAAATTAGTTACGCAGTTGATCGATGGTGCTAATGTCATCGTCATCGGCCCTGGTTTGGGTTTAGACAACCAGGCCCAGGAATTACTGACATTGACGCTGAGCCAAGTTATAAACGCTCAGACGCTCATTTTAGACGGTTCTGCACTCACACTTTTATCCCAAACGCCGGAGAAAAAAATCCAGTCAGACGCACAACTGATTTTAACGCCGCATCAAGAAGAATGGCACCGGCTTTCTGGCCTCAATATTGCGGAACAAACGCCGGCAAAAAATCAGGAAGTTCTCGCTGCCAAATTTCCTGAATCGACAATTTTAGTCTTGAAGCAACACCACACACAAACTTATGCAGATGGCCAAATTTATGAAAACACCAGCGGCAGTCCGGCCATGGCAACTGGTGGTATGGGTGACACGCTGACCGGGATCATCGCCGCTTTGGTTGCACAATTTAAGCAGCCGGTTGACGCAACAGTCACCGCGGTTTATTTGCATGGTTTAGCTGGCCAAGTATTAGCAGAAACACAATATGTGGCGCTCCCCTCGCAATTGATCCTCGAATTACCGGTGTTGATGGCGAAATATAGTCTGAAGTAATGCACAGAAGAAATTATCTTCTAAAGATGAAAAAAATTATCTACCTTCGGCAGAAGTTGCTCCAGAAAATAGTGGGAGGTTGCTGTGGGGACGGCTCCAAGCTTTTGGAAGAGCGCCAAAAGTTTTCCGCCTAAAATGTGAGCTCCGGAAAACCGTCGGATCTCACATTTTCCCTTTCAGTAAATTCGCCAAAACCGCTCATTAACAGAAATACCACTGCAATCCCACTATTTTCTTACGCAACTTCTGCCTAAACTTATTTCGTTTAGGCTAGGATCTGAATAACAAGGTTCCTCAAGCTTGATTGACATTGTTGCCTTTACTCTGAATAGTTCTTCTAAAAAGTCTGAATGATAATCAAGTCCGCCTTTCGTCTTCCACGAAAAACGGTTGCGGTACAAACCAGTCGCACAGGACTAGACGTTGGTTGAAGTCACCACTATAAAACTGCCGAGATGAGTCAGAACGCGGAAGAAAAAAGTTGCGACTTGCAGTGAAATTGTTCTTGCGGGACCAGATAATTTATTAAATGCTCTCAGATATGTTGATTGCTAATTCAGTTCTCCACAAAACCCAAGTCCCGCTAGAACAAGGGTGATCTTCAAGACTTTTGTGGGCTTCAAAAGGCTTGAAGTCATCCCCACAGCGAGGCGCAACTATTTTCTGGAGCGTTCTGACGGAACTAAACTAAATCCTACCGCACGCAAACAAAGCCTTCAAGAATCAGCTAGGAATTTTAACCGCAATCTCCACAGCGAGGCGCAACATTTTTCTGCAGCGTTCTGACGGAACCAAACTAAATCCTACCGCACGCAAACAAAGCCTTCAAAACTCAGGTCATAATTTACAATCCGCCACAAAAATAGCGCCCGCTCACCGATCAATCCGGTGAACAGACGCTTTTATTAGTTTACACTGCTTTCAATGCCGCGATTTCCGCGTCGGTCAGCGGCCGGAACTCGCCTTCGCCGAGATCCTCATCCAAGCGTAACGGGCCAAACTTCACCCGTTGTAAATCGATGACATTATGATCAAAGACCCCCAGCATCCGCTTCACTTGGTGATATTTACCTTCCGCAATCGTGACCAAAACTCGCGATTGCTTTTTTTCGTCGTCGCGTTCGACGATTTCGAGTTTTGCAGGCTGCGTCGTGAAATCACTCAACTTGATCCCCGCCGCAAAAATTTCGACTAGTTCATCGGCAACGACGCCATCAACCAGCGCCTCATATGTTTTCGCCACATGAAACTTCGGTTGCAATAAATGATGCGCCAATTGACCATCGTTGGTGATCAGCAACAAGCCGGTGGTATCTTGATCCAAGCGGCCAACCGGCGCCAAATCTTGATAGTGAGGCAAATTATCGTCCAAAAGATCCATTACCGTTAATTGGCCATGCTTGTCTTCTGTGGCGGATAAATAATCGGCCGGTTTATTCAATAGATAATATTGAAACTCCGAATAATTCACCGGTTCACCATCAACGGTCACCGTATCGGCGGTCTGTACATTTTTGCCGATGTCTTTACTGACCACATCGTTGATGCGCACCTGGCCTTTTTTGATGAACACTTTGACTTCACGGCGCGAGCCGAATCCCATTTCACTCAATAAACGATCTAATCTCATCGTATGTGTAACCTCCGGCGTAAGCCACCAATTTTTGCGCCGAGGATTCGATCGGCTAAGCGTGTCCGCAGAATTAAGAATGCGTAAACGCCGCCTCCGATCGCCACGGCGATGAATAAGACAACTGCAGAAATTATTTTCCGTTCTAGTGGCAAGAATAATCCGAATAAGTTTACCACCGCTAATGTGACGATAAACATGATGATCGAGAAGGTTAAAATTGCCAACATCCGCCGCGCCGTTTGTTCCAACTTGAAGTGATACAACTCATACAACGAATTGATCATCAGTGCGCTCGTGACTAGCATGCCGAATGCAGTCGACAATAAAGGGCCGTAAATTTTGAAAATGGCGATCAGTGGATATTGCAAGAGAAGTTTGACCGCGATGCCGATCACTAAGTAAATCATGGCCGCGCGATTCTGGTAGAGTCCCTGCAAGATTGCCGCCAACACGGTGAATAAGCCGAGGAAAATCGCCATAAACGCACTCACCTGCAAAACGTGAATGCCTAAGCTGTCGTAGCCATAAAACACGGTATAAAGTGGCGCGGCAACTGCGGCGACACCAAACGAAGCGGGCAACATGATGATCAGGAACAATTGTAAAATATTGGCAATCTGTCGCGACATGTCTTTTTGATCGTTGCGTGCATGAGCGGCCGATAATAACGGAATCGCCGCCACCGCCATCGCTGACGCAAACGAAATCACGATCATGATCAATTTATTGGCGTTGAAGTTGAAAATCGCGAAGAAAATATCGAGTTGCTTTTGACTAGCGATGACGAATTGGCTCATGATCTGGTTGAATGAATATTGGTCGATCAATTGAAAAATCGCAATGCCTGAACCCAGCAGGATAAATGGCAGCGATTGTTGTGCGATATCCTTGACCAAATCGCGGGTCGACACATGCAGATCGTCGTTAGAATCTCTGAGCAATTGACTGAATTGATGACGTTGACGCCAATAAAACCAACCCAACGCCAAAATCCCGAAAATCGCACCGATGAACGCGGCAAAAGTCGATTGAACCACGGCTTGTGTGTACTGACCATGACGAACTTCCATGATCAAATAAGTCGCACCCAATAAATAAATGATCCGCGCTAATTGTTCAACAAACTGGGAAATGGCAGAAGGCGCCATTTGATTAAAACCTTGGAAGTAGCCCCGCAAAATGCTCAAAAAAGGAATGATCAAAACGGCGACACTTAACGAACGATAGACGGGAATTTCGGCGGCCGATTGCGCATAGAGTGGTGCGGCGAAAAACATGATCGCCGCCGAAACCACACCCAAGATCACCATCAATTTCACGCCGGTTTTAAACAAACGCTGGCTGACACGATACTCATTTAAAGTATTGTAGTGTGCAACTTGCTTAGCAATCGCGCCCGGAATTCCCGCCGTCGAAATCAGCAAGAAGATGCTATAAATATTGTACCCCTTGCTAAACAAGGCGTTGGCCAGGTTGCCGGTCTGTGCGTCGCCGATCATTGGCAACCACAAGATAATATAAACGGCCCCTAGAATTCGCGAGAAAATACTCCCCGCTGTGATCCAGACGGAGCCTCGTACTAAACTTTCTTGACTATTCGTCGCGTTGGTTGATTGTTGTAATGACGAGCGTTGTTGCCGCCCACTGGGTTCCTTTGCCAAATCATTAGCTCCCTTAATGAAACCTGTTCTGTTTGTCAGTCATGATTAATTCTGAATCAGATTGTTTTAATTGTAACCTAATTAAGGCCCGAATAAAACGCCTCGATCTGACATTTAACTTTGTTTTAACACTGGCGAAACCTAAGCAACGAAAAAAGCCAGGCACTTGACCTGACTTTTACCGTTCAAAAAACACTTAATTACTTCACGACAATATTAACGATTTTATTCGGGATCACGATGACTTTAACGACTTTTTTATCGCCGATAAATTTCTTCAAGTGCTCGTCTGCTAGGGCTTGTTCCTGCAAAACCGCTTGATCGAGATCTTTAGCCACTTGCAACTTGACACGTAATTTACCGTTGACTTGCACGATCACTTCAACTTCATCTGCGACCAAGAACTTCGCGTCAAACGTTGGCCACTTCGCATAAGTGAGGCTATCTTGATGACCTAATTTCTCCCAGATTTCTGCCATCATGTGTGGCGCAACCGGTGCGAGCAATTTGACGAAGCCTTCGACGTATTGAACTGGCAGGGCGTCGACTTTATAGGCCTCGTTGACAAAGACCATCAACTGCGAAATCCCGGTATTGAAATGCAGATCTTCGAAATCGTCGGTGACCTTTTTGACCGTCTGGTTATAAACCCGATCTAATCGACCATCATCAACCGTGGTAATACGATCGCGCAACTTGCCATCATCATCGATGAACAAACGCCAAACACGATCCAAGAAACGACGCGAACCCGCAAGTCCATCTTCACTCCAAGAAATCGACGCATCCAATGGCCCCATGAACATTTCGTAAACACGTAAGGTATCGGCACCATATTGTTCAACAACTTCGTCTGGATTAACCACGTTACCTTTTGATTTAGACATTTTCTCGTGATTATCGCCCAGAATCATCCCTTGATTATATAACTTCTGGAATGGCTCTGGTGTGGGCACAACGCCGATGTCATAAAGGAATTTGTGCCAGAAACGCGCATACAACAAGTGAAGGACCGCATGCTCAGCACCACCGATATACAAATCGACTGGCAACCAATCTTTTAACTTATCAAAATCGGCAAGTTTTTCGGAATTGTGGGGATCGACGTAGCGCAGATAATACCATGATGAACCCGCCCATTGTGGCATCGTGTTGGTTTCGCGACGACCTTTGCGACCATTCTCATCCACCACATTGACCCAATCCGTCAGGTTGGCTAATGGACTCTCGCCGGTACCAGAAGGCTTGATGTCATGCGTCTTAGGCAAACGCAAAGGCAACTCGTCTTCAGGCACGAGTGTCGTCTCGCCGTCTTCCCAATGAATAACTGGAATCGGTTCGCCCCAATAACGTTGACGACTAAATAACCAGTCCCGCAATTTGAAGTTCACTTTCTTCTCGCCGACCCCTTTTTCAGCCAGCCAGTCGATCATCTTTTTAATGGCGTCATCTTTATCTAACCCATCGAGAAAATCGGAATTAATATGCACACCGTCGCCAGTGAACGCCTCTTTGGTAACATCGCCACCTTGCAGAACTGGTTTGATCGGCAAATTGAATTTCTGCGCAAACTCATAATCACGCGTGTCATGCGCAGGAACCGCCATGATGGCGCCGGTTCCGTAGCTGACCAAGACATAATCCGAAATCCAAATTGGTAATTTTTCATTATTGGCTGGATTGATCGCATAAGCGCCGGTAAAGACGCCCGTTTTATCCTTGCTTAAATCTGTACGTTCCAAATCGCTCTTATGACTGATCTCGTCCTTGTAAGCAGCCACAGCGTCTTTCTGGTCGGCGGTGGTGATCTGGTCGACTAACTCATGTTCAGGCGCCATAACGACGTATGAAGCCCCAAATAACGTATCTGGGCGAGTGGTGAAGACCGTGAACGACTTTTTAGCAGTAGTCTGATCAGTGGCCACGTCAAAATCGATCTCGGCACCCTCAGAACGACCGATCCAATTACGTTGCATTTCTTTAATACTCTCGGGCCAATCGATCAAATCCAAATCGTCTAACAAACGTTGCGCGTAAGCCGTGATCTTCAGCATCCACTGACGCATTGGTTTGCGATAAACGGGAAAACCGCCACGTTCGGTTTTGCCGTCGATGACTTCTTCATTAGCCACAACTGTCCCTAAATCTGGACTCCAATTGACCGCAACCTCGGCTTCATAGGCGAGACCTTTTTTATACATTTGTTCAAAAATCCATTGGGTCCACTTGTAATAGCTGGGATCTGTCGTATTCAATTCGCGATCCCAATCGTACGAAAAGCCCAACGAATTGATCTGCCGTTTGAAGTTGGCGATGTTTTCTGCGGTGAACTCACTTGGCTCGTGACCGGTATTGAGCGCGTATTGCTCAGCAGGCAGGCCAAAAGCGTCCCAACCCATTGGATGCAAGACGTTATAACCCTGCGCCCGTTTCATCCGCGCGGTGATATCCGTTGCGGTGTAACCTTCGGGATGACCGACGTGCAAGCCTTGGCCAGATGGATATGGGAACATATCTAACGCATAATAATTTTTCTTATTCGGATCCGTCGTCGTCTTGAATTCGTGCGCCGCTTTCCAATTGCGTTGCCATTTCTTCTCGACCACTGTGTGATTGTAAGACATTTTAATACCTCCATTAAAATAAACACTCTTTTTAGTGTTGCCTTTAAACGCTGTGCTTGATAAAAATTGGTCCAAACTGCTTGCAAGAATAAAAACCCTGTTCTACCTGCGGCAGAAGTTGCTCCAGAAAATAGTGGGATTGCTGTGGGGGATAGCTCTCAGCCAATTGAAAACCAAATTGTCTTCGAGCACGATTTGAGCCTTTTCCGGAAGCCCACCGTAAAAGTCTCAAATGCGCCCCCTGCTGTAAATTCGCAAAACCGGCTCATTAACACCAGTGTCACTGCAATCCCACTATTTTCTTCCGCAACTGCTGCCTAAACTTAATTTCGTTTAGCGTCGGATTTGAATAACTGGGTTAGTGGAACTAACTGATTTACACTGGCTTAACTCTAAACCACTTAGTCAAAAAAGTAGTATCAGAATAATTACACTCTGATTCACGTCACTCTTTCGAATAGACGAGGCGGAATTTGTGGTGGGAACTGGGACTTGAAGTGATATTTCTGTTAACGAACGGGTTTTGTGAGTTTACAGAAAGGGAAGATTTGGAGATTTTGTGGTCTATACAAAAGCTCCAAATTTAGGCGGAAGAATTTCCGGTCTGTGGAAATCCTGCAGCCGTCCCCACAGCAAGCACCCAGTTCCCACCACAAATTCCGCCGGAACCACACATTTTTTTCGTTAGCTAGTTGTAACTAACGAGCTAAAACGTGCTCAGCGCCACTGAAAGTTCCGTCTAACTTGGCAGCTGTTCAAATCCAAAAACAGGATTTGTGCAGTTGCCGAAGTTAGTCTCCACTTTCAACCCGTGGCGCTTCGCACTCTACAAAAAAAGTCCCACAAGCAAGCATATGCTCATAGGACGCGCGACCGTGGTACCACCTAGATTTGGAATTAACCCTCTAAACCATTAACGCTGGCACACGCTCGACTCTACTTAATTTCAAGTTAAGACCCACTAGACGAGTTCATCGCGCACGCTGATGGGTTCACATCGACCACCCACTTGCTGAACAGCTCTTGCACGACTACTAATTCTAGCTAGATTATACTAGTAATATACACCAACACTACGTTCAAAATCAAGCCCACATCTGATTTCACGATAATCGGTCAGATGTGACCGATTATGCCCTAAATGTTTGAAAAATCGGCCGTTAAAACTCACGAAAAATATTCCAATCCGATTTTTAAATTTCCAAAAACCATTAACGACGCCGTTCTAGCCGGTTCGAAATCTATTTTTGTTAAAATCGTTTTTTTTAAATTAAGCGATGGACATACCAACGCTTGCCGCGAAATCTGAGTAGGAAAATCGTGCCGCGCACTGCCCACTCGCAGACCCAGACAAAATAAATTCCTGGCAAACCGTAGCCGAAGACGATCCCAACTAAATAGCCGATGCCCACGCGAATGCCCCACATCGTGATCAGCGAAACCATCGTCGTGAATTTCGCATCCCCGGCTGCGCGCAATGCGGATGGCAAGGTGAAGCTAATGCACCAGACGAGCAAATGACCGACGGCAAAAATTAGATACAGTTCGAAAATTCGTGGCTTGATCACGTCAGAAGGATGAAATAACGCGATGCCCTTGTTAAAGGATAAAAATAAAATAATTTCGCCGATGACATAGGCCAGAATGCCCAGGCTCACAAATGATTTGGTGATTTTGCGGGCGTCCTTGATATTTTTGCGACCAATACATTGGCCGACGATCGGGACTAATGCCGTTCCTAACGCGGTCGGCACAATTTCAGACAACTGCACCCACGACGAGGCGATCGCGTTGGTGGCGATAACTTGCGTGCCCAAACTGACGATCATCATTTGCATAATAATTTTCCCACCGTTGAAGAAAAATGATTCGGCCGCAAACGGAATACAGACGGTCACAACGCGTTTGATCATGCGGAAGTCAGGCTGTTTCATACTCGACCACTTCAACGAAAATAAATCGCGATGCCTGAATAACGTGACCCCCGCAAACGCAGACGCCAACCAACGCGATAAGTTCAGCGAAACAACTAAGCCCAGCACGCCCATTTTGAAATAGATGATAAAAACAAAATTGAATAATAAATTCAATAAGTTCATGACCAGCGAAAGTTGCAGCGAATTTTTGGTACGTCCGATCCCACGCAGACTCCCGTTAACGCCTTCCACCGTGGCCTCGAAGGGGTAGCTGATCAGCACGCCGACCATGTAAAGCCGCGCATTATCCATGACCGCTTTTTCAGCGTCACCGAATAACAAATTCAGAATTAAATTATGACCCAGTAAGAAAAGTAACGCTAAACTCGTCGCCACTAAAATCGCACCGAAAACCGTGCCGTTGACAACTTTTCCCAGCATCTGATATTCTTTGCGACCAAAATACTGGGCAATCAAAACCGTGCCGCCTAATCCCACAGCCACGAAAATTTGAATCAGAAAAACATTGATGCTCCCCACCATGTTAACCGCGCTGATTGCCGCCTCACCAGACGAGCTGATCATAGCGGTGTTGATAAAATTAAAGGCAACCAAAAAGAATTGATCAAAAATAACCGGTCCCAAAAGTGATAAAACAAACCGATAATCAAAACTTTCTCCCGATAAATAGCGCGTCATTAATTTCTTTACTGTCAGCATCGTGAACTCCAAAACAGTTGTATTTATGTGTGAACATATGTATCCATTATACGCCAGTTGGCAAGTACGCCAAATTGCAATCAGCGGTCCTTTTACAGAATTCATTAAAGTTGCCCTTCATTTCGGAGACACTCGTCCAACTTTGCTATAATAAATGAAAAACAAACATCGAGGTTCAACATGAAATACACACAAACACGAAAAAATCATCCTGCCATTTCAATCGGCATCACCACACTCAGCTATTTAATTTTCGCCCTATTTTTCTGGGGTGTCACACAACATGCCGGGTGGATCCACACCTATGACAACACGATTTACGCTTGGCTGAAACCCCTGCATCCCAACGCAACCCCTTTTTTCACCCTGTATACAAAAATTGGCAATCCCCTGATCGTGTCAACTTTAGCCGTCCTGATTTTTTTCGTACTGATCTTGCGCAATCACTGGCGTTGGGGCGCCTTCTTAGGCATCAACATGGTTCTAGGCAACGCCATCAATCACACGATTAAAAATATCGTGCGGCGACCGCGACCAACGCTGCCACATTTAGTCGTCGAAACCGGCTTCAGTTTCCCCAGCGGTCACGCCACGACGGCCGTCCTCTTATTTGGAACCCTCCTTTTGATCGGACATTTCACATTACAACGCCAAAATTTACGACGCTTTTGGATCGGCGCCATGATTGTCATGTTGCTACTGCTAGGCATCAGTCGTTTATACGTGCAGGTTCACTACCCCAGCGACGTCACGGCAGGATTTGCACTCGCATTGGGAAATTTGATTGTTCATTGGTTGATCGCACGACGCACTTATCTCCGACCGGAATTACAACGCTTTGAAAATCGTTAGTATTATTTTGTGCGGTTCCGGCGAAATTTGTGGTGGGAACTGGGAAACTGCTGTGGGGACGGCTGCAGGATTTCCAAAGACCGGAAATTCTTCCGCCTGAAATATGAGCTCCTGAAAACCACAGGATCTCATATTTCCCCTTTCTGTAAACTCGCCCAACCCGCTCATTAACAGAAATATCACTGCAGTCCCAGTTCCCACCAAAAATTTCGCCTATTCTATTCAGAAGAGCTCGATAATGTTTATCACGTGTCATTTTTGTTATTCAGATAAAAAGCTACCTTGATAATCAACTTCTAGAAGCCCCGCCATTTAAATCCTACGCTAACCAATATAAGTTTAGGTCGAAAGTGCTGGGGCAGGCAGTCGTGGCAGTGCTAACCATGTTGGCGGGATGTTTTTCCCCACCTTACATGGTGGATCGATTCGAGATTTTGCCGATTTTGCAAAAGCTCAAATCGAAGCTCGGAACTTTTCCCGAACTTAGAAAAGTGGAGAGCGGTCCCACAGCCACAGACCTGCCTGCCCCAGCACTTTCGACCGCAGGTAGATAATATATATCTCCACACAAAAAGCCGAAATCATATGATTTCGGCTTTTTCAATACACATTTATTTTTTCTCAACCGTTTTACGTCCAGACCAGAAATTGATTGCTAGCGCAATGACAGCTAAGATCACACCGACCCAATAAACACCATGCATCGCATTCAGTAAGATCGCACGCAATTTAGGTAATAATTCGGCGGAAATCTGCTTCGCCGTTTCCGGATTGATCAACTTATTCAGCATGTTCATTTTCAAGCGCGAATCGTGCTGAATCCCTTGCGCAAACAAGGCATTCTGAATCACGCCGAAACTCGACATCATGATCGTTTGACCGATCGTCCGCGCCAACGTATTCAAAGAAGTCACCAACCCGACCTGATCTTCAGTAACCACATTTTGTGCGGTCACCGTTGTTGTAGTGATGGTGATCCCAAACCCAGTTCCCAAAAACGCCGCAACCAACAAGAACGTCCAGAATGGTGTACCGATTGGCAAGAAGCCCAAAATTCCGATACCGATACCAATGATCAACAGACTCCAAGTCAGAATTTTCGGTGCCGATTTTTCTAAGATCAAACGTCCAGCAAGAAACGATCCGAAGATCCACATGACTGAACTAGGCGTCACTGCAAAACCACCCATTGAAGCTGGCAAGCCTAAGATTCCTTGCATCCACATCGGAATATAAACTTCGAAACCGATCAAAATCCCACTGACTAATGCAGCGACTAAGTTGACACTCAAGAATAAACGATTTTTGAACAACGCCAATGGAATCAATGGATCTTTGGCGTGCTTTTCGAAGCGAATGAATAACCAAGTCGCCGCGAGCGCAACCACGATCCAGAAACCGTTGACTAATAAGTTTGCTGTGCCGATTCCCTGTGCAAATAACATCAGCGCCAATAAGATCACACTCAAAGTTGCCGCGCCACCATAATCGATCGGTGCTTTAGCAGACTGCCGATCTTCGTGGAAAAAGAAAACCACTAACAGCAGCGTGATCAACCCAACTGGCAAATTGATAAAGAAAATCCAGTGCCAAGAAAGATGTTGAACGATATAACCACCTAATAATGGTGCGATGACCGACGCAATTCCCCACGCAGAACCATTCAAGCCGAGGACTTTTGCCCGTTTTTCAAAGGGGTAAATATCGGCGATCATGGTAAAGGTCATCGGCTGAATCGCGCCGGCGCCAATTCCTTGTAGCGCACGCGCCAAGATCAACGTCATCATCGAATCGGATAAGCCGGCCAGTGTTGATCCGATCAAGAAAATCACGATCCCGACGATAAATATCGGCTTGCGACCCATTCGATCGGACAATTTTCCATAAATCGGTGTTGCAATCGAACTCGCCAATAAATAAATTGAGAACACCCAATTCATGATCGAAATCCCGTTCAAACTTCCAATAATCGTCGGCATCGCGGTTGAAACGATCGTTCCTTCGATCGCCGTCATAAATGTTGCCACAAAAATGGCAATGGTTACCAATACCAGATTGGTTTGTTTCTTCTTCATAATTACTTGTTACCCCACTTTTTCGTAAAAAAAGACCCAATTGGAAAAAATCCAACTGGATCGCCTCTTATACCTCATGGCTCTTAGTTAAGAAATGCCTTCAAAGCGTTAACTTTGTCGAGTTTCTCCCAAGGTAAAGCCACATCTGTACGTCCAAAGTGCCCATAAGCCGCAATCTGCTTATAAATCGGGCGCTGTAAATCTAACATTTTAATAATACCGGCTGGACGCAAATCGAAATTCGCGCGCACCGCTGCAATTAAATCACTTTCTGAAAAACGACTCGTGCCAAACGTATCGATATTGATCGATACCGGTTGGGCAACGCCGATCGCATAAGCTAACTGAACTTCGCATTTATTAGCGAAACCAGCAGCAACCAAATTTTTAGCCACATAGCGCGCTGCATAACTGGCTGAGCGGTCAACTTTAGTCGGATCTTTACCCGAAAAAGCACCGCCACCATGACGCGCATAGCCACCATAAGTATCAACAATAATCTTGCGACCAGTTAATCCTGAATCGGCTTGTGGACCCCCGATCACGAAACGTCCCGTCGGATTGATCAAGAATTTCGTTTGATCATCCACCAAATTCGCCGGTAAAACAGGCCGTATGATCTTTTCGATCACATCGTGGGCAAGTGTATCCAAATCGACATCAGGATCGTGCTGCGTGCTTAAAACGACCGTATCCACGCGTTGTGGGATCGTCCCCGTTGCTTCGTCGTACTCAACTGTCACTTGTGACTTTGCATCAGGTCGTAAATAAGGTAAAATTCCTTCCTTACGAACTTTCGCAGTCCGCCGCATTAAGGCATGTGCCAATGAAATCGGCAGTGGCATTAATTCCGGTGTTTCGTTGACGGCAAACCCAAACATCATGCCTTGATCGCCGGCACCGATTTGATCGAGTGGATCGACGGAAGTATCCTCCCGCTTCTCGATCGCCTCATCCACACCTTGCGCAATATCGGGTGACTGTTCATCGAGCGCGACTAACACCGCACAATTATGGCCATCAAAGCCATACTCGCCACGATCGTAACCCGCGTCGATAATCGTTTTGCGGACAATTGCTTGAATGTCCACATAAGCCGATGTCGAAATCTCACCGACAACTAAAACTAAACCAGTCGTGACTGTGGTTTCACAGGCCACACGAGCAGTTGGATCTTGTGCTAAAATAGCATCTAACACCGCATCAGAAATCTGATCGGCAATTTTGTCAGGATGTCCTTCAGAAACAGATTCCGAAGTGAACAAATGACGATTTTCCATAATTTTTCCCCCTTAGCGGTTACAGGGCAGCTCCCTATCTGGGACCCCATCGGAAACGCAATAACTAAAACAGTGTAGCATAATACGCCTGTTATTAAAAGGAAAATATTGTGAAACGGATTGGCGTCGGATAACCATTAACGGAAAAAATCGGTCTACCTGCGGTCGAAAGTGCTGGGGCAGGCAGGTCTGTGGCTGTGGGACCGCTCTCCGCTTTTCCAAGTGCGGGAAAAGCTCCGAGCTTCGATTTGAGCTTTTGCAAAACCGGCAAAATCTCGAATCAATCCACCATGTAAGGCGAGGAAAATCGTCTCGCCAACATGGTTGTCACTGCCACGACTGCCTGCCCCATCACTTTCGACCTAAACTTAATTTCGTTTAGCGTAGGATTTGAATAGATGGGTTCCTGAAAGTTTGATTATCAAGGTAGCCTTTACTCTGAATAGTTCAATAAAAAATGTGATGAATTTCAAATCTGCGCAAAATAACACACGACAAATTTTAAAATAGGTGCAGATTAGCCGAAAAAGCCGACGTCATAGTGCTTAGGCGAAAGATTGCGCCTATTTTTAAATTGGTCGTGTACCTAGATTACCAATTTTTGTTTTCCGTGTTTAAAAAAATATTGATGGGAATAGAAAAGCAAATTAAATATTCTCGTTGTACATATCGCGCTCTTCCAAATAGACTAGGCAAAATTTGTGGTGGGAACTGGGACTGCAGTGGCAATTTTGTTAATGAGCGATTTTCGCGAATTTACAAAATGGGGAAATATGAGATCTTCCCGATTTTGGAAGAGCTCACATTTCAGGCGGAAGAATTTTCCGTACTTTGGAAAATCCTGCAGCCGTCCCCACAGCAGTTTCCCAGTTCCCACCACAAATTTAGCCGGAACCAAACAACCTATAACCACCGAAAAATCGATTTTTAAATGCGCTCACTAAAATTCTCGCTAACAATTATTAAGCCAATTTTTAAATCTTATGAAATTTTATACATTTTTAATTGACCATTATTGTAAAAAACATTACGATTGACTTTATGAATTGGAGGTCGCCCACTTTGAAGAATCGCTACACCGCATCGATCGATTTTTTGGTACTCAATATGGTCATCGAACTGATCGCGCTCCTGTTGCCGCCGATCGTGATCAATCACAGCTTAAAACCGGTCGAGCCCCTGGACTTCGTTATCGTTATTTTGTTCGCCGTGATCTATGTATTTAGTAACGAAGTCGTTGCCTTTTGGCCGATGCCGACGATTATTTTTAAAATCGCGCTGATCGTTCCGATCGTGCTCTTACTCACCCAACAAGCATTTGTCGTTGCCATCTTGTTGCTGATGCAATATATTATTTACCTGATGACCGACCAAACGCCGAAATTAAACACGAAATTTACGAAAGTCCTCGATCAAGGTGTCATCCCCTTATTCCTAGCGGTGGCGCTGTTAGACACGATGGTCGAATCCATGTCGATGGAACAGGTCTTGCTGATCGCCGGCCTTTATCTGATCAAGATCACGAATAGTTTCCCATTCAAAAACTTTCTCGATTTTATCTGGCCGTTCATCGGTCTGGTCACCACTTTTTCACTCTTATCGGCCAACTTGATTTCGATTCCAGCAACTATTTTAATCGTCATTCTCCTAATCGTGGTATTAATTTCCTATCCAGTCCACCGCAATTGGGAAAAATTGCCAGCCATTCTAATGGTGGCCTTAACGATCCTCAGCCAAATTCCTTAAGTCAAATAAAATTAAGAGACAAACAAAAAACCAACACAAAATTGGGTCTACACTTTCTGGTGTTGGTAAAACTAATACCAGTTTTTATTTGCCAAAATAAATAGGACATC
>NZ_RHOW01000070.1 GCF_003946215.1 Lapidilactobacillus mulanensis
TTAGAATCTATGTTTTAAAAAAAGGACGAGAGGCTTTTCTATTTACACATAAAATTTGACACTCTCTTTACATAAACAATACTAAATATTTACATTCATCAGTTATACTGAGTTCGTAACATAGAAAAAAGAGGAGAATGATATTATAATGAAAAGCAAAAAATTGTTTTCAACACTCATCATTTTAGGGCTTTCTGCATTAACCTTGACAGCTTGTGGTAGCAAAACAGCTCAAAAATCCAGTAGTTCTTCAACTGACTCTGGGAAAATAACCGCGGTAGGTTCTACAGCATTACAGCCACTAGTGGAACAGGCTGCAAATGACTATGCAGGAAGCCATTCTAAGGTTAACATTACAGTTCAAGGTGGCGGATCAGGAACGGGACTTAGCCAAGTACAAGAGGGTGCAGTTCAAATTGGTAACTCTGATATTTTTGCAGAACAACAGTCTGGTATCAAAGCAGCTAAGCTTATTGATCATAAAGTTGCAGTAGTTGGCATGACCCCCGTTGTTAATAAGGGTGTTTCGATTAAAAATTTGTCTATGAAGCAATTAAGAGAAATATTTACTGGAAAAATTACAAACTGGAAACAGGTCGGAGGCAAAAATCAAAAAATTACTGTCGTTAATAGGGCTCAAGGTAGTGGAACCAGAGCAACTTTTGAATCAGCAGTCTTAGATGGAAAACAAGCTGTCAAATCACAAGAGCAAGATTCAAATGGTACAGTTCAAAAAATTGTTGCATCAACCCCAGGAGCAATCAGCTACTTAGCATTTTCATATGTTAATACAAAGATTAAAGCTTTATCTGTTGATAATGTAGAACCGAAAGATAAAAATGTTGAGAATAACTCATGGAAAATTTGGTCCTACGAGCATATGTATACACAAAAGGATCCAAAAAAAATTACTGTTAATTTCATTAAATATATGAAATCAAATAAGGTTCAAAATGGGTTATTAAAAAAGCTGGGGTATATTAGTATCTCAAACATGAAAGTACAGAAGGATTCTAATAACAAAGTAACCAATAAGTAATTGACTCAATTAATTTTTGTGGCTAGATGTGATCATATTTAGGTATGATCATATTTAATTTCAGCCCTCATTCATTAAAGGATATGATGTTTTTAGATGAATAATATAAAAAAAGAACTTAATATGGCTTCAAAAGAAACTAGGCAAGATAGTATAGGTAGATTTATTAGTTACTTTTGTATCACTATAATTGGTGTTTTAGTAATATCTATCATCTATTTTATTACTTCACGTGGCTTAACGATGTTTTTTGCTAATCACGTCAAACTCTCAGATTTTCTATTAAAAACAACCTGGAATCCCGGAACACTGGATTCACATGGTAAGCCAGAGGTTGGGGCATTGCCAATGATTGTTACCTCTTTTTCAGTCACTATTTTATCTGCGATATTAGCAACTCCGTTTGCTATTGCTGTAGCTTTATTTATGACAGAATATGCGGACAAAAGAGGAGCAAAATTGTTACAATCAGTAATTGAATTATTAGTTGGAATACCTTCTGTTATATATGGTTATATTGGCTTATCAGTTGTTGTGCCAATGATTAGACACATATATGGAGGAACTGGTTTCGGGATTCTTGCTGGAACAATTGTTTTGTTTGTCATGATTTTACCAACAATCACGTCCCTGACAGTCGATAGTTTGAGGGCCGTTCCACAGCATTATAGACAAGTTTCACTTTCTTTAGGAGCTACTAAATGGCAAACTATATATAAATTAATATTGCGAGTAGGGACTCCGGGAATATTAACAGCAATTATTTTTGGTATGGCTAGAGCCTTTGGAGAAGCTTTAGCTGTTCAAATGGTCATTGGTAATGCTGCTATTATGCCTAAAAATCTCGTTTCTGTTGCCTCTACATTAACAAGTCAATTAACAACGGGAATTGGGAATACAGTATTAGGAACGTTTGCTAACAATGCTTTATGGTCCTTAGCTTTAGTATTATTAATAATGTCTTTACTGTTTAATACTTTAGTTAGAATAGTTGGAAATAAGGGGGCTGTGAAAAATGAACGCAAAAACAAGCAATAAGGTTGCTACTGCGGTAATATATTCATTTGTTGGTATTGTGGTGTTGCTGCTGTTTTTTTTAATCGGCTATATTTTAGTAAATGGAATCCCCTATATTTCATGGCACTTTTTAACATCACCATCTCAGTCATTTTTGGCTGGTGGGGGTATCAGAGATCAGTTATTTAATTCTATATATTTGTTAATATTGACTCTTATTATTTCTGTTCCCATAGCTTTGGGATCTGGCATTTATTTAGCGGAGTATGCTCCCGATAATGTAATAACCAAATTAATTAAAACGGCGATAGAAGTGCTAAGTTCTCTACCATCAGTTGTTGTAGGGCTATTTGGATATCTTTTGTTTGTTATAAAATTTGGATTCGGTTTTTCCATTTTAACTGGTGCGATTGCTTTAACCTTTTTCAACCTACCATTATTAACTCGCAATATTGAAGAATCAATTAACGATGTTCCTGATTTACAACGTGAGGCGGGGCTTTCTTTAGGAATTTCACGTTGGCGTACCATGGTTAAAATTGTGCTTCCTTCTGCATTACCAGGAATTTTAACAGGAATTATTTTAAGTGCTGGTAGAGCTTTTGGGGAAGCGGCTGCATTGATCTATACATCGGGACAAAGTGCACCAATTGTTAATTATTCTAATTTTAATATTTTTAGCCAGTCAAGTTTCTTAAATCCAATGCGACCAGCAGAAACACTGGCTGTTCATATTTGGAAACTAAATACTGAAGGGGTTACTCCTGACGCACATAGTATTTCTAATGGTTCATCAGCCGTTTTGATTATAGTTATTTTATTATTTAACTTGGGGGCCAGAGTCATTGGAAATGCTATATATAGAAAGATTACGTCAGGAAGGCGAGGTTGAGATAATGGGAAAAAATAATTTGGGTGCAGAAACAATTATGATTCCTAGAGAGGAAATTGCAATTGAAACCAAAAAAATTGATGTATATTATGGTAGTAATAAAGCAATAAGTAACGCAAGCTTAGCTTTTCCTAGATTTAAAATTAGTGCTTTAATTGGGGCTTCAGGATCTGGAAAATCCACTTTTTTACGTAGCTTAAATAGGATGAATGATGGCATAGCTACAGTTAAGGGTGAAATTATGTATAGAAGTACAAACATTAACTCTGTAAAAGTAAATGTTTACCAAGTTAGAAAACATATTGGTATGGTTTTTCAACGCCCAAATCCTTTTGCAAGATCCATACGTAACAATATTACTTTTGCTCTAAAAGAACATGGAATACACGGTGAAGACGAATTGAATAAGCGTGTAGAAGAAAGTTTACGGGCAGCTGCATTGTGGGACGAGGTGAAGGACTCTCTTGATAAAAGCGCGTTGTCCCTATCTGGTGGGCAAGCACAGCGATTGTGTATTGCAAGGTCAATAGCATTAAAGCCTGACATATTGTTATTAGATGAGCCTGCCAGTGCACTAGACCCTGTTTCCACTTCGAAAATAGAAACTACTTTGCGAGAATTAAAAAAGAAGTACACAATTATAATTGTGACACATAATATGCAACAAGCATCTAGATTAAGTGATTATACTGCTTTCTTTCATATGGGAAAAGTTGTCGAATATGGGCAAACAAATAATATTTTTACTAGTCCAAGAGCTAATATAACTGAAAAATATATTTCTGGTAATTTTGGTTAGTTACATCGATGTAAGGAGCTTGATAATGAGCAAAATAATAACTAGCGAAAACGTATCTGTTTATTATGGAAAGCAGAGAGCTATTAACAATATTAATCTAGATTTCAATGTACACAATATAACTGCTTTAATTGGTCCATCCGGATCTGGAAAATCAACTTATTTAAGATGTTTAAACCGTATGAATGATTTAATTAACAATGTTACTGTCAGCGGAAGTATTAAGTTGAATGGAAAAGACATCTTTTCACCTCAGATGGATATCGTGAATTTAAGAAAGACAGTAGGCATGGTCTTTCAGCAACCCATACCATTTCCATTTTCTATTTATGAAAATGTAGCTTATGGATTACGATTGAACGGAATTAAAGAAAAAAAGATACTTGATGTACGAATCGAAAAAGCTTTAAGACAGTCAGCTTTATGGGAAGAAGTTAAGGATTCTCTTCATGATAACGGGTTTTCACTTTCTGGTGGACAGCAACAACGATTATGTATTGCTCGAGTCTTAGCGGTGGAACCAGAAGTTGTTTTACTGGATGAGCCTACCAGTGCATTAGACCCTATTTCTAGTGCTCAAATTGAAGATACCTTAGTTTCGTTAAAAAATGAGTTTACATTTATTATCGTTACACATAATATGCAACAAGCTTCGCGTATTTCTGATTGGACTGCCTTTTTTTTAGATGGTAAATTGGAAGAATATTCGGCAACTAAAAAACTCTTTTTAAATCCTGATAAGGAAAAAACAAGTGATTATCTTAACGGTAAATTTGGTTAAATTATGGGTATTCGGACAGAAGGGAGTATTTGGTTATGTATGAACTGTTTTCTGATGAACTAAAAAAATTACAGGGTCGTTTTATGGAAATGGGCGTCAATATAAGCGAACAAATATATAGATCTACCAAATCCTTTATTGACCATGATGAAAAGCTGGCAACAAAAGTGATTGAAGAAGACCAAAGAACAAATAATGAGGAAATTAGTTTAGAAAAACAGGCCCTTGAAATTATTGCCCTACAACAACCTGTTGCAACATATTTTCGTATTATTATAAGTATTTTAAAGGCCAGTTCTGATATGGAAAGAATGGGAGATCATGCGGTCGGCATCTCTAGAGAAACTATAAGAATTAAAAAAGATCAACACACTAAGTCATGCGAAGATAAGATCTCGGGTATGACGATGCTAGTTAGAGAAATGCTTGAGAATGTTCTGGATGCTTATGCTACCCTTAATGAAAAAAATGCTAGAAAAGTAGCCACGATGGATTTGCAAGTTGATGAGTATTATATTATGATTCGAAACGAGATTAACGAGATGGTTAAAAAGGATCCAGAAACTTTCACTGCTAATTATAGTTATATTGAGGTATCAAAATTACTAGAAAGAATAGGTGACCATATCGTTAATTTAGCGGAATGGATTGTTTATAGTAAGTCTGGACAAATTGTCGAGTTAAATCCGGGGAAATCTGATCCTGATTTGCTTCATAAATTAGTCAATGAAAAAATAAATTCAAAGAAACATTGAATAGTCGGCTGATGGATTAAACATAAAGTAATAACTAAAGGTTGAAAGTTAATCTTCCAAGTGAATCCTCGTCATACGGGGATTTTTTCGTACAAAAA
>NZ_RHOW01000071.1 GCF_003946215.1 Lapidilactobacillus mulanensis
AACTCCTTCCTAAGTGTACAAGCTTTGATTATTTGCTTGTCTACTTAAGTAGGAGTATAGCCCTCAATGCTCAGTTTATGACCATTGTGTCTACGCTGAGGCAGGATCCATTTACGCCTACCCAATCGTTTGAAAAATTGACGCCGCCTGCTGCTGGAAAATATTCACGACGACTTAATAGTCAACACAGAATTGTCTATTCAGTTGATAAAATTAACCACGAAATTAAGATTCTTTCTGCCTGGTCACATTATGAATAACTAACAATACAAAATGGACACTCCCTTTTCGACAGAGTGTCCATTTTTGCAACTTGAAAAAAGCCCTGAGATTATTAATCCCAGGGCCAGGCCATACTAAACTAGCCTTAAATAAAATCAGTTAATTCTGTAGCGTTATAACGCTCAGATTCAATTGGTGTTTCTGCGGCTTTACCGATTGCGATTGCGACAACAGGAACGTAACGTTTAGGATCTAATCCGAAAGCTGCAGCCACTTTATTTGCGGCATAACCTGCGATCGGATTGGTTTCGTAGCCGTGTGCGCGTGCAACCAACATCAATTGCATGGCAACCATACTGCTGTCAATCGTTGCATCCATCACCAAGAATTCTTGGCTAGCACTTTCATACATTGGCAAGAAAGTTTTGAACACTTCATCGCGCTTCTCTGGCGTGATCCGGCCTTCATCCGCAGCCTTATTCCAAACATCACGGTATGATTTATACGACAATGTATCGCCCAATACGAAAACCATCGCCGAGCATGAATCGAGTTGCGGATGATTAAATTTCATCAGCACTGATTTTGCCTTTTCTTTACCTTCTGGCGTATCAACGACGACGAAGTGCCATGACTGCAAGTTACACGCCGAAGGGGCACTCGTTGCTTGACTGATCATTTCTTGTAATTCGTCGCGAGAAATCTGCGCGTCCTTTTCAAACTTACGAACAGATTTACGCTCAAACATGACCTTCGAAAAATCATTTTGAACTAATTTTCGGTTAACTTCAGTTGTTGTCATCAAATAACTTCCCTTCAAAATAATAAAACGTTTCCATTGCTAATTATAACCTAATCGATGGGCTATTGATACCTTCATAACAATTGATTTGAGAAATTTTGGCGGTTAACAGTGAAATGACTTATACTAAACGTAAAGTCGCATCAACACCGCACTACTGGCAATATTAAAAAGAAGGTCTCCTAATATGATTACCCGAGAAAAAATAATCGCCTATGTGGCAGATACTTATGATGTTCAACCCGAATATACATTCAAAAAATTCCCGAGCTATTGCGTTTTTAAACATCCGCGCAATCACAAGTGGTTTGGATTAATGATGCTGATCCCACAAAATAAATTATATGGCGACAGTGAGACTGAAATTGCGGTCATCGATGTCAAAGTGACACCTGAAATCGGCGATATTTTAAAAGCTAACAAAGCTTATTACCCAGCCTATCACATGAATAAGGAACACTGGATCACGATTGATTTGACGACAATAGATGATTTCGACCAATTGACTGATTTGATCGACGACAGCTTTGAGTCGACAAAATAGCCATTCCCCAAAACGGAGGATGGCTATTTTTATCTCAATTAATTAGTCATCAACAACGGTAAAACGTTGTTGATGATGTTGAGGTGTTTCCAATTCATCAACCAATGCGCTGGCAAAATTACCAAATGAAACTACCTGCTTGCCCGCTTTATTTTCCATCACTTCATCGGTGCCCAAACGATATTGCGTTCTTTCGCCGGGGACAAAGCTAACTTGTGGTGAAATTGCAGTCCAGTTGACATCATCGACCCACTGAAGGAAATCGAATTCATGAACCTGCTGAATCGGAGTCGCCACCCAAGGTTCATTCGCAAACCTTTTCAAAACATCGTCGAGCATTCTTGTCCCATCTGCTTTGTTGAGAGAGCTTGAACCGAGAATAAAAACCAGGCGAGTGTGCTCATTATTACAAAAAAGGCGAACTAGATTTGTTGCCAGATCTAAATGCTGATAAGATTTCGGTGACGCGAAGGCATCCACGATCGCATCGAATTGGGTCAAATCCTCAGCGTCGAGTGATAAAGCATCCTTCTCAATAATTGCCGTATCTGCACCCAGCATTTTCTTAGCCTTGTCGGCATCGCGAACCAACGTGGTAACTTCATGCCCGCGTGATACTGCTTCTTTAAAAATGACACTGCCAACGTGACCGGTTGCACCAATAATGCCAATTTTCATAATTATTATCTTCTTTCGTCACTTATTAGATGCTATCGAAATACGTGGCTTAATAATAACAGTTAAATTTTAATCTTTCGAATATTTTGTATCACGGTGCTTTTCGAAAAATAAAAATAGACACCCCCGCAAAAAGCAGAGAATGCCTATCCATCTAATTCATTAAATTAATTATTCGCCTAACTTGGTCTTTGAAACAACGTTCAACTTGTCATCCAAATCATAAACAACAGGTTCGCCAGTTGCCATTTCCAAGTTGATGATATCTTCGTCAGAAATGTTTTCAATATATTTAGTCAAGGCACGTAATGAGTTACCGTGAGCTGCGATGATGACATTCTTGCCATCAAGCAACTTAGGCGCGATTTCGTCTTCCCACAAAGGAATAACACGTTCGAGGGTAACCTTTAAGTTTTCGCCACCAGGAATAATGCGTGGGTCCAAGTCTGCGTAACGACGATCTTTTGCTGCAGAGCCTTCGTCATCAGCACTCAACAAAGGTGGCAAAACATCGTACGAACGACGCCAAGTGTGAACTTGGTCATCGCCCCATTTTTCAGCAGCTTCTGCTTTGTTCTGGCCTTGTAATGCGCCATAGTGACGTTCGTTCAAACGCCAAGTCTTTGTTTCTGGGATCCATAATTGATCGGATCCTTCCAATGCATAGTGCAAAGTCTTGATAGCACGAGTTAAGACAGAAGTATAAGCTTGGTCAAATTGCAAACCTGCTTCTTTAATTAACTTGCCGGCGTTCTTTGCTTCTTCAACGCCTTTTTCGCTTAAGTCAACATCGACCCAGCCAGTGAATTGATTACTTAAGTTCCATTCACTTTGACCGTGACGGATAAATACTAATTTTGCCATTAATATTAGCCTCATTTCCTGATATTTATACTCTGTTTATTGTATGGGTTTTTCAGAAAAAAAACAAGCGTGACAATTGGAATAAACACGATTTAACGTCGCTCTTCACGCCATGAACTCGATTCCATAAACGATGACACAAACAAATCGGTCGCGTGAACATTTTCTAAGTTTTCCAACTGACTACTGATTTCTTCCTCGGAATATTCCGTCTTCAAATCATAACAACATTTATCTTTACTGGGTCTACATAAAAATTCCTCCACAATCAATAGGTGAATTATATTATTTCATCTATCAACCATAAAGGAATTATCACGAATAAAACTTCAGTCTCTATTTTTAAAATTAACTACAAAAACTATTTTGATGGATCAACAGGAATTGTATGATCAGTTTTCGTATAGTCAATATAAATTAATACAATAAATGATGATCCATCGGGGTTTTGTCCATACTTTACAGCAACGCCGGATGCTTCAACTACACTGCTGAGAATTGAATGATGATGCATACGATCCTGCAAAACGAACTGATTAAACAACTGTTTTGCATTTTCTTCAGGTGTTCCTTGAATATCTGCAATTGCAGCATCTTCGGAAAGACTATCTACACCATATCCAGTACCATCAAGAATTGTACTACCGTCTTGTGTTGGACCATACGATCCATCACGCCATTCATGAGGATGTTGTGTTAATACTACATCACCACCAATTTCACTACTCCACTCGGCCATTTCATTTGCATGCAATTGTGCAGCTTTATTAAGAGCATCCACTACGTTATATGCTGTGTAATTTGCCTCTTTTGCAAAGGCGTCAAAATCTAAATCATATTCCATATTTACGCCAGCATCTTTATAGGCCTGTTCATCTTTTGCAGCATCAGCATATGTTCCAGTACGAACTTCGTTTGCATATTTGATAAATGCGTCAAGCGTTGCATTTGCATAAGCATCAGGATCAGTTAACTCATAATCAAATTCAACTTCATTATCACCAGCAGCCAATGTAATTGTCTTAGACTTATCGCCAACAATCGAATAGCCATCTGATGACTTATCAGGAGCTGTAACAGTGATGACATCACCTACATGTTTGCCAGTAATTGTATTCGTGAACATCATTGCATACGATGAATCCCAGCCTAGAACAGTATATGACGCATCATTTGCAACTGTTTTCTTTTTGATTACAAATTTAACAACATTGTTTGTTGAACCCAATGTAATGGATTGAGATGACTGACCCACTAATTCATATCCATCAGGAATGCTTGGCGCATTAACAGTTAATGAATCACCTTCGTATTTACCTGTAATATCCGTTTGTGGCGTCGAGATCACATTACCGCTCTCATCAACAAACTGAACACTGTACGCAACCTTAAGTTTGGCAGTAAATACAACTGTGTTCAAGCCACCTTTGAGTGTCACTGTTTGTGATGATGGCGAAACCAAACCATACTTAGAATTGACTTCAGGGGCATTAACAACGATTTCATCGCCTTCATGAAGATTCTCGACAACTTCTAGAGACGTAATCTTTTTGCCAGTATTAGCATCATTAATCACAACTACATAAGAGGCAGATTCGACATGTTTCGTATACGTAACTGTCGTTGTAACGGTTTTAATAATATCACCATTTGCTGCAACCGTATCCTTACCAGCATCCGTTGAACGTGATACTTCATCATAACCGTCAATAGTATCTAAAACTTTACCCGCCGAATCTACATTTACTGTAATTTCTTTCGTTGAATGAGCAATCAAATGATAAGTTTCTGTCGTCGTATAAGTTGTTGTGGTATCACCATTCTCGGCGGTCACAACTGATTTGACTGGATCTGAGGTTGACATCAGATGATAATCACTTGATGGTGTAATTGTGTTTCCTTTTTCGTCGATAGCTATCGTCTGGTCCTTATTGGTATTAACTGGAACATGAACGTCAGCATGTTTCTTATAAACAATCGTCGTCGTAACAACAGTCGTTACATCACCATTTGCAGCAGTCACTGATTTTCCTGGGTCTGTTGAGCGGGAAACTTCGTCATAACCATCAGTAGAGGATAATATTTTACCAGTTTCATCAACATTAACAGTTGCTTGTTTTGGATGTAGTATGAATCTATGGACACGATTTAGTATAATGCCATTATAGGAAGGATCGTGTTCT
>NZ_RHOW01000072.1 GCF_003946215.1 Lapidilactobacillus mulanensis
ATGAACACAAAGCAATAAAAACAACAACGAAGTCAATTCGCTAGTTAAGTAATTTATGAGTCACAAACTTTTATATGAGAGTTTGATCCTGGCTCAGGACGAACGCTGGCGGCGTGCCTAATACATGCAAGTCGAACGAGTTTTGTTTTAAGGATCAAGGTGCTTGCACCGAGAGAATTAGAATGAAACGAGTGGCGGACGGGTGAGTAACACGTGGGTAACCTACCCTAAAGTGGGGGATAACATTTGGAAACAGATGCTAATACCGCATAACGAACGAAGCCACATGGCTTTGTTCTGAAAGATGGCGTAAGCTATCACTTTTGGATGGACCCGCGGCGTATTAGCTAGTTGGTGAGGTAACGGCTCACCAAGGCGATGATACGTAGCCGACCTGAGAGGGTGATCGGCCACATTGGGACTGAGACACGGCCCAAACTCCTACGGGAGGCAGCAGTAGGGAATCTTCCACAATGGACGAAAGTCTGATGGAGCAACGCCGCGTGAGTGAAGAAGGTTTTCGGATCGTAAAACTCTGTTATCGGAGAAGAACGTACTTGGTAGTAACTGGCCAGGTAGTGACGGTATCCGATCAGAAAGCCACGGCTAACTACGTGCCAGCAGCCGCGGTAATACGTAGGTGGCAAGCGTTGTCCGGATTTATTGGGCGTAAAGCGAGTGCAGGCGGTTTTTTAAGTCTGATGTGAAAGCCTTCGGCTTAACCGAAGAAATGCATTGGAAACTGGGGAACTTGAGTGCAGAAGAGGAGAGTGGAACTCCATGTGTAGCGGTGAA
Source organism: Lapidilactobacillus mulanensis (assembly GCF_003946215.1). Classification (GTDB taxonomy): domain Bacteria; phylum Bacillota; class Bacilli; order Lactobacillales; family Lactobacillaceae; genus Lapidilactobacillus; species Lapidilactobacillus mulanensis. The sequence goes on from NZ_RHOW01000072.1 coordinate 796, forward strand.
ATGCGTAGATATATGGAAGAACACCAGTGGCGAAGGCGGCTCTCTGGTCTGTAACTGACGCTGAGGCTCGAAAGCGTGGGTAGCAAACAGGATTAGATACCCTGGTAGTCCACGCCGTAAACGATGAGTGCTAAGTGTTGGGGGGTTTCCGCCCCTCAGTGCTGCAGCTAACGCATTAAGCACTCCGCCTGGGGAGTACGACCGCAAGGTTGAAACTCAAAGGAATTGACGGGGGCCCGCACAAGCGGTGGAGCATGTGGTTTAATTCGAAGCAACGCGAAGAACCTTACCAGGTCTTGACATCTAGCGCCAATCTTAGAGATAAGACGTTCCCTTCGGGGACGCTAAGACAGGTGGTGCATGGTTGTCGTCAGCTCGTGTCGTGAGATGTTGGGTTAAGTCCCGCAACGAGCGCAACCCTTATGATTAGTTGCCAGCATTCAGTTGGGCACTCTAGTCAGACTGCCGGTGACAAACCGGAGGAAGGTGGGGATGACGTCAAATCATCATGCCCCTTATGACCTGGGCTACACACGTGCTACAATGGCTAGTACAACGAGTTGCGAGACCGCGAGGTCAAGCTAATCTCTAAAAGCTAGTCTCAGTTCGGATTGTAGGCTGCAACTCGCCTACATGAAGTTGGAATCGCTAGTAATCGCGGATCAGCACGCCGCGGTGAATACGTTCCCGGGCCTTGTACACACCGCCCGTCACACCATGAGAGTTTGTAACACCCAAAGCCGGTGAGGTAACCCGTAAGGGAGCTAGCCGTCTAAGGTGGGACAGATGATTAGGGTGAAGTCGTAACAAGGTAGCCGTAGGAGAACCTGCGGCTGGATCACCTCCTTTCTAAGGAAACGATCAGTTGAGGTAAAAGTCAACAGATCAACGGAACCTGCATAGAAACTTTGTTCAGTTTTGAGAGGTCTACTCTCAAACAGAATTAACGCTTAATCGGGCCTATAGCTCAGCTGGTTAGAGCGCACGCCTGATAAGCGTGAGGTCGATGGTTCAAGTCCATTTAGGCCCATTGCTTTGAAGGAAGCATAGTTAGATGGGGGTTTAGCTCAGATGGGAGAGCGCCTGC
>NZ_RHOW01000073.1 GCF_003946215.1 Lapidilactobacillus mulanensis
CTTTGAAGGAAGCATAGTTAGATGGGGGTTTAGCTCAGATGGGAGAGCGCCTGCTTTGCACGCAGGAGGTCATCGGTTCGATCCCGTTAACCTCCATTGATGGTCAGGAATGATCATCAATGATTTCGATCTTTGAAAACTGGATACTATTAAATCTGTAATAACCGAGAAACACACGCAAGAAATTGCAAGATGATCAAGAAAACGGAAGTTTTCAAAGGTCAAGTTATAAAGGGCGCACGGTGAATGCCTTGGCACTAGGAGTCGAAGAAGGACGGGACGAACACCGATATGCTTCGGGGAGCTGTAAGTAAGCAATGATCCGGAGATTTCCGAATGGGGCAACCCAATCATCCGTAGGATGATTACAGCTTAGTGAATACATAGCTAAGTTGAGACAGACGCGGGGAACTGAAACATCTCAGTACCTGCAGGAAGAGAAAGAAAAATCGATTTCCTAAGTAGCGGCGAGCGAACGGGAAATAGCCCAAACCAATGAGCTTGCTTATTGGGGTTGTAGGACAAAACACATGGAGTTACAAAAGTATCAGTTAGTCGAAGTAGATGGGAAGCTACGCTAAAGAGAGTGAGAGCCTCGTAGACAAAAACTGGTACCCTCCGTTTTGGATCCTGAGTACGGCCAGACACGAGAAATCTGGTCGGAAGCTGGGAGGACCATCTCCCAAGGCTAAATACTACCTAGTGACCGATAGTGAACCAGTACCGTGAGGGAAAGGTGAAAAGCACCCCGGAAGGGGAGTGAAATAGATCCTGAAACCGTGTGCCTACAAGTAGTCAAAGCCCGTTAATGGGTGATGGCGTGCCTTTTGTAGAATGAACCGGCGAGTTACGTTTTCATGCGAGGTTAAGTTGAAAAGACGGAGCCATAGCGAAAGCAAGTCTGAATAGGGCGTTAAGTATGAGGACGTAGACCCGAAACCAAGTGACCTACCCATGTCCAGGTTGAAGGTGTGGTAAAACGCACTGGAGGACCGAACCCACGCATGTTGAAAAATGCGGGGATGAGGTGTGGGTAGCGGTGAAATTCCAAACGAACTTGGAGATAGCTGGTTCTCTCCGAAATAGCTTTAGGGCTAGCCTCGAGGCTAGGATCATGGAGGTAGAGCACTGTTTGGACTAGGGGCCCGTCAAGGGTTACTGAATCCAGATAAACTCCGAATGCCATTGATCTAGTCCTCGGGAGTCAGACTGCGAGTGATAAGATCCGTAGTCGAAAGGGAAACAGCCCAGATCACCAGTTAAGGTCCCAAAATCTATGCTAAGTGGAAAAGGATGTGGAGTTGCGCAGACAACTAGGATGTTGGCTCAGAAGCAGCCACCATTCAAAGAGTGCGTAATAGCTCACTAGTCGAGTGACTCTGCGCCGAAAATGTACCGGGGCTAAGCATAGTACCGAAACTGTGGATGCATCCGTAAGGATGTGTGGTAGGAGAGCGTTCTAAGGGCGGTGAAGCTAGATCGTAAGGACTAGTGGAGCGCTTAGAAGTGAGAATGCCGGTATGAGTAGCGAAAGATCAGTGAGAATCTGATCCACCGAATGACTAAGGTTTCCTGGGGAAGGCTCGTCCTCCCAGGGTTAGTCGGGACCTAAGGCGAGGCCGAAAGGCGTAGTCGATGGAAAGCAGGTCGAGATTCCTGCACTTCTTTGTTTCGTTTGAGTAATGGAGGGACACAGAAGGCTAAGTTGAGCATGCGGCTGGAAAAGCATGTCTAAGTAACAAGTCTGAGGATGAGTCAAATGCTTATCTTCATTAAGGACAAGTTACGATGGGGAGCGAAATTTAAGTAGCGAAGCAACTGATGTCACGCTGTCAAGAAAAGCTTCTAGCAAGAAACAAAGGACCCGTACCGCAAACCGACACAGGTAGTCGAGGAGAGTATCCTAAGGTGAGCGAGTGAACTATCGTTAAGGAACTCGGCAAAATGACCCCGTAACTTCGGGAGAAGGGGTGCTGACCGCAAGGTCAGCCGCAGTGAATAGGCCCAAACAACTGTTTATCAAAAACACAGGTCTCTGCAAAATCGAAAGATGACGTATAGGGGCTGACGCCTGCCCGGTGCTGGAAGGTTAAGAGGAGTGCTTAGGTGTAAGCCGAAGGTACGAATTGAAGCCCCAGTAAACGGCGGCCGTAACTATAACGGTCCTAAGGTAGCGAAATTCCTTGTCGGGTAAGTTCCGACCCGCACGAAAGGCGTAATGATTTGGGCACTGTCTCAACGATAGACTCGGTGAAATTATATTACCCGTGAAGATGCGGGTTACCCGCGACAGGACGGAAAGACCCCATGGAGCTTTACTGTAGCTTGATATTGAATGTTTGTAAAACATGTACAGGATAGGTAGGAGCCGAAGAAGTAGGGACGCTAGTTTCTACGGAGGCAATGGTGGGATACTACCCTTGTTTTATGAACATTCTAACCCGCGCCACTCACGTGGCGGGAGACAGTGTCAGGTAGGCAGTTTGACTGGGGCGGTCGCCTCCTAAAATGTAACGGAGGCGCTCAAAGGTTCCCTCAGAATGGTTGGAAATCATTCGTAGAGTGTAAAGGTAAAAGGGAGCTTGACTGCGAGACAGACAAGTCGAGCAGGGACGAAAGTCGGACTTAGTGATCCGGTGGTACTGTATGGAAAGGCCATCGCTCAACGGATAAAAGCTACCCTGGGGATAACAGGCTTATCTTCCCCAAGAGTCCACATCGACGGGAAGGTTTGGCACCTCGATGTCGGCTCATCGCATCCTGGGGCTGAAGTTGGTCCCAAGGGTTGGGCTGTTCGCCCATTAAAGCGGTACGCGAGCTGGGTTCAGAACGTCGTGAGACAGTTCGGTCCCTATCCGTCGCGGGCGTAGGAAATTTGAGAGAAGCTGTCCTTAGTACGAGAGGACCGGGATGGACATACCGCTGGTGTACCAGTTGTACCGCCAGGTGCAGAGCTGGGTAGCTATGTATGGAAGGGATAAACGCTGAAAGCATCTAAGTGTGAAGCCCCTCTCGAGATGAGATTTCCCATAATGTTAAGTTAGTAAGACCCCTCAGAGATGATGAGGTAGATAGGCTGGGAGTGGAAGTCTAGTGATAGATGGAGCGGACCAGTACTAATCGGTCGAGGACTTGACCAAAGGTCAGAGTGAAGTAACGGGAAAAGCAGATGAGATAGGATCCAGTTTTGAGAGAGCGAGAGCTTTTTCAAAGGAAAGTAGTGTGGTGGCGGTAGCAAGAAGGATACACCTGTATCCATGCCGAACACAGAAGTTAAGCTTCTTAGCGCCGAGAGTAGTTGATGGGAGACTGTCTGCGAGGGTAGGGCG
>NZ_RHOW01000074.1 GCF_003946215.1 Lapidilactobacillus mulanensis
ATAATTTTCGTTTTTCTCTAGTGTCTGTTCGTGTTTACGTTCTGCTAGTTCTTTCTCATTTTCTTCGTGCGTTTGGTGATGTGTCATCTAAAAGTCCTCCTTTGAATAAATGCTTGTTATGAGTTACAAACTTATCGTAACAAGTTGCCAAGATGTTTTGCAATGGAAATGCTTTCTTATTATTCTTTCATACAGCCAGTCGAGACAGTACCCATAATATAGCGCTGAAAAACGATAAAAATGAGTAATAATGAAAGAAGAGAAATTACAGACGCTGATAATAATAAGTCCAATCAATGTTTTTACGCTTATCAATGAAGCTAGATTTAAAAATCCTCACTTTGTATAGTCTTTTCGTTTTAAATGGATTGCTACTAATGCGGTCACAATAATACTGACGATAATCACGACAAAGAAACCGAGATTAGTCCCCTTACCGGGAAGCCCGCCTGTATTCATACCCCAAATACCTGATATTAATGCCGGTATCGAAATAATTAGCGCCGCAGAATCTAAATATTTCATTAGGTGATTCAGATTATTGTCCATCATATCGCCAAAGAGTCCGCCAACGGTTTCTAATAAATCACGATAAATGGTGATCAACTCTTCAGCGTGGGCTTGGCGCAATTTAATGTTATAAAGTAATTTTTTATCGTTTAATTTCTCTTCCATATCGGTTTCATGCCATAAATAGTCTAGGGTTTTTCCTGACCTCTTAAAGTATGGTCTAAATAAACGATGTTCCGTTTTGTATCAGCTAATCGAAATAATTCTTCATTTTCTGTTGTTTTTCGGGCGGCACGATCTAAGTCATCGATTGTTTTCTTAATTTCAAGCAGTTCTTTAATATAATGCGTATAAATCATTAAAATGACGTAAGCACATAATTTTTCTAAAGATGTTACTTGATTAGCATACTTATCGATAAAACGTTCACAAAATTCAGATCGATCACCTACGTAGGTAATAATTATTGATTTGGACCAGATAAAAATTAGCGGTTCTAAACGTTCTTCAATTGAGATTTCTCTATCAGCAGAGAGATTGGTTAAAGATAGTATGGTTACTTGTCCTAATTTATCATTTTCTATTTGTTCGTATCGAGAAATTTCTTCCGCTTCATCACTTGCTGAAAAGATGTCTTCAGGTAATTTATAATCGTGGATGACTTTTTCCTGTTCTTCTGCTGTTGCTTGCTCTAGAACTAGCCATGCGTCAACTACTGAATCTTTATTAAGTATTCCTTTAGTTTCATCGATTTGATAATAATTGATCATATATTTCTCCTTCCAAAAATTTATTATTTTACTTAAACAATAAATAGAGTGCGGTGCTTAAGTCAATTTTTAAAATCACAAAATCTCTTAGGCAAAAAAATTTATTTAGTTCTTTCAATATCATACGATTAATTTATAAAGGAGGAATGATGATGACAGAACCTATTTTAATTGATCCACGGAATTTATATCATACTTCTCAATTTGAGAAGCAGGATCAAGAAACACCAGCACTTCAAAAGAAAATGTCGCCTAAGCCTGATTGTGGCGAAGGAAGTTACATTGGTAATCATAAACTAGAAAACCGCCGTGTTTTGATTACTGGTGGAGATTCAGGAATCGGTCGTGCTGCTGCAATTGCATTCGCTCGAGAAGGTGCAGATATTGCCTTGCAATTTTATCCAGGTGAAGAGCCAGATGCAAATGAAGTAGCAGAGTATATTCAAGAAGCCGGACGCAAAGTTGTCTTGTTACCTTGTGACTTACGCGATCGAAATGCACCAGAGCAAATGGTAACACAAACGATTGCTGAATTAGGTGGGTTAGATACAATATTACTTAATGCGGCTCAACAAATTTCTCAACCATCGATTGAGGAATTAACGATGAAACAGGTTGAAGATACTTTTACGGTTAATATTATTTCGCAGTTTGCCTTAGTTAAAGCCGCTTTACCACATCTAAAAGCTGGTAGCAGTATTGTGACAACAACGTCTATTCAGGCGTTTGATCCTAGTGCACATTTATTAGATTATGCAACAACTAAGGCGGCGATTGCTAACTTTACTGTTGGTTTAGCGAAGCAATTGGCTGAAAAAGGTATTCGTGTAAATGGCGTTGCTCCTGGTCCAATTTGGACACCATTACAATTAGATCAAGGTCAACCCAAAAGTGCCTTACCAAAATTTGGTCAAGATACTTTAATGAAGAGAGCAGGTCAACCAGCCGAATTAGCACCAGTTTATGTTTTCTTAGCATCCAATGATGCCAGCTATGTGACAGCTCAAATCTATGGTGTCACCGGTGGCGGTGCGATCAATCTATAATTGAATGGTTGAGTAGTTTAACTAATATCTAACCGAGTCTTGAAAAAAGGAGGTTAGTAAATGAATCGAGTTGTAAAAACGCTATTGATTATTGTTGGTTTACTTTTAGCCTCTGCTCTAGTACCACTGATTGTGATTGGCGCGCCATACGTCGGTTTAGACCAAGTACGTTTTCTCGATAGGATATTTTTAAATATGTACTTTTGGCAATATTTATTCTGGATAGCGAGTGCGTTTGCGATCTTAATTCTAATTGGGATAGTCTTTGTGGTTTTTTATCCACGATTACGTCATCAATTTAATCTTGATTCTAAAGGCGGTCATTTAGTATTAGAGCAAAAGGCAATTGAAGGCTTCGTTCGCTCAAAACTAGCGACTAAAGATTTTATCAGTAAACCTAAAATTAAAGTTCACGCAACTAAACGTAAAATTCGAGTAACAATTGATGGTCAATTAAAACGAACATCATCACTAATTGATCGAACAGAAGCTTTTCGTTCTGAAATACAACAAGAATTACAACGATTACTTGGAACTAAAGAACAAGTGATTGTTAATGTTGACTTTAATGACTATCAAACCAATAAGCAAACTACTGATAGTACTCGAGTGGTTTAAGGAGGGCATAAGATGAAGGCTTTTTGGCAACGCTTTATGTTCCCCATTATTGGTGGGGGTCTGGGCTTACTTATAGCGATATTATTCGTTTCGATTGGTTTTTTTAAAACTTTATTGCTAATTATTTTAACAATTGTTGGCATATTAATCGGATTGTATGTTAAACGCCTAGGTATTTTGGACGGATTATTAGATCAATCAGATGATTATTAGGAGGACAAAAAATGACACAAAATATTCAAAACGGATCAGACACAAGAAAAGATGCATTGCAAACAACAAACCAAAAAGCAGCGCATATGCGCAGTGAATCTGATAAGACCAATGATCAAATTCGTGGCGAATTAACTTATGACGATAAAGTTGTGCAAAAGATTATTGGTAATGCAATTGAAAAGATTGATGGTTTATTAGATGTCAACGGTGGCTTCTTCGCTAATATGGCCGATAAACTGGTTAACACAGATAACGTGACTTCTGGTATTAAAACTGAAGTCGGTGAAAAACAAGTCGCAGTTGATATGGACGTTGTGATCGAATATGGTCGTGATATTCCTGAAATTGCTGACAAAGTTAAACAAGTCATCCATGATGAAGTAGCTAAAATGACTCATCTTGAAGTGATTGAAGTTAATATTAACGTTGTTGATATTAAAACTGAATCTGAATATGAAGAAGATTCTGAAACCATTCAAGATAAAGTGACGAATGCCGCAAAATCAACTGGCCGTTTTGCTTCAAAACAGACGGATAAGGCAAAAGATGCAATTTCGCAAGGATCAAATAAAGTTCAAGAAAAAGTTAAAGATAACACTGAACCACGCGTTCAATAAAAAGGAGGAATTAACATGGGTTGGCTTTGGTCATTAATCGTAGGTGCTATTATTGGTGTCATTGCAGGTGCAATTACTGGTAGAGGCAATAGCATGGGCTGGATCGCTAATATTATTGCTGGTCTGGTCGGATCAGCTATTGGACAAGCATTATTAGGTACTTGGGGACCTTCTCTTGCAGGGATGGCGCTAATTCCATCCATTTTGGGTGCCGTTATCTTAGTTATTATTGTTTCCCTCATTTTGGGTCGCAAAAAAGCATAGCCTAACTTTAAAAATATTATTTAGCTAAAGGAATATCCCTCGTGCTGTTGTTATTCGTGATGAATATCAAATAGCACGGGGGATATTTTTTTAGTGAATCAAATTACTTCTCTTTTTCAATTCTAGATTGTGCTTGCTGGATCTAATCGAGACAGTGCTATATGTTTTAAATAATGTATATGGTGTGAGGAAAATCAAGAATAACGTTTGTAGCTTATTTTTTAATTTGATCGGATTGCTCAATAATTTTGGAAAAATAGTTTTAAAGGGGAGCTTGAGGTCATAATATTCAGTTGTTTCATTTTTAGATGTCACACTGTCTACCTCTTCTAATGAAAATAAATTAAGGCTAGTAGAAGTAGGGGGGAAATCAAGAAGCATAAAAAGCTATTGTAAAATAATCAACAATCATGTTGCTTATTATTTGCATAAAATAAGTATTATAAAATATACCCGAATTGTCAAATCAAGTGCAACACTACTGATCTATTCTTATAAATTGGTATAGTTAGTCG
>NZ_RHOW01000075.1 GCF_003946215.1 Lapidilactobacillus mulanensis
AAAAACTCCTTCCTAAGTGTACAAGCTTTGATTATTTGCTTGTCTACTTAAGTAGGAGTATAGCCATCTGATAAATCCAGATGCGCCTTTTATATCGAGATATTTACACGAACGAACCGACTAAATCCAATTGCACTTACGCAGCGTTGTGGTTGGCCACGTAGTCTTTGAGCCAATCTTTACCTTCCACGAAGCGCGTGATCAACATACTCGAAGTAATATTGCTAGTTGAATTCAATAGCGTCGCAGGAATATCAATGATCTCACTGATGATCAGGATCAATGGTAAGGCAGTCATTGGAAAACCGAAGATCGTGATGATCACGGTTTCCGCGACGAACCCGCCACCTGGAATTGCGCTCATAACCACACCGACTAAGAAACCGACGGCAATAATGATCACCGCATTCTGAGGCGTCGCAATATTGCGACCAAAGAGCACAAACAGGAATGTTGTTTTTAAAATGCCGCCGACAACTGACCCATCTTTATGCGTATTAGCACCTAACGGAATCACGGTGTCCGCGATATCGGGTGTCACACCGATCTTCTTAGTATATTCAAGGTTAACTGGGATCGACGCGGCCGAAGAGCTCGTGGCAATGGCCGTGATTGCAGGAATACTGATATTCTTCCACAACGTTCTGAAACCGAGACGTCCTGCAGAAAGATAGGCGTAACCACTCATGACCACGAAGAAGTAAAATAAGGCGTACCCAACGTAGATGATCAACGTCCGCAGATAACCGCCGACCATTTCTGCGCCTAAGTTCCCAATAACAGTGGCGAAGAAACAACCCAAACCGATCGGTGCGTAATACATGATATATTTAACAATTCGCATCGTGACCAGATTGCCTGCTGCTAACAGCTTTTCAAATGGTTCCGCCGCTTTACCAGAGGCAGACGTTGCAATCCCCACAAGAACGGAAACGACGATCAACGAAAGCATGTTGCTCTTAGACAAGATCTTACTGAAATCATCGACTGTGAACGTCGCTACAATTTGTGCCAACGCGGATGTTTTGTTACTGCCTGCGCCTTTGACATTGCCCATCATTGCCTTCACGCTAGTCATATCGATGCCTTGGATCGGCTTGAAGATCAAGACACAAAGGTAACCTAGAACAGCAGAGACTAGCGCCGTTCCTAAGAAAACCGCCACAGTGATTCCTAAAATTTTCCCGAGTCGCTTAACTTCTTTCATGCTAGCGATCGACGATGAAATACTGAAGAAAACCAACGGGATCAAAATCATGTACATCAAATTTAGGAACAAATCGCCTAAAGGTTTAACGACGTCGACTTTTGCTCCCCAGACGGCGCCAGCAATGCCTCCTAGGATCAAGCCAATGAGAATTAAGAACGTGCTACGATAATTCTGCCAAAATTTTTTCATTTAGATACTCCTCCGAAACACGCGTTAGGTGCCGAATAATTTGAAAGTCCAGATAATAAAAAAGGAGTGACGACGATTAGGCATTGCCACTCCGCTTGATTATTTCTCTTGCTTATAAAAGTCATTGACAACTTCAACGTCATCAAAATGATGCTTAACTGTGCCAATGATCTGATAATCTTCGTGCCCCTTGCCAGCAATCAAGACCACATCTCCGGCCTTAGCTTCACCCAGCGCAAAGTTGATAGCTGCTCGCCGATCCGTCATTCTAGTAAAAGTACCCGGCTTGAGTTCCGCCACAACTTGATCGAGAATTTTCTCAGGATCTTCCGTCCGCGGATTATCTGAAGTTAAGACTGCATCCGTTGAATGTTGAACCGCAATATTGCCCATAATTGGTCGCTTCGTTGTCTCACGATCGCCACCACAACCAACAACACAAAAAACACGTTGTTTGGCGAAAGCATTGATCGTGCTCAAGACATTTTCCAGACCATCGGGTGTGTGCGCATAATCGACAATGACGGTGACATCTTTTTCATTGGGAACAACTTGGAAACGGCCACGAACACCTTTGACTGATTCAAGCGAAGTGATAATCTCAGCGGGTTCTAGACCTTGTTCATAGCACGCGCCAAAAGCAGCCAAAGCGTTGTAGACATTAAAGTTCCCCATCAGTTTGAGTTGAACTGGATAAGTTTCATCGTAAATTTGCAGATCAAACTTGGTGTCTTTATTCGTCACTTGAATATTTTTAGCTTGGAGGATCCCCTCGCCCTTCGCCCCATAGGTCAAGATATTTGCGGCAGTTTTCTCAAGTAGACGTTTACCGTGAGGATCATCGATATTAATAACCGCACTTTTCGTCTTTTCGCCAACATGATAGCTATTACCCAATTGAGAAAAGAGCAGTGCCTTAGCGTCGAAATAATTCTCGAACGTCTTATGATAATCCAAATGATCTTCTGTTAAGTTCGTGAAAACAACGGTGTCGAAGTCGATTCCCCACGCACGGCCTTGAACTAGCGCAATCGAAGAAACCTCCATCGCGCAAGCCTGATCGTTAGCCGCAACCATCTCACTCAGCGTTCTTTGCGCCGTTAAAGGTTCAGGCGTCGTATTGACCGCGGGCAATTTTTTCGTGCCCACTTTGCTATACATCGTACCAATGATGCCAGTCTGTACACCGTGATCCTCCATGATTTGGTCGATTAAATGGGTGATCGTCGTTTTGCCATTCGTCCCAGTCACACCAAACATCGTCAGCTGACGGCTAGGATCACCGAAAAAGCGTGTGCTCAATTGAGCCAGCGCCTTATATGTATTGGGCACAGTCACGACAACGGCATCTCCATTGAATTCAACGGGACGTTCAACAATTACTAGCTTCGCACCAGCATCAACAACTTCCTGAATGTGTTCGTGTCCGTCGAAATGAACGCCCTTGATCGCAACGAAACAGCAACCGGGCTTAACTTCTTTCGTGTTTTGAGTAAGATCCGTCAATTCAACATCCTGTGCTTGTAAAACACGCTGATCTCGATGACTTGTTTGCAAAATTGCGGCGCAATCTGAAATTTTCATCTGCTCATCTCCAAAAAATTAGTAATTATTTTCTAAAATATAACTCTTGAACATCCATTATACTTTGTAGTATACACTATTTTAACGAACGCTTTAGTAATAAATATGAAGAATATATTGCTTTTAAGGAAAGCTTTTAAATTCGTGATCAAAGGCGATAACTTCCCCGCTACTTTCGCAAATCAATTCTTTACTAGTCAAATAAGGCGACAACGAGTAAAATAAAATCGTGATCGCCTGAGTCAATCAAAACAACGCGATCTGAGGAGGTCAACGACAATGAGTAGCGACTATATTACCAAACACGCCTTCATGGATGCGCTGATCAAATTGATGGAAACGCAAGATTTTAGCAAAATTACCATTTCACAGATCACCCACAAAGTTGGGATGCATCGGCAAAGTTTTTACTATCATTTCCGTGACAAATACGATTTGTTAGCCTACACTTATCAAGAACTGAGCTTTTTTTATCTCGATCACGATCATGTTCAGCTCGATAATTGGTTAGGTCAAACCGAAAAAATGTTGACCTCTATTAACGAACATCGAACTTTCTACACGAACACTTCTGCTAGCGATCAAAATACCTTACTCCTCACCTTTTCCAAAGTTGTGCAGTCAGGATTGACCGATTTATTAACAGAAATTAATTCAGATCATCAGCTATCTGCCTACGACCGCCAATTTTATGCGGAGTTTTTTGGTTACGGATGCGCGGGCACCCTTGTTGACTGGGTCACGAGTGGTTATTTAACGCCACCGAATGAAATCGCTCATAAATTTGCTAAGTTAATTGAAGATATTAAGCATTACTCACCCGAACTTTAAATATTATTGAACTTTTTTTGCAAAATCGTCACAATTTTTGACATTTTCGCATTTTGGATAGTGACTTATTTTTATCAATATGCTATTATTACTTTTGGAAGTAATAGGACTTCTCAATAGTGATGTCTCTGGCGAAGAAAGTTAACTTTAATGAATCTCCCCCCCTTGTGTTAAGTGACTTCGTTTAAGAGCAACAAAACTGACTAACATTAGTGGTGAATCATAATTCGACGGAATTATGATTCACCACTTTTCTTTGTTT
>NZ_RHOW01000076.1 GCF_003946215.1 Lapidilactobacillus mulanensis
TATTTGACCATACAAAAAGTGCCTCACAATCATTAGACTGTTTGTCTAACAATTATGAAGCACTTCATTTGAGTCGTTTGAATCGATGCGCTTTTTTTGTACACGGGTCATATTTTGAGGATGAATCCAACTGAACTTTGCGACGTGAACCATTTATGATAAACTTAGCACATGATATATCGTCAGGGGGGATCATGTGATGAAAAAAAGTGTGACGATCAAGAATAAATGGGTGAAATGGTTATTGATCGGCATGGGAATCGTTTTCCTGATTATCGCCGTCGTTCTGGCTAGCGTTGCCAGTGGCAATCATGTTTATGTGAATGGGGTGCAAGTGGCAAATGATGCACAAGGTGAGCAATTAGCTCGTCGCCTTTTCCTATTAGGCTTTGGCATTCCGGGTTTATTATTGCTGGTTGCTGGATCGATAACGATTTTGGTAGCTCATCGTAAACAAGTGCGGATCAACGCGTTGTTGGCTGCCGGGAATTATGTCTGGGCGGGGCATATCGCATTAGTTGCCAGTAATACTGCGGTGGTGACAAGCAATTCCCAACATCACCAGTATGCCCACACAATTCAGCGTATGACCTGCGTCTATGAAGATGAGGCGGGGCGGAAATACTTGTTCAAGGGGCCAACTGTTCGTTATGATTCCACACCGTTTTTACATGACGGCCAAGTGAAAGTTTATCTCGATACAGATAACGTGCATAACTACTATGTTGATTTGGAAAACAGCATGGATGAAGTGATCGAAGCATAGCGTTATTTATCAACTTACCTCGCTTAAAATACACCTTTCTATACGTGGAAAAAAATAAATCGTCATGTTTCTGACCGATTTCGGCGGAAACACGGCGTTTTTTTAATCAAGTGAACAGTACTCGTCAAATAAAAAATTCCCGAGACAAATTGTTTGCGTCTGAATGACGACTTGCATTAAAGTATAGCTATTGCGAGGTGAAGTCGTTCATTTCAAATAATTGAAAGCGCTTTTAATAAGTGAGGTGTTTGAATTGACAGTCACGAACGAAAACGATATTGAATATGCACCAAATTTATTTCTAGATCAATATCAGCCAACAGCGCCACCGATCAAGGGGCTGATTATCAATCTACATGGTGGTGGTTGGTTTCAAGGCGATAAGGCTAAGGAGGCGGACGTTGCAGACTGGTTGGCGACACAGGGATATTTGGTGATCGTTCCTAATTATCGATTGGCGCCTGCTAGCCATTTTCCGGCGCCACTTGAAGATATGGATTTGCTTTATCAATGGCTACAACAATCTTTTCCTAATTTACCGAAAGCCGCAATTGGCGGTTCAGCAGGTGGGAATCTGGCGGTCGAACTTGGGTTAAAATATGACTTGCCCGCAATTTCGTTATCGGGAATTTTAGACATTGATCAGTGGTTGCAAGCACATGAGCAGGTGGTCGCCACAGATGATCATGTCGCTGCTTCGGCAACCGCCAGTCAGTCGATCGATCAGGATGGCACAGATGATCCGTTTTATAAGTGGTTTATTTTGAACTATCTCAGTGAACAGCAAGCGCATGCGGCTACGCCTTATCATCATGTGCGTTCCAGTAGCGGTCCGTTGCTGCTGATCAATTCCTTGACAGAATTTGTGCCAGTTTCTGGCGTGATCCAACTCAGCCAGCGCTATATTCAACTCGGCATACCAGTGGAAACTATTTTATTGCCGGGTCATCGTCATGCCAAAGGTTATTGGGCAGATGTCAAAAATAGTATCTTAGCTTTTCTAGCACGATATTTAACGGTGAAATCATAAAGGAGTGTGTGAGTTATGACTAGTAAAGTTAGACGTGATCCTATTAAAGATGAATTATTGACCCCAGAGAATGCTGCGTTTTTGTTAATTGATTACCAACCAACGCAGATCAACTCGATCAATTAGATGCCACGTGCGGAATTGATCCGTAATATTGTCAGCACGGTCGGATTGATTCAGACTTTTAAAATTCCGACGATTTTATCGACCGTCAACGTGGCTAGTGGGCGGAATCAAGACACCATTCCCCAGATCAAAGCCTTATTGGCCGATGTCCCCAGTTATGATCGGACGACAATCAATGCGTGGGAAGATCAAGAATTCTATGATGCAGTTAAAAAAACAGGGCGGAAGAATTTGATCATCGCTGCACTATGGACCGAAGCTTGTTTGACGTTCCCAACCCTCGATGCACTTCAGGAAGGCTTCAATGTTTTTCCAGTGGTGGATGCCGTTGGAGGCACGTCGCTGATCGCCCACGATGCCGCTTTACGTCGAATTGAACGCGCAGGCGCACAACCGACTAGTATTGCCCAACTCGCCTGTGAGCTCCAACGTGACTGGCAACGAACGGAAACCGTTCCTGGGTTTACCAAAGGTTTAGTCGACGCCGGAATTTTTCTGCGATTATCTTGAGCAGCGCGTGGTTATCGCGCTAATTAAGTTTGACTAGTTTAAAATTAAAATAAGAGCCTTGCTAACTTGAAGGAAGCAAGGCTCTTGTGTTGCATAAATAAATTAATTATTGATTGGCTCTGAAAAAATTACTAGTCGATATTTTTCAAACAGAAAATTGTAATTGTTTTTGCCAATGTCCTAGATTTTTGGTATACTAATTTAGGACATTCTGGAGAGTTGGCAGAGTGGTAATGCAACGGACTCGAAATCCGTCGAACCCTTAACCGGGCGCGCAGGTTCAATTCCTGTACTCTCCTTAGTAGAAGTAATAAGAAAGATTTATAAAAAATAGAAACCTTGCTAAATCAACACTTAGCGGGTTTCTATTTTTATATCAAGCATTAAAAAGCACTAAAAGGTTAAACCATTGTGGACAAGATAAAATTGCCAAAATAAGTTGGGATTAGGGCTAGACGGTTTTTATTGAAACATTTATTCTTTCACCGGCTTTATTACATCCAAAGCAGTTACTATTTGCGAGTCTGTTTTAACTCGATACTCTTCGATTAGGTACGAATAAACTTTGGAAGTAACAGTAATATCATTATGACCGAGCCTTTTTGAAATTGCGTAAAGTTCTATTCCTTGGGACAATAAGTTAGCAACGTGCGTATGACGACAAATATGAAAATGAAATCTATTGCGTTTTATTTTTAATTCTTTAAGCATACTTCGTAAAGTTTTGTTGACCCGGCAGATGTTGGAATCGTACCATATTGATTTACATACACTCAGCTTAGGCTATCTTCGTGGGAAAACTCACCGATGACGTCGAACAACCAATGGTCGACTTTAGTAATTCTTTTGATGCTTTAGTTTTCAATGGCTTAAAGTCTTTTTTCGCCACATTCCACGATTGATTGATAGAAATCGTATTGAAAATAAAGTTAATATCGTCCCATGTTAAACCACCAATTTTACCGGGACCCATACCAGTTAGTAGGGCCGTTAAAATCACATATTTTGAAGTGAAATATGGATTGCAGCTTTTGAGTATTTCTGAAATCACAGATTTTAACTCAGCAATATTTAGATATTCAATTTTTCGTGTTCTTTTTTCTACCATTAGTCAAGAGAATTCTTCTATATCAAGGGATTCTTTTTCTTAATTACGCAA
>NZ_RHOW01000077.1 GCF_003946215.1 Lapidilactobacillus mulanensis
TTTGACCATACAAAAAGTGCCTCACAATCATTAGACTGTTTGTCTAACAATTATGAAGCACTTCAACACTTCTGTTGAAAGAACGGTTTTTTATTTTGGTCACGGACTATTTCTTGCTATCTATGGAAACAGTCGATAAACTAGGAACAGAAGTATGTCGGCGTGATCAAAATGGAGGTAATGAGATGAAAATTGGATTCATTGGGTTGGGAAATATGGCAAAGGCGATTATTGAGGGGTTGCTACAACAAGATGCGGTAAATCCTGCGGACATTTATGTTCATAGTGCGCATGTTACCAATTATCAGCCATATGCCACGGCAAAAAGATTACAAGCATGTGCGAGCAATTTACAAGTGGTCCAGAATGCCGATGTGATTATTTTAGCCGTACAACCGCAACAAAAAGAAACGGTTTTAGCGCCACTCAAATCGGAGCTCATCAATAAAAAGATTCCGCTCTTTTCACTTTTATCCGGGGTGACGATCGCCGATTTAGAAAATATTATTGGTCTAGCAGTGCCAATTATTCGCGTCATGCCTAATTTAAATGTTAAGATTGGACAAGGAATGACTGCACTAGCGACAAACACGGCTGGAGAACCAACTGCTAACGCGATCGCAACGGATTTATTTGGCAAGATTGGTACAGTTATGCCACTGCCTGAAGCCGACTTTAGCACTTTCGTCGCGCTTGCAGGAAGTGCGCCAGCTTTTGCCTTCTTATTTATCGATGCGCTTGCCCATGCGGGTGTCAAATATGGCTTGACCAAAAAACAAGCGGCTGAAATTGTGAGTCAAATGTTGATCGGTAGCGCCGAATTGGTTCGGCAAAGTGGTGACGCACCTTGGAATCTTATTGATGAGGTCGCATCACCAGGTGGCAGCACGATCGCCGGTGTTTTAGCGATGCAAGCCGCTGGGTTCGAAACCGCGGTCACGAAAGCTGTCGATGCAACGATTACTAAGGATTTAGAAAATTAAATTAAAATTGGTTTGTCTAGAAAACCTGTAGATAACCGCGACTATAAAAATTGGTCTGATGGTTTCACTTGCATTTTTGGTCTATACCACATATACTAGAATATGGTTTCAGTTATGATTCAATTATGTTGGTGGTAGTCAGAAACACAAATAAACGCGGACCACTCCACAACATAAATGTGTTCAGAAGCACTGTCTTTTCCGCTTAACTTGCTAAACCCATAAATCCAAAAACAAGATTTCTGTGTTTAGCAGGTTAATGCTCAAAGCCAACCGTGCTTCTTCACAACATAACTGTGTTCGGAAAGATTGAAATCAGTGGCTAAGCAAGTCACATTTAAATCTTAAGACCAAGATTTTAATGTGACTCACTTAGCCAATGATTTCAGAGCATCTTTTCTCACAACATAAATGTGTTCAGAAGCACTGTCTTTTCCGCTTAACTTGCTAAACCCATAAATCCAAAAACAAGATTTCTGTGTTTAGCAGGTTAATGCTCAAAGCCAACCGTGCTTCTTCACAACATAAAAATAGGAGATGTCTTCATGAGTGCAAAAGTTTTAAAGCATGCAAAAATTTATACTGGTGATCAAGTGATCGATGATGGTTATATTCGTTTCGATCAAAAGATTTTAGCGGTCGGTCCAGTTTATGATTATGTTGCCGAAGCAGGCGACGAAGTTCAAAATATTCAAGGGACGACGATCGTTCCTGGATTTATTGATGTTCATGCTCATGGTGGTTATGGATTTGACGCGATGGACGGCGATCCAGATCAAATCGACACAATGGCCACTAAAATGATGCGCAACGAAGGGGTCACAACTTTATTTGCCACGACAATGACCCAATCTAATGAAAATATCGATCGTGCGATGTCTGGTGTAAAGGTTGCCGCTGAACGCAATCCTATTATTAAAGGTGTCCATCTTGAAGGCCCATTTATTTCTGCCGTATACAAAGGGGCACAACCAGAACAATACATTAAAGATCCTAATACTGAATTATTAGGTCACTGGAACGAATTATCCGGCGGCCGCGTCAAGTTGATCACGTATGCACCAGAAGATCCAGGCTCTGCCGCTTTTGAAGATTATTGTATTGCTAACGGAATTGTTCCTTCAGTTGGCCACAGTAATGCCACTCGTGAGCAATTATTGAATAGTAAAGCAACTCATGTGACTCACTTGTATAATGCGCAGCGTGAATTCAAGCACCGCCAACCCGGTGTGACTGGTCATGCGATGCTCGAAGATAATATGCACGCAGAATTAATTTGCGATGGTTTCCATATCGTACCTGATATGATCCGGCTTGCTTTTGACATGAAGGGGCCTGAACGAATCGACCTTGTGACTGATTCGATGCGCGCCAAGGGGATGCCTGAAGGCGAAAGTGAACTTGGTGGTCAAAAAGTCTACGTTAAAGACAAGCAAGCACGTTTGTCTGATGGCACATTGGCTGGTTCTGTTCTCCAATTCATCGATGCTTTCAAAAACATTCAAGACTTCACGGGGTGCTCGATGTTTGAAGCCGTTCAAATGAGCAGCGTCAACCAAGCTGAAGAATTCCATTTGGATTCTAAAGGCACGTTAACTGTTGGTAAAGATGCTGACTTAAACTTATTAAATCGTAATCAAGATTTAGTTGGCACGTATAGTTATGGTACTGAATACCATCCAGAATAATTAGAGGTAATGACTGTGGAATCGCCTGTATATATTAAGATCCATAATCAAATTAAACGTGATATCGAAGCTGGCCTTTGGAAGATTGGCGATCGCATTCCTTCCGAACGTGCATTGTCAGTTCAATTTAACGTGAGCAGAATGACGTTACGTCAGGCACTGCAAACCTTAGTTGACGAAGGTATCCTAGAACGCCGGATCGGCGCCGGAACTTATGTTGCCAGACAAAAGGTTCAAGAAAAAATGTCTGGTACCACTAGTTTCACCGAAATCATGCGCTCACAAGGGAAATTCCCTTCTAGTCAAACAATTTCTTATCGAACGGTCAGTCCTTCTTTGAGTGAGCAAGAACGATTGCAGCTTGAAGAAACAGACAAAGTCGTGCGAATGGAACGGATCCGGCTAGCTGATAATGTGCCGATTAGTTTTGAAGTGACCACCATTCCAGCTCACCTGATCAAGAATTTCAGTCGTGCTGAAGTCACTGAGTCTTTTTATGCGACTATGGAGCAAAAAGGGGACTATGAAATCGGTAAGGCTAAGCAGACGATCACGGCGACGCTTGCTTCGGAAAATATCGCGGATTATTTGAATCTGAAGCGTGGCGATGCCATTTTGCGCTTACGCCAGATCACGTATCTTAAAGATGGGCGACCATTTGAATACGTGCGGACGCAATATGCGGGCGAACGATTTGAGTTCTTCTTAGAAAAATAAAGTGTTTCGGGCTGTTGCTGAATTTTTGGCAACAGCCTTTTTTGGTTTAATTAAGGTGCCCGAGTTTACAATTCAAGTGCAACACCCTGTGACCTAGACCAGAGTAGACAAAAAGGCCATGAAGA
>NZ_RHOW01000078.1 GCF_003946215.1 Lapidilactobacillus mulanensis
AAAATCCCTCCATAGTTGTTAGATGAATTATTGTATTTCATCTGACAACCATAAAGGGATTATCGCAAATCGTTGTGGGTCTTTTCGCACGCAGAACTAACGCAACCAACCGAATGAGCCGTTGATTCCAGTCACCATCAACAAAACAAACAAGCGACACTACTGGAAAGCCAGCTTGATCGTTTGCGCGATCGTTTTGGAAATACCAACTTCTTGAAGTTCATCCAAGGATGCCTCTTTGATTTTTTTCATAGAACCGAAATGTTTCAACAATTTCGTGCGCGTCTTTGGACCAACGCCTTGAATTGTTTCTAGCCGCGACGAAAGACTGTTCTTCGTATGCGTTTGTCGATGGAAGGTAATGGCGAAACGGTGCACTTCATCCTGGATCCGTTGCAATAAATAAAAGCCCTGTGACTTAGGATCCAGCGGAATATGGTGGCCGTCATCGCCGTAAA
The DNA here is from genome assembly GCF_003946215.1 of Lapidilactobacillus mulanensis. Taxonomy (GTDB): domain Bacteria; phylum Bacillota; class Bacilli; order Lactobacillales; family Lactobacillaceae; genus Lapidilactobacillus; species Lapidilactobacillus mulanensis. The sequence goes on from NZ_RHOW01000078.1 coordinate 459, forward strand.
TCAGTTGTGCGGTCTGATGCTTGTCGTTTTTAACCATACCAGCAACGGGGGTGAATAAATTCAACTCGTTTTCTAAAACATCTTTGGCGGCATTCATTTCAATGATCCCACCATCCATCAAAATCAAATCCGGCAGTGGTTTCGCTTCTTTCAATAAACGTGTAAAACGGCGACGGATCACTTCGCGCGTGTTCGCCGCTTCATCGGCACCTTGCTGATGTTCAACGTCACCACGAAGCTTATATTTGCGATAATTGCCTTTATCCGGACGCCCATCCAAGTAGCTGACCATCGCCGAAACCGGATCTGCACCTTGAATATGCGAATGGTCAAAAGCTACGATCACATGTCCATTCGGTAAACCTAAAGCAGACAAAATTTCATTTTGCGCACCAATGGTTTGACGCTCATCTAATTCCAGCAATCGGAATTTTTCATCCAACACCAACTTGGCATTTTTCTCCGCTAGTTCTAGCAATTCCCGTTTCTGACCGCGACTCGGCGTTCTCACTGGAACTTTAAGAATATCACTCAGAATCTCACTTTCAATATTCTTCGGTACCAGGATTTCACGAGGTAACACATTATTTTTCCGATTATAAAACTGAAGAATAAACGTTGTGAACTCTTCTTCGGGCGTACTGATGACCGGAATCATACGTTTCTCCCGCTTCATCAACCGCGCCTGGCGAATAAAGAAGACCTGCACGGACAGCCAACCTTTATCCATGTAATAGCCGAAAATATCTCGTGGCGTATTATCATGAGAAATAATTTTCTGCTTTTCAACCGTGGCCTCAATATAATGCAGCTGATCACGCAATTCGGCCGCCCGTTCAAATTGCAAATTAGCCGAGGCCGTATTCATTTCTGAAGTTAACTTGCGCTTGATCTCGCTGACATGACCGTCTAAGAACCGTTTGATTTTCTCGATCTGATGTTGATAAGTTTCCTCGGGAACTTCCTTGAAACAAGCACCGAGACACTGACCCATATGATAATACAGGCAGGGACGCCCTAAATGGCCCTGACAGCGCCGCAAAGGATAAACCTTCTGGATAAAGTGCATCGTTTCTTCGGCTGCATAAACATTCGTATAGGGGCCAAAATAATACGCACCATCTTTCTTGATCTGACCGGTAATTTGGATGATCGGATCGCGTTCGTTGGTGATTTTAATGTACGGATAACCCGTGCCCTGCTTCAAACGGATATTATAATAAGGCTGGTGCTTTTGAATTAAAGTAATTTCTAGCAGAAACGCTTCTTTGTCAGTACTGGTAATGAGCGTTTCAAAATCAACAATTTCTTCGACTAAGCGCGCTGTTTTGCCGGTATGCGCACTCTTGAAATACGAGCGCACCCGATTTTTTAAATTTTTAGCCTTGCCGACATAAATAACCTGCGCGTTGATATTCTTCATCAAATAACAACCGGGCAAGGCTGGTAGTAAGGCTAGTTTATGTTCAATATGTTCCGATGCCAAAAATTAGCCTCCCCATTCATTTTCATTCGTAATTTTAGGCTTTTAGATCTCACTTGGCGAGTCTCTTGAAGCACGCCGAACTAACGCGACCAGCCGAATGAGACGTTCATTCAAGTTTAATCCAAAATACCTAACCAGACACAAAAACTACAATACTCTGAATAGTATTGTAGCTTAGAATGAGAAAAATTTAAACTCTGCCGACTCGATAGCGGCTGAATTAGCTAACTAACACTTTGGACAGGAAATCTTGTGTCCGTGCTTTTTGCGGATGATCGAAGACTTCTGTTGGTGTGCCTTTTTCGATGATTTGGCCATCATCCATGAACCAGACTTCATCGGCCACGTTTTTTGCAAAGCCCATTTCGTGAGTGACAATGATCATCGTCATCCCGGTTTGCGCCAAGTCTTTGATGACGTTCAAAACTTCGCCGACCATTTCTGGATCCAGTGCCGAAGTTGGTTCGTCAAACAGCATCACGTCTGGATGCATGGCCAACGCACGCGCGATTGCGACCCGCTGTTGCTGACCACCAGATAAACTGGCAGGTTGTGCGTCAGCCTTATCAGCCACCCCAACTTGCTGCAATAAATCTTGGCTTTGTTTGGTGGCGTCAGCCTTCGTCATGCCCTGAACGTTGATCGGTGCCAAATTAATATTGTCTAAGACTGAATAATTCGCAAATAAATTGAACGATTGGAAAACCATTCCCATTTTCTCGCGAATACCATCCAGTTGTGCTTCGGTCAATTGATTGATCGACTGATCTTCGAAGACCACCTCGCCACTCGTTGGCTGTTCGAGCAGATTCAAACAGCGCAAATAGGTACTCTTACCACTACCGGAAGGACCGATCACCACGATAACTTGGCCCTGCTCAATTTTAGAATCGATCCCTTTCAAAACGAGATTGTCATCAAACTTTTTGGTTAATTGCTTTGTTTCTAAGATTGTTGTCATTTCGTCACCCACTTTAAGAATGTCAAAATTATATCACTGAATTTATAAATATGCAACTAAATTCTTTAATTTTGAATATTTATTCTTTCGTGATGATAAAAATCCGGCTCGATTTAACTCGTATTCCGTTGACGATCATCGTGCTCAACACAATTCAGTTTAAACACACCATGATTCCCACCGTGGCGGATCCTCGCCGAATATGCTATGATATGTTCAAAAGATGGGTAGGTGAATACCATGGGATTAACCATTAAACGCGACGATAAACTAACCAGTTTATTCGACAAGTTTGCCACATTGCCAGAAGACAAAAAAGACAGTGAAGTTTTAAAAAAGGTTACCGAAAAAGCCGACGAAAATAACGACAAGAAGACACCTAAAAAATCAACTGACTCAGATGAACAACCTAAATAATTTAATCTGTACCTAATTAAAAACACCCTCGTCAAGTTAACATTTGCTTGACTGCGATAATCCCTTTATGGTTGTCAGATGAAATACAATAATTCATCTAACAACTATGGAGGGATTTT
>NZ_RHOW01000079.1 GCF_003946215.1 Lapidilactobacillus mulanensis
TTGCTATCTTAACGAGTACTGAAGCTGATTTAAAAGACCCAGAAGTCAAAAAATTGGCTGATGAAATAATTGAGACTCAGAAGAAAGAAATTAAAAAAATGAATCAAATGATAGAACGTCTGCAAGAATAAGATTAATATCTCGATAGAAAAAACTCGGTAAATACTAGTTAAACTAGTGCTTACCGAGTTTCTTATTAGCTATCTTGCTGCATTCCGCGACGATCACCGAGTTTTTTTTGCTAACTCATCGTCTTCATCAGCTGAATTACCGCCCATATAGCGTTCCTGCTCACTATCATGTTTTTCTTGTTGACCATGATGTTCATCATCTTCAAAACCAGATTCAGAATGATCATTTTCTGTTAAATGACCAGCGTCGAGGCCGGAAGTTTCTTCGTCGGT
>NZ_RHOW01000008.1 GCF_003946215.1 Lapidilactobacillus mulanensis
AGCGATATCTGTAAATTCAGATATCGCTCATAAATCTCCACCAACACTATTTGACAAAGACCCATAATTAATTGTCTAGAGGGTATTCAAGTCGTCTTAAACACGGTTCCACCTCAAGCTTCCAATGATCTCGCGACCAAAGGCTTATACAGTATAAACTGAACTGATAACGGTGGCGGACCGGATCAAATATGATCAAAAATAAAGAAGTTACTGACGTCAGTCTGTAGATTGTTGTGCACGTCCACTTATCTATCCTTCTCACCAACCAGGATTTCTCTTTGCAAAGCGGTGAACGCAGGGACAATCTATTAAATAAATATTTATTAGCTTGAATATTATACATTATGAGAACGATTGTCAAGCTTAATGAGAAAAAATTATTTCCGCCCAAAAAGTCGACTCCAGAATCCACGCTTTTTCGGTGGATCCTCTTCGTCTGTCTTTACGGCATTGGAAACTGCAACTTCATTTGTATCTACACTGCCATTTTTCTCAGCGGGTTCAACCGTTTCTTCTGCAGAATCATTAGTTTTTCCCGGTTCGTCGACTGTTGACGCCTCAGAGGATTTGTCATTTTTTAGTGTAGTCGTATCGGAAACCGATTGATCTTTTTCAGTCACTTGGTTGGGTGCATCCGTTAGCGACATCAGTGGCACAGTATCGCCTAACATCCGCCGGGCGATATTACGGTAACCTTGTGCCGCTGGATTATCTGGTTGCATGGTGACTAGTTCTCCACGATTAGAAGTGACGATCACTTGATCATCATCAAAAACGATTCCCAATAGCGGAATAGCCAAGTGATCCGTAATTTCCTCAACGCTCATGGTTTCGCCACGATTCATTAAGTTCTTCCGGATCCGATTGATAATTAGCCGTGGTCCAAATTCCAAGTGCTTGGCTTCAAGTAATCCCACAATTCGATCGGCATCACTCACTGCCGAGTTTTCTGGATTAGTAACCAAAATTGCGCCATCTGCACCCGCAACTGCATTCTCAAAACCAGTTTCAATGCCGGCCGGACAGTCCAACAAGACAAAATCAAAATCCTGCTTCAATTCTTCCACAACACTCTTCACAGATTGCGCAGTCAAAACATTTTTGTCGGCATTCTGAGCAGCTGGCAACAAATATAATAAATCCTTGAAGTCAGGATCTTTGATCAAGGCCTGCTTAACTTCGGCGCGTCCCTGAATGACGTCGACAATCGTGTAAAGAATTCGATTCTGCAATCCCAGAACAGCGTCGAGATTACGCAAACCTAAATCTAGATCGACTAAACAAACTTTCTTGTTTAACAATGCCAGGGCAGCTCCGAGGTTGGCAGTGGTCGTCGTTTTGCCGACACCGCCTTTGCCTGAAGTAATCACAAGCGCAGTTCCCATTATTTGCCCTCCATTTGTGTATAGAGTGCTGGTTTTAACTTTTTCAAATCACTCAGAGGGTCGACCACTAATTCGTGTTTCTCGTTAACGTGAGCAAACTTATGCGCAGTCATATCAGGATTGTCCGCCACAATCGCAACCAGATCACTGATTCGAATTTGTGCCGCCTGACTCACATCACCGGCAATAATTGCATCGGCATGATCAGGATAGCCGGCGTGTAGGACACCGCCGTCAACAACACCCACGACATAAATATTTTTTGATGCTTTTAGCATGGCGCCTTGATGGACACTGCCAAGTAACACAACATCGCCATCAAAAAATAGTTCTTGACCACTACGAATGATCTGAGGAACGACAAAAACCTGCTGAGCCTTCAGTAAATCGACAACCGATGGCTGATCCAAAACATCAGCGGTAATTCCGGTCAGGCGAAACTTATCATAACTCGTCACTGCAACAGTAATTTGTTTATGCTGCTCGTCAGTCAAGACACGACGCCCAGTTCGCACAGAAAAAGTGATTTCTTGCAGACTATTATCTTGATCACGCACTTTTTTCAACAACTTCTTGAGATCCGTTAGGCTCGCTGCAAAATTACTCTCAGCCGGAATCTCCAATTCATAACCATCACTACGCCCACGTAAGGAAACATTTGCCATCGATTTATTTACCTCCTATGCTCGATATACATCAACCCTAATAACTTGGCACTCGGCCAGTACAAGACAATAAACAGCACCACATTGAGTAAAATCGTTGGTGCTAACGCATTAATAATAAATTGCCCGATATTTTCGCTAGTCATCCCAAAGAATAACGCAAGAAAATAAAGAATCACTTGTGCCACTAACACTGAAATAATAAATGCTGCTAGTTTATAAATGGGGCGATCTTTGAAAAAATTCAATAAGTATTTCGTTAATAAATAAGTCAGCGGCACGATCAATGTATATTGACCGATCAATCCTGTGTAGAAAAGATCATAGAACAGTCCGCAAAATAAGGTGAACCAAAAAAGCAGTGGCTCATCTGGCGCTGCAAAGGTGACTAAAACAACTTCAAGTAATAGAATCTGCGGGGCCATTTGTAAATCATTAACAAAAAAGAATTGAGAAAAAACTAAACTCAAACTGCCATCTAAGAAAAACCCAAGGACAAGCAAAATCAGCATGATCCAACGACGATGTAATATGTCTTCCATGTTAATTATCCTCGATCGAGCGGCTGATCACTGTAACCACAGAAAAATTATTGAGATTGGCAGCCGGTTTAACATAGATAGTGCTGGCTAAGCCGTAGTTATCTTTTTTGACTTGTGCGACGGTTCCAATCAGTAAACCTCGTGGTGTCAAGCCACCGAGACCAGAAGTGATTACTTGCTGGCCCTTCTTGACCTTATCGGCGGTGACCAGATGGCTCATCACTAAGGTTGCGGTTTTATTATCGAAATCGGTGATCAACCCACTGACTGGCGTTTCAGCTGAAGTGCTGATTTCGGCAGCAAAACGGTTGCTCGAATTATTATTGCTCGAAACCAACTCAACTTTAGAATTGGTCTTGTTTACTTCAATGATCCGACCGATCAAACCCGAGCCAGACATGACCGGCATATTTTTCTTAACACCAGCAGAAGAGCCTCGATTGATCACTAAATAATTCTGCCAATTCACAGGCGAACGGCTCATAACGGCAGCCGTGATCTGAGTATAGTCAGTTAGTGTTTCATTAAGTTTCAATTGTTTTTTTAAATCTTTATTCTCGTTCGTTAAGGTTTGATTTTCTGCTTTGGTTTCAGCAATCGTTTCCAGTTCTGTCTTCAATGCTTTATTTTCATCATAGGCATTGAAAAGATCGTGAACATTGGTGGTGACCGAACGCACCGCACTGATCGGTGTCGTAATAATTTGCCCAACTATTCCAAACGCATCGTTGCCGAAGCGCTGAACGATCTCAGGAGACTGCCGATTGTCGCGCAAACTGATCGATGCAGAGATCATTCCAAAAACCGCAATGAGCGTGACCATCACAATAATTAATTTTTTGTTGGAAAAAAACTTATTCATTAGATCCTCCAGTAAATCAAAAAAGCGGGCTCACCCCGCATTTTCAGATCTTAATGTTTCCGCTTCATGACTTCGATATTCTTCAATGACTCTCCAGTCCCAATTGCTACGCAGTCAAGCGGGTCTTGTGCTACGAAGACAGGAACTTTAGTCGCTTCAGAAACGACTTCAGCTAAGTGCTTCAATAATGCACCACCACCGGTCAAAACGATCCCGTGGTCGATAACATCGGCTGAAATTTCAGGTGGCGTCTCTTCAAGCGTTTCTGTAATGGCACCAATGATTGCCTCGACAATTTCTTGAATCGCCTTTGCAATATCGGTTGCCGAAACTTCGATCGTCTTCGGTAAACCAGAGATCAAATCGCGGCCACGCACAGTCATATTGTCTAACTCTGCAGCATCGCTAACTGATGCGGAACCGATCTGGATCTTAACATCCTCAGCGGTCCGTTCACCGATCAATAAATTAAAGTGTTGGCGGATATAAGCAGCAACAGCTTCATCGATCTTATCGCCGGCCATGCGAATCGAGCGCGACGACACGATCCCACCCAGCGAAATCGTAGCAACATCTGTTGTGCCACCACCGATATCAACGACCATACTGCCTGTTGGCTCCATGATCGGTAGGCCAGCACCAATTGCTGCCGCAAATGGTTCTTCGATGACGTAAGCTTCGCGAGCACCAGCAACACGAGTTGCATCGATCACCGCGCGCTTCTCAACTTCGGTCACGCCACTTGGCACACAAACCATCACGTATGGTTTGCCTGAACCAATCGTTTTCTTAATGAAATATTTCATCATTGCTGCTGTGGTGTCATAATCAGCGATCACGCCGTCTTTCATAGGACGAATTGCGCTAATATCTGCTGGAGTTCGGCCGATCATATCGCGTGCTTCAGCTCCAACCGCAACAATTTCACCAGTCTTCACATTCTTCGCAACGACAGAAGGTTCGTTCAAAACGATCCCCTTGCCCTCAATGTAAACTAGTGTATTTGCAGTTCCTAAATCTATTCCAATGTTTTTTGCGCCGAATCCAAACAAGATATTTTCTCCTTAAATGTCAAAATCATGCTAAGTCAAATTATAACATACCCACAAAGTGTTAAAAAGTCATCACAATCAAATCTTTAGAATTAATCATGTGCTTGGATTTCATTCTAGACGCGTTTCCAAAAAAGCAGATCCATATCTTTTTCAGTGACTCTTTCCAACCAGAAAAAAGAACACGTTAACTTTCAAATTTAAATCAAATCTTCTTCGCGCAACGATAAATACTGACCCGCACCAATGATCAAGTGATCCAGACACTCGATCCCCATGACCTCACCGCATTTGACTAACCGTTTAGAAAATTGGATGTCATTTTGTGACGGTGTCGTTTTGCCGCTGGGATGATTATGCACCACGATCAATCTCGCGGCGGCCAACAATACTGCATAGTGGAAAATCTCTCTTGGATGAGCCACTGAGCTGTTCAAGCCACCTACAAAAATCGTTTTCTGTTGGATGATCTGATTTTTGGTATCCAAATAGATCACGATCAACTTTTCTTGATGGCAGCCTTGCAACTGTTCTTGCATGCGTAAACCGATCATGCTTGAGGAAACGATCGCACCTTGTCGCAATTGGCTCTGTTGTTGGGCGCGTTTGCCTAATTCAAACGCCGCCTGCATTTCCACTGCCTTGATCGAACCGATCCCGGCAAACGTCCTTAATTCGTCAATTGACGCCAAAGATAAAAACGCCAAATTTTCGTACTCACGCAGTAATGAGGCGGCAACTTCGGCGAGCGGTTGAGTTGCAGTCCCTGTTCTGAGAATAATTTGCAATAGTTCTTGGTCTGATGCTGCGCCAATTCCATATTTAAACGCCACTTCGCGCGGTAAGTCTTTCATTGGTTGTAAGATTTGTTCCATAAAAAATCACCCTTTCATAGTTAAATACGAAAGAGTGATCAATTTATTTTATTTAATTATCTTCATCTGCTAATAAAAAGTGACGCACATCAGTGATCAAATAAAATGAGCCGGCAAATAAGTAGACGCCTTCACCACCGCCTGCTTGTAGCGCGGTCTGCAGAGCATCTTGCCAAGTTTCAACGAAGCTAAGGTCAGAACCAAGTCGTTCCTTCAGTTCGTCTTCAGTGGCAGCACGCGGGTTGTTGGCAATATTCGTCCATGTGACTTGCCATTTCGCACGACGTAGTAATTCAGCGACGCCTTTAATATCCTTGTCGGCCATCATTCCAATGGTCAGAAATACCTGTTGTCCTGGAAAAGACCGTCTCACACCAGCAATTAACTCGCGAAAAGCCGCCGGATTATGCGCACCATCCAATAAAATTGTCGGTTCTTGATTGATCAGTTCCATTCGACCAACCACGTGAAAATTCATCAGGATTTTACGGACGGTCGGAATCGAGGGCTTCATCAGGTGCTTGCGCATAAAAGCAATGGCAGCAACAATTGCCAGACTCGCATCCCACACCTGCCATAGCGCAAATGCAGGCATTTGCAAACGTTGAATTAATAAATGATCCCCTGCCGTTGTGACGTTCAAATCAAACTTGACCATACCTGCTGTAAATTTAATTTTCGGTAGCTGCAGTTCCTGATCAAACCAAATGCCATGCGCATTTTCCGCCGCAATTTTTTCAGAAACAATTGGGGCAACGTCTGCGGGGATTTGACCTAGAATCGTCAGTTGATGCGGTTTGATGATTCCAGCCTTTTCACGAGCAATATCTGCCAACGTGGGGCCAATAATGTCCTGATGATCCATCCCGATCGAGGCGATCACACCGACTTCAGCTTGAATGACGTTAGTGCGATCATGTTCGCCGCCGATGCCCACTTCGATCACACCGACATCAATCTGCTGCTCCGCAAAATAAACGAACATCAAAACCGTGACTAATTCAAACTCAGTCAGTCTTAATTCTGATTGATCTAATTTCGCGACAACTTGATTAGTGACTGCGAGTAAATCCGCGTCTGATATTTGTTGGTTGTCCAATTCGATTCGCTCGTTGAACCGCAAAATATATGGCGACGTGAATAGACCAACATGATAGCCATGCGCAACCAATAATTCACTGGTCAAATGGCTGACTGATCCCTTCCCGTTTGTGCCGGTCACATGGATCGACGGAAATTTTAATTGGGGATCATCGAATAATTTTAGGGCACTCTGCATCATCGTCAATTTATTTTCACGATGAAATTTTGGTCGTTGATGGATATAAGTTATCGCTTGTTCAACTGTTGTAAACATGGCAACACCTCGTTCACAGCTATTTATTAGCTTGTAATTGTTCTAAACGTTGCTGAACTGAAGCTTGTTGTTTGAGATAATCGGCGCGTTTCGTCCGTTGTTCCTCTACAACCTCCGCGGGAGCCTTGGCAACAAATTTTTCGTTTCCTAATTTGCGATCGATGCGTGTGACTTCATCATTGAGTCGCTTGATTTCTTGCTGTAGACGTGCGATTTCTTCGTCAAGGTCGATCAATTCTGCGAGCGGTACATAAATTTCTGCATCGGGCGTAACTGCTGACATGGCGAGCTTCGGTGCCTTGACTTCAGGACCGATCACCAATGCCGTTGGATTCAAAAAGCGTTCCAAGAATTCCAGATTTTGATTCAAGGTCGTTTCGATCGTTACTGAATTAGTGCGGATCAAAACTTCGACTGGTTTCGAAATTGGGGCATTGGCTTGTGAACGGATATTGCGAACGCCGCGAATGGCTTCGATCAACGCAGCCATTTGTGTCTGCGCATCTTCATCGGCAAAATCAGCGTTATATTCTGGGTAACGCGCAACCGTCAACGAACGACCAATATGTGGCATCGACAACCAAATTTTTTCAGTCACGAATGGCATAACTGGATGCATCAAACGTAAAATCTGATCGAGAACGTATAATAAATTCTCACGTTTGTGCGTCTTAGCAATTTCGTCGTCACCGTTGAGCACCGCCTTGCTCATTTCAATATACCAATCACAGAAATCGTTCCAAATAAAGTTGTATAGTACGCGACCGGACTCACCAAATTCAAACGTCTCATTCAAACGCAAAACGTCTGTGATGGTTTCGTTAAGACGACTCAAGATCCAACGATCGGACAAATCGAGGTGTTCACGCGCAGGCACTTGATCCGTTGCTTGAACATCGCCGAGATTCATGATTACGAAACGACTAGCATTCCAAATTTTATTAATAAAGTTCCAAGCGGAATCCATTTTATCGTAACTGAAGCGCGTATCTTGTCCCGGTGTCGAACCCGTGGATAAGAACCAGCGAAGTGCATCCGCACCGTATTTCGCAATGACATCCATTGGATCGATCCCGTTGCCCAGCGACTTGCTCATCTTACGGCCTTGTTCGTCGCGAATCAGACCGTGAATCACAACATTTTTGAATGGTCGCTTGCCAGTGAATTTCAAACTTTGGAAAATCATCCGCGAAACCCAGAAGAAGATAATATCGTAACCGGTAACTAAGGTGTCGGTTGGGAAATAACGTTTGAAATCTTCGGCATCCGTATCTGGCCAACCCATCGTTGAAAATGGCCACAAGGCACTCGAGAACCACGTATCTAGCACGTCTGTTTCTTGATGCCAGTTTTCAACATCTTCAGGTGCATCCATGCCGACATAAATTTCGCCCGTTTCATTTTGATACCAAGCAGGAATCCGATGACCCCACCACAACTGCCGTGAAATGACCCAATCATGGGCATTCTCCATCCATTGTGTGAAGGTCTTTTCGAAGCGGTCAGGTACAAAATTAACTTTCTGATCTGTTTCCTGATTCTTCAAAGCTAATTCTGCCAATGGTTTCATTTTAACAAACCATTGTGTCGAGAGACGTGGTTCAACTTGGACGCCGGAGCGCTCAGAATGGCCCACACTATGCACAATTTTTTCGACGCGTAATAAGTAACCCTGTGTCTTTAAATCGTCCACAACCGCCTTACGAGCCTCAAAACGGTCCATGCCGACGTACTTGCCAGCCTTCTCGCTCATCGTGCCATCATCATTCATGATATTGATCCGTTCGAGATCATGACGATTACCAACTTCAAAGTCATTAGGGTCATGTGCTGGTGTAATTTTGACAGCACCAGTTCCGAAATCAATATCAACGTAATGATCTTCAATAATCGGAATTTCCCGATCAGTCAATGGCAGCTTAACCATCTTACCGACCATATCGGCATAACGTGGATCGCCCGGATGAACGGCAATGGCAGAATCACCAAGCATTGTTTCCGGACGCGTTGTGGCGATCTCAATGTCACCAGAACCGTCAGCTAATGGATAACGCACATGATAAAAGCCACCCTCGTCATCTTGATGAAGGACTTCAATGTCAGACAGCGCCGTTTGTAATTGTGGATCCCAGTTAATAATATATTCTCCACGATAAATCAGGCCTTCTTGATAAAGCTCAACGAAAACTTTTCGAACGGCTTTCGAGAGACCATCATCAAGCGTGAAACGTTCGCGACTATAATCCAACGACAAGCCCATTTTCGCCCATTGTGCCTTGATCGTTGCCGCATATTCGTCTTTCCAAGCCCAAACTTGCTCCACAAATTTCTCACGACCGATTTGATGGCGATCGATCCCCTGCTCACGCAATTTCGCCTCGACTTTAGCCTGCGTGGCAATACCGGCGTGATCCATGCCTGGCAGCCACAGCACATCATAACCTTGCATCCGTTTCTGACGAATGATCATGTCTTGCAACGTCGTATCCCAAGCATGACCAAGATGTAACTTACCAGTCACGTTTGGTGGTGGAATCACGATCGAATACGGCTTTGCTTTTTTGTCGCCACTTGGTTTAAAAAGATCCTCATTGAGCCAAGTTTGATATTGACCATCTTCGACAGCCTGTGGATCATATTTTGGTGCCATTTCTTCTTTGCTCATCAGAACCACTCCCTAATTAATTTCGCCATAACAACATCTTTAACGCACTCAACCCGGGGTCTTTAACCCCACAGAACTAATGCTACAAACCGAATGAGACGTTAATTCGAATTCACCGCGACCACCCATAACAAGCCACAAAAAAACGCCCTATAAACTATAGGACGATTAACTCGCGGTACCACCTAAATTGAAATTATTTGCAAGACACACAAATAAATTTCCAACTCGACATGATAACGGCATAAACCGGCGACAATGACTTCAGTCCACAATCGCAACTCACAAGCTACTCATTGATTCTCGTTTGAAAACTTTGCACTCTCTGTTTTCTCTCTGCGAAACGATCGATCAATTCCTCTTGCTCAATGTTATTAACGTTATGTTAATCCAGAAACGGATATCCGTCAAGTGGTCTCGATCACGCTAACTTATCCCAGCTCTGCCAGCAACAATAAGTTCTGAACTTCAGTCGTTAGATCAAGATAACGAACATGCACACTCTCTGGAACGTTAACCGGTTCCGGAGCGAAACTGAGAATAGACGTGATGCCACACTCAACCAGATAATCTACCACCAGCTGCAGTGCGTGGCTAGGGACCGTTGAGATCACACCCTTGATCTGCTTAGTTGATAAATCTGCTTGTAAGTCTGCCAACGGCTGAATGATAACATCGTTAATCGTTTCACCAATGATTGCAGGATCCGCATCGTAGGCAGTAATAATTTCTAAATTAGGGTTACGGCGGAAGTTGTTGATCAATAATGCTCGGCCTAAATTACCGACGCCGATCAACGCCAGTCCCTGGGTTTCATTAACTTCTAAGATCATGCCAAAAATCTCGATCAAATGACCGATATCATAGCCATAACCACTTTTGCCAAGATCGCCGAAATAGGAAAAATCTCGGCGGATCGTCGTGGGTTCGATCTGTATAATTTTGCCAAGTTGGGCGGACTTGATCCGTTGATAACCATCATCGGCAAGATTACAAAGGGTTCGATAATAAATCGGTAAGCGTTCCAAACTCATGCGCGGAATCTTTTTATTTTGCGGTGTCATCGCAATTTACCTCATTTTTGTTAATCAAATCACATTTACAGCATAACAAAAAAGCACGCCGTCTGCAAGTAGACGCGTGCTAATTTAAAATTGTTTCGTATTTTTTGGACGAAAAGCCTGAGATACTGTTAATTGGCTAACAAAACATTTAGAGAACAGATTGAATGTCGATTTGATCCGTTGCCAAGAATTCGTCATGGCTATGAATTTCTGTAACTTTAACGCCAGCCAATGAGCGTGCCATTAAAGCCTCGCCATCAAACATCGATTCATAGAAACGTGACTTCTCCAAATTCGGCTTTGTCTTAGGACGTGGTGGGGCAAAAATCGTGCAGCAGTCTTCAAATGGCATAATCGATAAATCAAACGTGTCGATTTTTTCGGCAATCGAAATGATCTCGGTCTTGTCCATCGTGGCAACTGGACGAATGATCGGCATATTGGTGACGTCGTTGATAGCAACCATGCTCTCAAGCGTTTGTGAAGCCACTTGACCAACAGATTCACCGTTAAAAATCGCTAAGCCCTTACGTTGCTCGGCCAATTTGACCGCCAATCGTAACATGAACCGGCGTTGAACGGTCATCAAATAGCCTTCGGGAACGATTCGCTTGACTTCTTCTTGAATTTCCGTGAATGGTACTTCAATAAACTTGATTGTCCCAACATATGGCGCTAATTTAGCCGTCAATTGCTTGGCCTTAGCGAGTGCACGCTCGGAAGTATATGGTGGGCTGAAGAAATGAACCATTTCGATTTCAACACCGCGCTTCATCGCTAAATAACCCGCAACTGGCGAGTCGATTCCACCAGATAACATCAGCATTGCTTTTCCGGCAGTCCCAACTGGTAAACCACCCGCGCCCTTGATCGTTCTGCTTGATAAATAAATGGCATCACGCCGCACTTCGACCCGTAATGTCACGTCAGGATGTTTCATTTTGGCGGTTAATTCAGGAATATTATCATAGACGGCGTCACCTAATAACAAGTTGATCTGATTCGTATCTAATTCGAAATCATGATCTGAACGACGGGTGTCGATTTTAAACGTCTTGGCTTCAGGTACTTGTTCTTGTAACATTTGCAGCGCAGTCGTTTTCATTTGTTCAATATCTTTTTCAATTTTGATACTTGGCGAAAAGTTTTGAATGCCGAAAACCTGTGATAATTTCGCGATCACGGCATCTGAATCCGTGCCGTTCAAAGAAATGTGCATCCGATCGCGTTTGGGATAAATGTGCAGGTCAGGAAAAGCAGCCAAGGCCTTCGTGACATTTCCGTTCAAGCGGCCGATAAATTCACGGCGATTCTTACCCTTAGTTGACAGTTCGCCGTAACGAACCGTTATTTCTGTATACTTCATCAATAATTACTCCTTAACCTGATTGTGGCGACCGTCAATATTCCGACAATAAAAATACGTTTCAGTTTAACACTTAATCGAAAACAATGCGCTCAGCGACGATTCATATGTTGAAACCGCTGATAAACTTTCGGGAACACTTGGATAAACTGGTCAACTTCTGCGTCAGTATTGGCGTCGTCCAAGCTGATTCGAACCGCACTAGTGGCCAACTTTTCCGGAACTTGCATGGCTTTTAAAGTGCTGGACTCATCACCAGAACGTGAGGAACAAGCACTGGTCGTCGACAAGTAAATATCTTCCGCCTCCAGGGCGTGAACCGTCGTCTCACCGCGAACACCAGCGATGGCAAAGCAAAGAATATGCGGCGCAAAATTGGCATTGAGCGGTGAAAAAATCGTGATATCTGGTAGTGTGCTCAGAAAATCAACCAATTTTTGTTTGAGTGCTAATTCGTGAGCCGCCTTTTGGGCTTCATCGGTTGTCGCTAACCGCAGCGCTTTGCTCATGGCCGCGATTGCCGGCGTATTCTCAGTGCCGCTACGATGATTCTGTTCCTGACCACCGCCCGTGATCAATGTTTCCAGTTGACGACCGCGTTTTGCATAGATAAAACCAACCCCGCGTGGTCCGTGAAACTTATGTGCTGAGAACGTCGCAAAATCGACTCGCTCAGGCAAAACATGCGACCATAAACTTTTACCAACACTTTGGACCGCATCCACATGGAAATGAATCGTTGGATATTCTTCCAGAATCTTGGCGATTTCTTCAATGGGTTGAATTGAACCAATTTCGTTATTAACCGCCATCACCGAAACTAAAACCGTGTCCGGGCGAATTGCGGCTGCGACAGACTCTGGCGTAACAAAACCGGCTTTAGTCACTGGTAAATAAGTTACGTCCCAACCGAGTTTTTCGAGTTGACGAGCAGAATTGATGACCGCAGGATGCTCGATACTGGAAACAATGATATGCCGGCCGAACTCACGCTTCGCAATCGCCGTTCCCTTAATGACCCAATTATCACCTTCTGTGCCACCACTGGTGAAATAAATTTCGTCTGACTGGCAACCCACGATTTCAGCAACTTGTTGGCGCGCAGACTGTAACATCTGCAACGCTCGATCGCCTAAATTATGCAGACTAGAAGGATTCCCCCAAAAATCATTGGACACTGTTTGATAAGTCTGTAAAACGGTTGGATCAATTTTAGTCGTGGCGCTGTTGTCGAAATAAATCAAAAGTAAGACTCCTTTTAAAAGTAAATTGTCGCTGAGAAAATCAACCACAAATCATGCTGAAATAATATGAAAGTTACAAATTGACTCCGGAATTAAATAACCCCGTTGATAAAATTGATAAATCAAAACAACCTGAATATTATCAACGAATAGACCCACAAAATCAACTGATGTGTCCCGCGCGTGTTGCAAATTCTTGACTGCCAGGTGAAAAATAATTTTCTGAAAAACTTTTAATACATTGTACCACGATTCTTGTTGTTTGTTCGCTGTAAATCGAGACAGTCTTTGGAGCGATTGAAGAAAGAAAAAAATAACCTTATCGAATTCGACAAGATTATTTTGAAACGCGATTCATTTTTATTCCATTGGGGCTTCTGGTGCGGCATCCAAATCGGAATCCGCATTGTAATACGAAGCTTCGATCCGCTTGAATGAACCGGGTTCGATTTGATCTAACGCTGTTGCAATGGTATCCAGCGAAACTTGATAATTGAATTCTTGACTGTAGATCCGCTTAGATTCGGCAGCCGCGCCGGCCAAAGTTTCATTGCCATAAGTATATCGATTCGCATACTGCAAGGCTTGTTCAGTCAACACAGCCGCATCTTTCATATCCTTGGCTTTTTGCGTCAACGTATTCAGATCTTCTTGGGTCATGATCAATTGTTTCGTGATATCTTCAATATTGATCTGAACCTGATTTAGATTATCATCCAATTTGGCGACTTCTTCACGAACCATTGCGAAATAATCGGTGAAATCTTTCGGTAAGCCAGGCAAATGTGCTTGCTCAACATCGCGTTGAATATTCTTCAAGTCGATTTCAAATTGAGTAACACCTTGTTTAGCAACCTTTTCACCTTCGAATAGACCAGACACGCTATCATTGATCTGATATTGTTTCTGTTCTAACTCGCCCAAACGCTTGGCAATCGCTTCAAAGCTATCAAACGTTTCGGTATAAATGGCTTGGTGATCGGCAATATCTTGAACTTTACGGTCAAATTCTTTTTGCATGTCGGCAATTTCGGATTGCATTTGCCGAGCATCTTCTAATTCATTATGAGTTAATACATAGCTTTGATTCAAATGATCCAATGACATGATCAAATTAGTGACCTGCACGCTAGAATGATTGAGATATTCGGCGGCCTCTTTTTGAATCTTGGCGACTTTCTTCTTAGCGTCCAATTCGTTTTGCAAACGATCATAGAGTTCATCTATGGATTTGACAATACTCTTATTATTCTGCTCAACAACTTGTAACTCAAGCTTGCCCAAAGCTGTCAACGTCACCGCGATCTTGTTGTGAACTAACGCGATGCTCTCCAGGATTCCAGGATCAGCAAAGCTATAATGCTCAGTCCGCATTTTTTCAAAAAAGGTCTTAATCTCAGATAATTGATCTGGAAATTCGGTGATCAATTCATGATAACGAGGTGGAATCCGTTTCAAAACGTCCGACAAAATGTTGAGCTTCTTCGCGATGTCAGCCAAAACTTGCTTGGCTTCCAAATGATCGCCGGCACTCGTTAATTTGCGAACCGTCTCGAATTGCTTGTCAACATCGCTCAAACGATCCTCGAATTCGTCAACAGAATCACCATAATCAAACGACTTGGTCAAAACTTCCTTGCGCATCTCACGATATTGCTCGGAAAGTTTCTCGCCTTGAATCTTATTCTGCTCGCTACTCTTGACCAACTGATCCAATGAATCGATCACATCTTGACTGTCAGACTGCGTTTCTTTCAACTGCTGTTCTGAAGTCGTGATCAACTTGTCTGATGAAAAAATCTTAAAATTTTGGTTTGCTTTTTCGGCATCAAACATATTTTGGTAAAGTTTACCAAACTTGTTATTGATCAAATCATAATAAGCCCCACGCCATTTTTCCAAGCTTTTATGACTTTCACCAGTCAAATTCATCGCATCCAATTGCTCGATGGTCTTGTAAATCGGCTGGCTCGTCATCGCTTCGAAATCTTCGTTCAGTTTATTGATTTTCTTCTCATTTTGACTCCGTCGCACCGCAGCATAAAGCGCTGCAGCAAGCACGATGATCAAAATCCCTAAAATAATAAAAATCCAACTTTGCACAATAAGTACACCCCTACAAACAAAATACTTGCAACTGCTTTCAAAGTAATGTAATAAAACATCTGTTAGTTAGAATTATAGCAGATTTACGCAACAGTCCAAGACGAACAACGGGAAAATATAAATTATTTAAGGTTAATTTAACAAGCTGCGGAGAAAGATGGGTTGAAAGCAATGACTAAATCGGCAATAACTAAAATCTTGGTTTTAAGATTTAAGTTATTGTCATTTAGACAGTGCTTTCAATCTTTCGAAGCGCGATTATACTGCGAAAGATCACGGGTTGGCAGTGAGCATTAACTCTAACTAATGCCTAAATTTGCTTTTAAATTTTGGCATTAGTTAAGTTAAGCGGAACTGACAGTGATCTTGAGCGCATTTAAGCTGCGAGTCAACACGCTTTTATAAACATTGTGGTATGATAAAACAAATTATTTGATCAAGGAGATCATTATGGACGACTTAATTTTGCAACAATTTGATGCCATCTTTGCTGACCCAGAATACCAAACCGATAATTCGGTCGCGATTCTCGCCAACAGTAGTGCGTTGATCAATCAGCTGGTGCCCGACTTGAATTGGGCGGGCTTCTATTTGTGGAACGAGGCACATCAACAGCTTGAACTCGGCCCCTTCCAAGGAAAAATTGCTTGTTCAAATATTGCCTCTGCAACCGGTGTTTGTGGAACAGCATACGCGCAACAACAGTCCGTGCGAGTTACGAACGTGCATGAATTCTCCGGGCATATCGCCTGCGACGCCGCAACAAATTCAGAGCTGGTGATTCCGCTGACCATTGGTGACCAACGACTTGGCGTTTTAGATCTCGATTCACCGAAACTCGCCCGTTTTTCGGCAACCGACCAAGCCATTTTAGAACAATTAGCCACAAAAATCGCCACGATGATTGCGAACTGATTGCCTAAAGTAATGAGCCACCTGCAGGATCGCCGATTTTGCCAAATCGACTATCCCCAATCCGTTTCAGCAAATCCATTTCGCCAAATCGATAGCTGTTTTTATTTATTTGCAAGAATTCATTTTTTGCTGTTGATACGTTAAAAAGTCGGCCTGAAATCGGCCGACTTTTTTGATCCCGTTTTAATTAACGCACCCTTATTTTGATCACTGTTTGCACAAAAAAAGCCGTTAATCTGCAACGGCTTTTTTTCATTAATTATTCGTATCCTTGAACACGTCGCGACCCTTGACAAAGTAATCGACGCCGGAGTATATCGTGAAGAACAGGCAAATGTATAACAAGATCGACCCGATCGGTATTGAGATTGCCGTGAAGAAAACATCGTTGAGCAATAAGAATACGATCGACAACATTTGCGTCGTCGTCTTGATCTTGCCTGGCATTGCGGCGGCCATGACTTGACCATCCTGTTCAACGATCAGCAGGCGCAATCCGGTCACAGCTAATTCACGACAGACAATGATTGCAACGACCCAAGCCGGTGCTTTGCCTAGGCTGACGAGAAAAATAAAGGCCGTCATGACTAACATTTTATCTGCTAATGGATCGGCAAACTTACCAAAATTAGTCACCAAATGATCCTTCCGGGCAATTTTACCATCCAGCAAGTCTGTTAACGATGCCACGATGAAGACAATTGCAGCGATCAACTGAGGCACAGGAATATCGGCGCCACCAATTGTAACTTGTCCCCACTGCCACTCAACCGCGAGTAACAAAATGAAAACAGGAATCAAAATCATTCGAAAAACGGTTAACTTATTCGGTAAATTCATTGCTTAATAACCACCCAATTATTCAGAATCGCTAGAAGATTCGATATTAAACGTGTATGTCTGTACGACAGAGGTTGAACTTCGCAACGAGACGTCTTTATTGTTGATCTTCAGACTGATCTCTGGTGCATTACCAGTTTGTACCTTGATCGAAGTGACATCGGAACTCAACGCCACGTCATGTGACTCACCAGAAGACAACGTACTCTGCCAACTATCACCAGTTCCACCAGTTAAAGTGACCATCACCCAGACACGGCCGGTTGCATTCAAGGTCAATTTGCTATCACTTGCAGGCAAATGTTTGATCGTGAAAGTATTGGTGCTGCTATCATCCTGTGAAATCGCCAGGCTAGACTTCTTAGAAGAACTTTTCGAGCTCTTCGAACTAGACTTCTTGGAAGAAGATTTCTGACTTGATGAGCTACTAGATGATTTCGACGAAACGACCTGTGAACTTTCATCCGGAATTTGTGTCTTCGGCTGACTAGCCACGCGAACCGCATAAAAATATAAACTGGCGATCACGATCAAAGCGACTAAACCAATGATGATCTTGCCCAGATTGTCACGAAACCAACCACCAATAGAATGATTGTCTTCATGTAAAGCACGCGTTTTATTTTCAATTGAATTTTCAGCATAATCTGTGGGCTGAGTTTCAGGAATAATATCATGATACTCATCCAGCAGATCGGCACTGTCTAACCCAACGGTTTCAGCATACTGTTTAATAAATGCACGCACATAAAAGTCACCGGGAAGTTGATCAAAATTGCCTTCCTCGATCGCAATCAGATAGCGTTTCTGTATTTTAGTTATTTGTTGAAGATCATCTAAGGTGTACCCTTTCTCAATTCGAGCACTCCGTAATCTCTTACCTACATTGTCCATTTAAAATTCACCACCAACTATTATCGTAATCATTATATCATAACCCAGTTGGCCGACCAATTAAGATTATCTTATTATTGGCCGACTTTCTGAAATTTTTTCCAGCGATAACCTATTACTTTAATTTAACTACTTCAGCCAGCCGCCATCAACATAAAGGGTCTGACCCGTTAAATAATCGGCAGAAGGCGCCAACAAATGGGCTACCCAAATTGCGATTTCTTCTGGATGTGCCAAACGTCCGACGGGAATTTCCGCCTTCAAGTCGTCTAGATCACTTTCAGAAAATTCGGCGTTCATTTGCGTATCAACTGCGCCAGGGGCGATCACGTTAACCGTTAGGCCATTTGCCGCCACTTCGCGTGCGTAGGCGTTGACAAAACTAGACTGCGCGCCTTTGACAGAACTGTAAGCCACTTCCATCGCGCTGCCCACGCCACCATAAATCGAACCGATCAAAACGATTCGCGCGTGTTCATGATGCTGCAAGTGCGCTTGGGCGGCCTTGATCAGGCTCATCGGCGTCAGCAAGTGAAGCTGAAATAAATTGAGGGTATCTTGAGCCGTCGTTTCGGCAAACAACCGGTAAGTCGTCGTTCCTTGCGCGAAAACCAGCGCCTGATAATCACCGCAGTCCAATAATAGCTTTTGGAAATCTTGATCAGGTTGACAAAAGTCCATTTGCAAGGTTTGAAATTCTTGCCGTGGATATTTCTGACTCAGTTCTGATAAACCAGCCGAAACAACGTCCTCGTGATGAAAATACTGCATCACCAACGACCAGCCATCTGCCGCCAATTGTTGACAAGTTGCCTGACCAATATTGCCAGACGCACCGAAGACAATGGCTCGTTTAAATGCCGTCATCGCTTTTTTCACTCCTTAACATGACATAACTTGCTTCCGTTCCCTGTTGCAAAAATTGTTGCACATTGGCCAGACTTTCTGAGGCCTGACGTTGTTGTAATTGTTGCTTGAATTTAGACAATGGCCAGTCGTAGAACGCCAACTCCACACTTTCTTGCCCAATGCCATCCACGTCATCTTCACTAAAGATGAGATTGCCCAACATTTCTTGCCGAACGATCTCAAAGTTTTGCAGATCCGCCATCGATAGTTGCGTTAAGACGGTCGTTATTTTAGCACGCAAGGTTTCAGGCTCAGGTGTGTTGGCCGTGAAAATCAAATGATTATTTCCGCGTTCGACCGTGGTTTGAAATTGAAAACTATCGTTGATCAGTCCACTGTTGCGCCATTGTCGATAGAGTTTCGCGGTTTCGCCAAACAAAGTGGTCAACACTAATTCTAAATCAATTTGCAGCGTGATTACCTCGGTCAAATTACTGATTTGTTGTCCGCGCCAACCAAATGCCATTTTGTCAACTTGAATCTGGTCATCGGTTTCCGTTCGGTGCGCAATCGCCGTATTTGCAACGGGTTGACTGGCTGGTAAAAACCGCACGTGCGGATCAGTCGGTAAGTTGTTCCAAGGATTCTTAGTCGCGCGCCAATAATCGGATAGATCACTTTTTGAAAAATCAGCAACCACAACCAATTTCATATTGATGGGCTGGTAGAAAGCGGCGTGTGTGGTTAATAACGTTTCCGCATCGATGTTACGCAGTGATGCTGGTGTTCCGGCAATATCGACTGCCATCGGCGCATCCACGCCATAGAGTGCCTGCAATAAATTGTTTTCAAGCCGATAATCTGGTTGATCTTGATATAAATTTAATTCTTGCGTAATGATCGCCCGCTCTTTTTCAACGCTATCAGGCTGAAAATACGGCGCACTCACAAGTTCGGCCAACAAATCGAGATTGGTCGTTAACTGAGTCGTGCTGCTGAAAAAATAGCCGGTTTTTGACGGGCTCGTAAATGCATTGGTATCGGCATGATTCCGCGCGAAACGTTGACTAATGTCGCCAGTCGCCTTATTGAAAAGTTGGTGCTCAATAAAATGCGCCGTTCCTGCTGGCACTTGTACGGTTTGCCACTGATCATCGACCAAACGTTGATAGGCTTGGTCGATCCCACCAATATCGACCATCACGATCCCAAACTGTTTCACAAATCCAGGCTTGTCGATCAATTCCACATCGAGACCATTAGCCAGTTGAAATTTTTTTGTCATTTTTTATCCTCTTGATTCAAAAGTTCGGTCACAACTTTCAAGTGACACTGACCCGCAATCTGCATCACCTGTTCTGCGGTGATAGCGCGAATAGCGCGGGCAAAGTCGGCCTGATCACGCTGACGCTCAGGAAATAAGGCGTCGGCAAATAATTCCATGGAACGCGTTCGCGGCTGATCTAGTGCTTGTAACTGTTCATTGATCAAGTTTTCTTTTTCCAACGCCAATAATTCTGGATCGATTTTTTCTGTTGCCGTTTGGAGTACCAAGGCGATATCTGCCTGGGCAGCTTGTGTTTGTTGACGATCCACGCCAGCCTCGATCACTAACCAGCCTAGAAACGAATCATAATTAGCGCCGATGTCATAGGCCAGACCACTTTGCTCGCGAACTTGTCGGAACAATAGTGACTGTTCATCGCCACCGAGAATTGCCACCCACAATCTCAAAACATCGCGTGCTTGTTGACTCGCTAAATCTGGCAAACTGTACGCTAAACTCAGATGAGTTTGTTCGCCGACCACTTCTTGTGTGACTGTTTGTGTTTGCGTCACACCGAAATTAGTCAATTGTGGCTCAGGCAGCTGAACTTGTCTAGGTGCGAATGACCAGTCACTAAGCTGTGCATCCGCTGGTAAGTTTTGCCCGTAATCAACTAATTCGATTTGCCAGTGTTGCAGGATCCGCTGATACAGTTCCACTAATCGATCATAATTAATCACTGCTAATTCAGCTAAGTTACCGATTCGTGGCGTCTTCAGTTCAGTTTCATCAAAAAAAGCGTCCTTCGTCAATGCGTAGGTCTGAAAATCATGATCTGTTTGTAAATCTAGTAATTCTGTTTTCAACGCCTGATATTCAGATTGATAAGTCTGGATACCAAAATGAGCCGCTCCAATAAGCGGCTCAAAAATAATTTGTTTGATCAAATCTAAGCAACGTTCCCCAATTTTACCATCGGTTTGCGGATCGACGAAGCTGATCTCCACGACCAAATCGCGCCAACGTCCATAATTCTGATGATAAACTTGTAGATTGGCGCCGTATAGTTGTGCCAAGACGAGACTGAGTTCATCGCTCTGCGGATATTTCTGACAACCATGTGCCAACATCCAAGTCAAAAGTGTCATCTCGGTGTTGGACGCAGCATCTATCGGCCCGACAAAATGACAAGTCAACATATTCGTCCGGAACTTGCTAGCACGACTAATTGTCGCTTCAACCCCTGTTGTTATCGTTGTTTTCACAGTCAACCCTCATTAAGAAAGATAATCTTGTCCTTGATCCGGTGCAGACGCGCTCGGATTAAAATACTGTTGATAATTTTCAGTGCCCCAGAGAACTTGGCGCCCTTTACTACCTTCGGGCGGTCCCACGACACCAACTTTTTCCATGTCTTCAACGATCAATGCCGCTCGATTGTAGCCGATGCGGAAACGACGCTGAATCATAGAAGTGCTGGCCTTTTTCTCTTGGATGACGCATTCAACGGCCTCTTGGAAATGTTCGTCATGTTCTTGCTGCTGATCATCTTGTGACACATCATTAACGTGCGCGATTAAATCTTCATCGTAATCGGCGGTCTGCTGATCCTTGACAAAATCGATAATTTTTTCGACATCAGTACCAGAAATATACGCACCTTGAATTCGAACCGGTTTAGATAAACCGACCGGTGAAAACATCATGTCACCACGCCCAAGCAATTTCTCGGCACCATTCATGTCCAAAATCGTCCGGGAATCGATCCCACTCGAAACGGCAAAGGCAATTCTTGATGGAATATTGGCCTTGATCAGACCAGTAATAACATCCACAGATGGACGCTGAGTCGCAATGATCAAATGAACACCTGCGGCCCGGGCCTTTTGCGCCAAACGGACGATCGAGGTTTCGACTTCATTGCCAGCAGCCATCATCAAATCGGCTAACTCGTCGATCACCACGATCATGTATGGCATTTCTGCCATCATCGCATTGTTTTTATCGGAATTGTTTTCGCGGACCTTGGCATTATATTCGCCAATGTCACGCACACTTGCGGCTTCGAAACGTTGATAACGATCTTCCATTTCGCTGACCGCCTTATTCAAAGCATTCGCTGCTTTTTTCGGATTGGTCACAACTGGCAATAATAAGTGGGGAATATCGTTATAGACCGAAAGCTCAACCATTTTCGGATCGATCAGCATTAACTTAACTTCGTTCGGCCGGGCATGCATCAAGATGCTGGTGATGATCACGTTGATCATGACCGATTTACCACTACCAGTTGATCCGGCAATCAGTAAATGCGGCATCTTAGCTAAATCGGCGGTCACCACTTCACCCGTGACGGATTTCCCAAGTGGCACTTCGAGAATCTTGCCTGGGTGCATCGGTTGTTTTTCAATGACTTCTCGGAACGAAACGGTTGCGACTGTTCGGTTAGGCACTTCGATCCCAACGTAAGGTTTACCCGGAATTGGTGCTTCGATACGAATATCTTTAGCTGCCAAGGCCAAGGCCAAATCATCGGCCAAGTTGACAATTTTATTAACTTTAACACCGAGGCCAGGTTTAACTTCATACTTCGTTACGGTCGGGCCTAAGTCGGCGTGGATCACTTTAACATCGACACCGAAACTCTTGAAAGTTTGCTCCAAAGTTGCCCGGTTCTTCTGAATCAACGACACTTCCCCACTTTGATCAGTAGGTGGGATCACACTCAACAAGTCTGAGGTTGGTAATTGATAATTGGCATAATCTTCATGCGCTGGTTCAGCAGGCTGATTAGGTTTCTCATCAGCATCCGGTTTATCAACGTTGGGTTGCTGAGCAGGCGATGATGTCGAAGTCGTCGCTGGTACGTCAGCGACCTTTTTCGTTGGATTCGCTTGGTCTGTAATTGCCGCGCCGGTTGGTGAAAAATGAACATCAAAACCGTCGTGTGGTTGCGGCAAGCCTTCGTCTGTCTCTGAACCAAAATCGATCGATTTAGCTTGGGTAGGCGTCGGCTTCGCAGATGTCGTCGTCACAGGTGCAGCGCCTTTAGCAGTCGCTGCTAAATTAGCGTCGTGCATCACTGTATCGACAGAGTTCTGACTCTTATTACCTTGATCAACACCACTGACTGAGAAAGAATCATCTTTTGCCGGCATTGCGGGTTGGTCTTTCATTTCTGATTCAGCATCAGGTTCATCGAAGAAACGTGGACGCAATGTCTTGGTTTTTTGTGCCAGGCTAATAACACCAGTCTTGATCTTAGCAATGCCGCGTTGTAGAAACGCCAAGATATCGCGTAATGGCAACATCGTAAACATTAACAGACCAATAATGATTCCCAGAACAGAAATTAAAATTGTCCCCCAGTTACTGAGCAAAAAATAAGTGGCACTATACAAATAGCCACCCGTCATCCCACCGGCAACGGACTCAGTGACACGACCTCGCTTGAAGTCTGCCTTCAACAACGTCCACAAAATCTGTGCAAACTGGCTGTGAATATTAAGGTGATTAAAAAAGATTTCAGTATTCAATAATAGCGTGCTTAAATAAACGACGATCATCCCTGCGAGTCGGCGGAACGGTAGATCATTCGGCCAATGCCCTAACACGAGCAAATAAAGACCGACCATCCCGAAAATCGTCGCGGCAATTAAATCAGTATCGCCAACGAAAACCCGAAATAGATTGGCGAAGAGGTTACCTAAATAACCCCACCGAAAAATAGCCAGAATTGCGATCAACGCAAAGACGAGGCCAACAATGTTGAGTTGATAAGTATTTTTATTTTTTTGTCGACGTCGTTTAGAATTTGTCGTTTTACGACGTTTTTTTTTGGCTTTTGCCATTTAACAACTCACCTTTCATTCATTGACAGAAGCACATGAATCTAGCACACAATCAAATAGGCGTGTTGTCCTATTTTAATTTATCGTGTTCATAGCGATGTGACAGCTCAAGACCCGCAAAACTTTGTTGACGCAAGGCTTCATAGATCACCAACGCAGCGGTATTCGATAAGTTAAGTGCCCGTACTTTATCTGTCATCGGAATGCGCAAACACTTTTCTGTGTTTTCACGCATAAAATCTTCTGGCAAGCCTGTTGTTTCCTTACCAAATAAGAAATAGTGATCTTGCGCAATATCAGAAAAATTCTGATCACTGTATACTTGTGCCGAAAACTTCGTGATCAAATATAAATATTTCTGATCTGGAATAGACTTCAAAAAGTCATCCAAGTCATCATGATAAACAATTTCAACATTATCCCAGTAATCTAAGCCGGCCCGTTTCAAATGACGATCATCCGTTTGAAATCCAAGCGGACGGATCAAATGTAATACCGTTCCTGTCGCCGCACAAGTCCGCGCAATGTTACCTGTATTTGCTGGCATTAATGGTTCAAAAAGTGCTATATGGTTAGTCATTTTCATACCCCGATCTCGATTAATAAATGATAACTTATTTCAGCCGGCATCAAGCGGCTGATCCGTTTGCAATCAAAAACTATCAACTGCTATTCTAACATAGTTTCTTTTTATAAAACTAGGGTCTTCAGTAGGATTAACCAATCATTAAACAGTCCGCGATGTCGATTAAAGTTGCCCTGTGACCATTCAAACGATAACCCGCTGGAACCCCTGTTTCTCAGTTTGAAAAATTTAGGCAGCTCAGTTTGCAATACATGCTAGCCTTTAACTTTACTTAGACGCCGAATTGAATGATAATGATAATAGCAATTATTTAATTTTAGGAGGTCGAAATTATTGGTAAGAAAATATATTTCTGAATTTTTGGGAACGTTTTTCCTAGTCATGTTGGGGACAAGTGCGGTCACGATCGCGAAGGGTGATACTTTGACGATCGCGTTGGCATTTGGATTGGCCATTACAATTTCTGCATATGCATTTGGTGGTATCTCAGGTGGCCATTTCAATCCCGCCGTCACGACTGCGATGTTGATCAATCGGCGGATTTCCGCAACTAGTGCCGTTGGTTACATTGTTTCTCAATTTCTCGGGGCAACCGTCGCTTCAATTTTTGTCAAAATCTTTGTTGGTGCTTTGAATTTGCCAACGAACCAATTAGGACAAACTGATTTTCCCAAGATTTCCATGGGCGTTGCCTTCTTAGTCGAAGTATTGGCAACCTTCATGTTCTTGATGATCATTATCAATGTGACGAGCAAAGATCATGGCAATAATGATTTTGCAGGTCTGATCATTGGACTCTCGTTAGCAATGTTAATTATTTTCGCGTTGAACTTGACCGGTGCTTCATTGAAT
This sequence comes from Lapidilactobacillus mulanensis, assembly GCF_003946215.1. Lineage (GTDB taxonomy): Bacteria > Bacillota > Bacilli > Lactobacillales > Lactobacillaceae > Lapidilactobacillus > Lapidilactobacillus mulanensis. The sequence continues at coordinate 25,241 of NZ_RHOW01000008.1, forward strand.
CCGGCTCGTTCATTTGGACCCGCGATTCTCGCCGGCGGTTCAGGCTTGAAACATCTCTGGCTCTACATTGTTGCCCCAGAAGTTGGCGCAGTGCTGGCCGCTTATTGCTCAAGATTATTCCTCGGTTCCGAAGCTTAGCAATCGATTTTCAGAACGTGATCACAGCCCTAACAGCTGTTATGATCACGTTTTTTCTTTCCTCAAAATCGTTGACCACTTGAATTATCTGAAAACGAATTGCACGTTCAACATTATTTTCACACAAAAAAATGTAGTCCCTCGGTTTTACACAGCGAGAAACTACATTCATAAGGTCTTAATCGAAACTTTTAGCAAAGGATAGCCCTTGATAAAAGCGCGACGACAACCTTGAAAATAATATATCACTTGATGCTGTAACTTACAAGCCAATTGCTTAAAAACTTGTTTACTTTTTGATGACAATACCGTTTAGGGACTGAAAGCCGAAAATTTTCTGGTAATTTGCTTATTATTTGTAAGTAGATGATAGACGTGTTAAAATTAATGCACAAGTTTGTAGACTCTAATTAATTTGCTGGCAATTTCAAGGAGAAGTTATGGCAAAAAAATCAAAAATTGCAAAAGAACTCAAGATCGAAGCAACCGTTGCACGCTACGCTGAAAAACGTGAGGCGCTAATTCTGGCACACGATTATGCCGGATTGAGTCAACTGCCGCGCAACGCATCACCAACTCGCATGCACCACCGAGACGAACTCGATGGACGTCCCCACGCTTACATGCGTAAATTTAAAATGTCGCGACTTAATTTTCGTCAACTCGCACACAAGGGTCAGTTACCCGGTGTTCGCAAAGCTAGCTGGTAAATTTTCGTTGGTGCTGACAATCCAATAAGGTGACGTTTGATGTGCAAATTTTATTTTTAAATTTGCACATTTTTATTACCTAGCAGAAAATTTTAAATTATTGGCCAGATTCATTTTTTTATCATACTTTTACGCTATACTAAGGCTATCAAGTTGAAAGCGAGTGACTATGTTGGAGATTACTTTAACCAAGGTCCATGGTTCTGATAATGAATTCTTCATTCTTGACCAAACCAAATTAGAACGTCCATTAACCGATCCAGAAATCATATCGATCACACAAAGAGTTAGCGACCGCAAAACCGGCCTCTGGAATGGCGCGGATGGCGTACTTGTCGTCGAATCACCCACGCATGCCGGCCCGATCGGTAAAATGCGCGTGATCAATGCAGACGGCAGCGAAGCTTCAATGTGTGGTAACGGTATTCGCACCGTCGCCCGCTATTTAGGCCAAGCACATCAACAATCAGATTTCAAAATTGAAACGATGTATGCTGACTTGCTCGTCAAACAAGCAACGCCACTTGCACCTGGCATTAAAACGTTCCAGGCAGAAATTTCACCGATCAGTTTTGCGGCGAAGGATTTAGGCTTGCATTGGCAAGATCTACCCGAATTACACCATCAAAAAATCGGCGCGCTCTCCGATCAATTGTTTTTCACGGCGGTTGCTGTGCCTAACCCACATTTGATCAGTTACGTCGATCACGAAACACTCGTTGGTCCAGAACTGGGCAGAATCGCCAGTTATTTAAATAATGGCGACAATCCCATTTTCCCCAGTGGTGTCAACGTTAGTTTCGTCGAAGTCTTAGGCGACAATCATTTATTTGTGAGAACTTATGAACGCGGCGTTGGTTATACTAACGCGTGTGGCACGGGGATGTCCGCGTCAAGTCTCGTCTATGTATTGGAGCAAGGTGGCCACTTCGAGCAAGAATTAACGATTCAAAATCCCGGTGGCATGGTCAAAACTATTGTCCACGAAAATACCGATCCTGCGCGTCATTCGAAATATTGGGTCTCATTAGTCGGCAACGCGACTTTCCTAGGCTCAACAACCGTCACCCTGGATCAACTCAATGACCCACAATTTGATTTAACGAAAGTGGATTTCGCAGATACCGGCGAACAAGTTCAGTATCGTAATTTTGTCGCTTCACTCAATATTTAATCGTTCAAAAACGGAGCCGTTCCGAATCTTCAAGCACACAGCCCTAACGCCACCAACAAAATGAGCCGTTAAATTCCAGTTCACCACAATCAAGCTAACAAGCTACAAAATAAACGACCCAACCGAAATCTTTCCGGCTAGGTCGTCTTTTTGCGTAAAGAGAGAACAGATGCAATTTGTTTAACCTTACTAATATCTAACACCTCAAGCTATTTTTGTTACAAGTACTCAATCTGTTACACAATCTTCTGTATCAGCTTATTACTGTCCGCATACATACGACTTACTTTAACACTACGGCTTTCTAAGTCTGCTGCTAAATTGGTACTTGCTGGTAGCACTGCCATCATCATAATGATGAACTTCTAGCAACCACTACCAATATTTGTTGGTATCCGAAACGTGCTTATGACACACCATCCCGAATCTAAACTTCCGTTGACTAACTTCATCAACAGTTTTTATCACGGTGTTTCAACTTCAAACACACTACTTACTTCTTCGGTTCAAAACCTACTTAGATCTTCAATCTGTTGGATCTTAAACCTTGATGCGATGATGCAATCAAGAGTTCTAACTGTTCTGCCCTTCAGGCTCTACAGGTAACTCTTAACTTGAAACCCACTCAACTTTGGCCTTCGTTGAGTATCACTTGACCGATGATCATCAGTTCTAATTGTGCTAGTTTGGTAAACTACCATTGACTAGCTGTGCACCTGTTCCTCTTTACAAGTATATAGTATCATCCGCTGTAACCGGTTGCAACTAATAAGCCTCCGAAATTTTTAGCTTATTTTTCGCGTTAAAAAAAACTAGCTGAACTTGATTTAAGCCCGCTAGTCACCCTATTTGATTATTCGACGCGATTGATCGGCGAACCATTTTTAGCAAAGTTAAAAATATTGTCGATCGAAATTTTGACCATGTTTTCGACCGCACCTAATGAATGATAGGCAATGTGCGGAGTCATGATCACGTTGGGCATTTGCTGCAATTGTAAATAGTGAGGCTCGCTGGGTTGCTGACCCGCTTGAATTTGCGCTTCTATTTCTGCTTCGTATTCAAACGTATCGATAGCAACGCCACTTAATTTTCCGGCTCGAAGCGCCGCAATCAACGCGTCAGTATCGATCAAGTTACCACGCCCGGTATTAATAATGATTGCATTGTCCGGCAACAGTGCAATTCGTTGGGCATTCAGTAAATGATCGTTTGCTTTGATTCCCGGAACGTGTAAAGTCACAATATTAACTTGGCTCAACAATTCTTCGATATTCGCCGCATACGTCAGCCATTCTGGTGAATCTTCGCTAGGATGAGGATCAAAGGCAACGACCTTCGCACCAATTTGATGCAATAATCTGGCGGTCTCGAAACCAATATGACCCGTGCCAACCACACCGACAACTTGAGCGCTTAATTGACGCCCAACCATTTTCTGAGCGGCTGTTAACTCACCGGCAGCAGTGGCCAGGTCCATTTCTTTCGTGCGTCGTAATAAACGCATCGCATTCATGACCACAAATTCGGCCAGCGTGTTCGGCGAATATGAGGGCACGTGACTAACTTGAATGCCATATTTCTTCGCCGCGGCAAAATCAACATTATCCGTTCCCACGTTGCGCAATGCTAGTAAGCGAATGTCGAGCGCGGCCATTTTGGCAAACAATGCCTCATCATATGGTCCTGTCTGCAACGTGCTGATGGCTAGACTACCAGCCGCCAAATCGAGATTCGCGGCACTCGCCCACGCCTCAACGATATTCAGTTCGAATTGTTGTTCACCTGCTAATTTCTCTAAGAAAAATTTTTCCGTTTGATTCACACCAAATGCTGTTATTTTCAAATTAAAACGCTCCTGACCTCTTAATTTTTTAAATAGTGAGTTCGATCAACGATACTGACGTTGGTGAGCTGTGATCCCAGTTAAATGAAATTCGGCGAGCGGCGAAACCGGTGCGATCTCTAGGGTACTACCATCCGTCGGCAAAGTCTGCGCAAACATCTGCTCGTATTCTTTGACGGTCAGTTGCTGGCGGCGATCTAATAAATCGGCCACGTTAGTCAAACCGGCCATTTGTTGATAACCACTTTGAATTTCACCACTGAAAAATTCGCCGACCGCACCAGATCCATAACTGAATAAGCCTAGTTTTGTCGAATCAGCTAACTGCGCATTTTGCAATAACGACAACAGGCTCAAATATAATGAGCCCGTATAAATATTACCGACGCGCCGATTATAAATGGTTGCCGTTTCGAATTTTTGCAATAAACGTTGTTGAACGTCCTCGCTAGCATCCGCCGTCATTTGCCTCAATCCCTTCAATCCAAGTTTCGTATAAGGAATGTGAAATAACAGCGCCGTGAAATCAGTCAGCTGTTCTTGCGTCTTCGTCTGGTATTCACGCCAAACGATCTCCAAGAATCGCAAATACTGCTCGGTCGAAAATTTACCCTTAGCAAAAGCCGTGTCAGAATAATTGGGACGCCAAAAATCCATCACTTCTTCGCTGAAGTAGGCACTGGGTTGATTCAGCACCAAAATCCGCGGTGCCCGCGTGACCAACATGGCGACTGCACCGGCACCTTGAGTTACCTCGCCAGCAGTTTCAATGCCGTAACGCGCAACATCGGAAGCGACGACTAAAACTTTTTGGCTATCTGGATGCGCCGTTAAATGGTCGTACGCCATCTGTAAACCAGCGGTGGCCCCATAACATGCCTCCTTGATTTCAAACGCACGAGCAGCCTGACTGAGCCCTAATAAGCGTTGCAAATACAACGACCCCGCCTTAGACTGATCGATCCCACTTTCACTGGCAAAAATAACCAAGTCGATTTGTGCGCGCTCCTCTGCTGTCAAGATCGGCGCCGCGGCATTTGCGGCCATGGTCACCACATCTTGATCTGCTGGCAAAATGGTTTGTTGATCCTGACCAATACCAATTTTGAATTTATTAGGATCAACTTGACGAGCTTGCGCCAAATCTGCTAAATCCAGATAGAATTCAGGCGTATAAAAACCAATTTTATCGATCCCGATTTTTTCAAAACTCATGCTTAATTAACCTTCATTTCTTAATTGTTGGAGTAACTTTTTCGCAAGCGTTAAATCGGCTTGCGAAACTTGATTCAACTTTTCGTGCAAAACTTCAATTTCATCACCAGTTGCGCCAGCCTGAATGGCTAAATTCGCCGTTTGCAAATGCATATGACCGGCTTGAATGCCGTTAGTCACGAGCGCGCGCAAGGCCGCCAAGTTATTGGTCAGACCGACACTGGCGATGATACTCATTAAATCTTTAGCTGAGGGATTGTGTAATAATTCGAGGCTGATCTGAGTCGCTGGCAAGGAATTGATTGCGCCGCCAACGCTGCCGATCGGTAATGGCAAAGTTAGACTGCCACGCAATAATTGTTGTTCATGATCCAATTGCCACTGCGATAAAACCGGTGTTGATGTAGTTTGCAAATAATGACTCACACTCGCGCTAATGGCGCGTAAATCGTTGCCAGTCGCTAACGCTACCGCGAAAACGCCATTGAGAATGCCTTTATTTTCAGTCACCGCTCGATCTGGGTTCAGAGTGGAAAAATGATTGAGTTCGGCGATTCTGGTCGCGACTTCCTCACCCGAAAGTTGATCGGTTGCTAACTGCGACCAGTTCACCGCACACTCGATGGTTACCGTCATTTTTTCGCCAGTATTACTTAAAATCGCCGTCAAAATGCGTTCATCATCTTGCAAAACTGCCACCTGCAAATATTTCGCCACGGCTTCCGCGATCGTATTGGCCATGTTGGCACCAAAGGCGTCTACCGGATCGATCCACAACGCCAACTCTTCATAGCCTTCGGGCAGCTGATTGTATTCGATTTGACGCACCCCGCCGCCGCGACGAACAAGGCTAGGACGTGCAGAAATTGCAACGCGCTTAATTGCAGCCTCCGCATTTGTTAAACGTTTGGTCAACTCATCGTGATTGGTGACACCGTGAATGATCACCTGTGCTTTTAGTAAATGTTCGGACGCAACGGTTGTGAATCCGCCACTGCTCGCCACACGTTTGGCACCATTACTCGCCGCCGCGATCACAGAAGGCTCCTCGGTCACCATCGGCACGAAATAAACCTGACCATCGATCAAAAAATGATCGGCGATCCCAAACGGTAAATTAAATTGGCCAATACTGTTTTCCACCATCGCATTGAGGATCGATTCGTTTAATGCTGGCTTTTCCAGTAAGTACGTGTAACTTTCCGCCGTCAACTGACCACCTTCTCGTAAAGAAGCCAATCTTTCTTGGCGCGACAACTCATAAAATTTCATTATGCTAAACCTTCTCGATTTAAATGAACGGCGATACCCTGACCGCCACCAATGCAAAGCGTTGCCAATCCATGAGACAACTTTTGGCGCTGCATTTCATGAACCAAGGTGGCAATCAACCGCGTCCCTGTGGCACCCAGTGGATGACCCAAGGCGATCGCGCCACCAGAAATATTTAATTTGTCTTCAGGAATTTTTAACCCGTCGCAAACGGCGATTGCTTGGGCAGCAAAGGCCTCGTTTAATTCAAACAGGTCAATTTGATCGACGTCTAGTTTTGCCGATGCCAGTACATTCTTGACCGCTTGAATCGGCGCAACGCCGAAGTCAGGCGAAGCAACTCCCACTTCAGAAAATTCACCGACAAACGACATGATCGGCCAATTTTGTTCGTGGGCAAACGTTTCGGTCGTTAATAAAACCATGCTGGCGCCATCGTTTAGCGGCGAAGCATTGCCAGCAGTGATCGTCCCTTCTAAATCAAAAGACGTCCGCAATGAAGCCAACCCCGCAAGCGAGGTAACTGAGCGCACGGACTCATCTCGCGTGATCCATTCACCATCAACTTCGATCGGCACGATCTCGTCAGTAAATACGCTTGATGCGATTGCAGCGGCCGCTTTTTGTTGCGAGTGTAATGCATATTCATCCTGTTGTTCGCGCGTGATTTTTTTGTTGGCAACCATTTCTTCGATCTGTTTACCCATGGCTTCATGCGTCATCGCGTCGGTCAAACCGTCCTCGAAGAGACTGTCGGTCAAAACACCCTGACGATCAACTGCTTGCTTTTTCTCAGGCCGTTGCAACAATAATGGCGCGTTGGACATGCTTTCGATGCCACCCGCGACAATGACGTTTGCCTCACCAGCCAATAAACTCAGCTGTGCAAAGTGCAACGCCTTCAAACTCGACCCACAAACATCATTGATCGTCGTTGCGGTCACTTCGTTTTCGAGACCACTTCGAATCGCAACTTGTCGCGCAGGATCTTGTCCCAACCCCGCACCTAAAACATTGCCGATCAAAACTTGATCGATCCGTGATTTAGCCGCCGGAATTTCAGTTAACAATCCTTGCAAACAGGCCACGCCGAGATCGACGGCACTCATTTCTTTGAACTGTCCACGAAATTTACCAATTGGTGTCCGTTTTGCTGCAACAATGACAATTTTTTCCAAAAAATAAAACTCCCCTTGTTTAATAAATGATTCAAGTCTTTACCACTCAGCTAAAAACTGCTAGCCTATAGAATAACCGAAAAAATAAATTTTGTCTTGCGCTAAGATTTATTTTAAACGAATATTATAACTATGCTGCTATCACAATGGTAACCAAAAAGTTATGGAGAAATTATGTTAGTCCTCGATTTTTTACAACTAATTAATGATATCAATAAAAATACCCAATTTTTCTATCGGCACGATCAAGAGATCCGCGCCCTTACTTTAGTTCGCGTCGAAGCCAATGACGGCCAGTCGCGATTGGTCATTGCCACTGCTGTTCGAGAAAAGTCGCTGCATCAGTGGGAGCTGCTCGTGTTGCTTAACCAATCTGATTATCGCCAACTGCCAATCTATTTAGAAATCGACCAGCACCAACAGGCCGTCTTTGGATTTAAATTAGCGGATGGTAAAGCTTGGCTGCGTTAATCTTGAAATACTAATCTACCTGCGGTCGAAAGCGCTGGTGCAGGCAGGTCTGTGGCTTGTGGGACCGCTCTCCACTTTTCCAAGTGCGGGAAAAGTTCCGAGCTTCGATTTGAGCTTTTGCAAAATCGGCAAAATCTCGAATCGATCCACCATGTAAGGCGGGGAAAAACATCCCGCCAACATGGTTGTCACTGCCGCGACTGCCTGCCCCAGCACTTTCGACCTAAACTTAATTTAGTTTAGTGTAGGAATTGAATAGCGGGGTTCCTGGAAGTTGGATTATCAATGTCGCCTTTACTTTGAATAACTAAAAAGAAAAAGCGGTGAATTTCAAATCTACGCAAAATAACACACGACAAATTTTAAAATAGGTGCAGAATAGTCTTAAAAAGCTGATAGAATGGCGCTTTAGGTGAAAGATTGCACCTATTTTTAAATTTGTCGTGTACCTAAATTACCAATTTTCGTTTTACACGTTTAAAAAATATTGTTTGAATTAGGAATGTACATTAAATATCCAACGCTGAACTTATCGAGCTCTTCTGAATAGACGAGGCGAAATTTGTGGTGGGAACTGGGACTGCAGTGGCAATTTTGTTAATGAGCGGTTTGTGCGAATTTACAAAATGGGGAAATATGAGATCTTCTCGATCTTGGAAGAGCTCATATTTCAGGCGGAAAACTTTTGGTGGGTTTCCAAAAGCTTGTAGCCGTCCCCACAGCAGTTTCCCAGTTCCCACCACAAATTTCGCCGGAACCACAAACAAAAAAAGGCCACCAACCCCAAATACGAGTCGGTAACCCATTTTCAAATTATTTCTTCGTAGCTGCTTTATCTTCTGCTTCTAATTGATGCCCCAAACTAATGATCAGCTTGCGCAAATCATCTTTAATTTCAGGATGACGAAGACCAAATTCGATATTCGTTTTCACATAACCAAATTTATTACCCACATCATAACGACGACCCTTAAATTCATGCGCGAAAACGCGCTGGGTCTTATTCATCGCATCGATCGCATCCGTCAATTGAATCTCGCCACCGCGACCTGGCTTTTGATTTTCGAGAATGTCGAAAATTTCTGGTGTTAATAAATAACGTCCAATGATGGCCAAATTACTTGGTGCATCTTCAACTTTGGGCTTTTCGACGAAGCGTTTGACGTTGTATAATCCTGGGCTGGCTTCGCCTTCAGGATCGATCACACCATAGGCAGAAACATCTTCTTTAGGCACTTGCATTACTGCCAGCGTTGAAGCATGCGTCTTTTCATAGTCATCGATCAACTGCTTCGTTAGTGGGACTTTATCTTCCATCAAGTCATCGCCAAGCATGACGACGAATGGTTCGTCGGCGACAAATGACTTGGCCTGACGAACGGCATCCCCTAAGCCAAGTGGATTTGATTGGCGGGTGAAATAAAGGTTAACGCCCATTTCGGTGGTCTCTTGAACTAACTTCAATAATTCGGTTTTGCCTTTTTCGCGCAAGTTCTGCTCCAATTCAGGCACGGAATCGAAGTGGTCTTCAATTGGACGCTTGCCTTTACCGGTAATAATTAAAATATCTTGAATGCCAGATGCTTTCGCTTCTTCGACGATGAATTGAATCGTGGGTTTATCGACGATCGGCAACATTTCTTTGGCCATTGCCTTGGTTGCAGGCAAGAAGCGCGTTCCGAATCCTGCTGCTGGAATCACTGCTTTACGAACTTTCATTTCAAAAAAATCCTCCTCAACATGACGACCCGCAAGCATACAAAATCTCTAGGTGGATCTGATCATTTTCTACCTCTAAGCATATCATGAAACGTTAACGGAATAAAGGGTTGTGTAACTTGGCACTAGCGATTCAATAGTCTCAACAAGCGACTATTCGCGACGCCTTGTTCGCCATGCCACGATTCATTGAAGATCGCATTGATCACGACGCCGATCATTAATAAAGTTGCGGCGAAATTCAACCACAATAACGCCACGATAAATGTTCCGATGGTGCCATAACTATTGAATGAACGCGCGAAGTAGCGAACATATAGCGAGAAACCTTGTGTCAGCAACAACCAAGTCCCCGTCGTAAAAATCGTCCCTGGCAAAATCGTCCAAAACTTTAAATGTGTTGATGGTAAGAAATATTGCAAGAACATGATCACTAACGTTACAACCGTTACGACGACTGGCCACTTCCAAGTCAAGAAAACATCCAAGATCGTATTAGAAAGCTGAAAAGTTGGAATGATCCATTCCAAGAATTGCTGGCCAAACGTGAAGACCACAATGATTGCCAGTAAACTAATGACAAAAATAAACGTGATCAAAAAAGAAAGGACCCGGCGTGCGATCGCATTCTGAATGGCGACATCACTGTATATTTTGGAACTATCGATTTGATAAACATCATTCATGCTATTACGGATCGCGTTGATCCCGCGACTGCCAGCCCATAAGGTGGCGATCACACCAAACGAGAGCAAGCCGCCACTACTTGTCGCAAGTAACGAGGTGACGATGGGTTTGATCAACGGCATGATTTGCGCAGGGAAGGCCATTTCTAAGTATGAAATAATTGTTTTAGAATCCAACCGCAAGAATGGCAAAACGTTCCCGATAAAAATAACTAACGGGAAAAAAGATAATAGCAAATAATAAGTAATCACTTTTGCTGAATTGCTAATATTGCTAGAAATCACACGTTTGACCACTGCTTGTATGAACGAAATTATTTTCTTATACCACGGTGACCGTTGCCTAAAAAGTGGTGCCGCCAACTTTGTATCTTGATCCATTCCGATCAACCTCCAGATACTGATATTTTCAGTATATCAAAAATAAGCGACCCTGAGCAATGAAAGACGCTAAAAAGCCCGCTAACATCAACTTCATGTTAGTGGGCTTTTCAAATCGTTATTATTTTTCAGTCGCAGCGATTTCAGAGTCACCTAATTCTTGCAAGTAATCGAAGACTGCTTGTCCAGCTAGGCCACCTTCACCAACCGCATTGGCAATTTGGCGCAAATGCTTGTCACGAACATCCCCGACTGCAAAAACACCGGGAACTTTAGTCCGGGTCGTATCATCTGTTTCGATCCAACCCGCCTCATTCAAAATTCCGAGGTTCTTGAAAGGTTCAGTCATGGGTTCAATACCAACATAAATGAAGACCCCTTCGGCTGGCAATGATTTTTCTTCGCCGGTCTCCTTGTCACGATATTTAACGGATTCAATCTTTTTGCCATCGCCGACAATTTCTTCGACTTGGGCATTCCAAACGAATTCCATCTTATCGTTAGCAAAAGCGCGGTGTTGTAAAATCTTCTGAGCGCGTAATTGGTCACGTCGATGAACAACCGTAACTTTACTAGCAAGATTGGCTAAATAGATTCCTTCTTCAACGGCAGAATCGCCACCACCAATAACGGCAACTTCGCGATCCTTAAAGAAGGCGCCATCGCAGACCGCACAATAAGAAACTCCCATGCCTGAGTACTGATCTTCTCCAGGCACACCTAAATGGCGATGCTCGGCACCTGTGGCGATCACAACTGCCTTAGCCTCATAATCACCCTCGTCTGTTTTAACGGTCTTATACGCGCCATGGTCGATCACATCACTGACCGTGCCATAAGTGTATTCAGCACCAAATTGAGTCGATGAAGCGTACATCTTTTCACCCAACTCGGGGCCTAAAATCGACTTGAAACCAGGATAGTTTTCAATTTCGGCGGTGTTGTTCATTTGCCCACCGTAAATTCCCCGATCTAACATTAAAACGGATAAATTTGAACGTGATGCATAAAGTGCGGCAGTCATTCCACCGGGGCCTGCGCCAATTATAACGACATCATATTGTTTGGACATGCGCATTACTCCCTTACTTTTAATAAGTACTAGTTTACCTTATTTTTGCTAAAATGTCTAATCGCGTGCTCATTAGATATTTCAGATTTAATTTTCAAATTCCATTTCATTGCGGCCATCGCGTTGCATCAACTTGCTGATTTCTTCGTGAATATCTGCATCTTCGTACAAAACACGATAGATACTTTCAGAAATCGGTGTATCGACATGCAGTTGCGTGCATAATTCGTGAGCGGCCTCTGCAGTTCCAACACCTTCGACAACCATGCCCATATTTTTCAAAACGTCATCGAGTTTTTGACCCTGTCCTAACGCGTTACCACAGCGCCAATTACGCGAATTCACACTCGTACAAGTAACGATCAAATCACCAATACCAGACAGGCCCATAAAAGTTAATGGATTGGCGCCCATTTTCACACCAAGCCGACTAATTTCGGCAATCCCTCTGGTCATCAAGGCTGCTTTCGCGTTGTCGCCATAACCGAGACCGTGTAAAATTCCGGCACCGATCGCGATCACGTTTTTCAAAGCGCCGCCAAGTTCAACTCCGACCAGATCATCATTCGTATACAAACGGAAATAATCATTCATGAAGATCGACTGAACCCATTCGGCGTCGGCCAAATCCGCGGAGGCAACTGTCAAGGAAGTAATATCGTGAGTGGCAACATTCTCGGCATGACTCGGGCCGGAGAAAATGACCAAACGTTGTGCCAATTCTGCCGGAAATTCATCGGCAATAATCTGAGAGATGCGTTTGTGCGTGCCGATTTCCAGACCCTTCGTCGCGCTGACCAAGAGTGGTTTCTGATCCATTTTTGCCAGTACAGGCAACATTTGCTTAGCCACCGAACGAATGGCAGCCGTTGGTAAAACAAATAAAACGGCGTCAGCACCTTGCAAAGTTTCTGTTAAATCCAGACTTGCGTGCACCTGTGGATTGATTTTAAACTCTGGTAAATAATGTCGATTCGTGTGGAAAGTATTGATTTCATCGGCAATTTCTTGACTATTGCCCCATAATTCGACCTCATGACCATTGTTGACTAACAAATCCGCCAAAACAGTCCCCCACGAACCTGCACCTAAAACACCAATTTTAATTGACAAATTTTTTCTCCTAGCTGCAAAACAACCGGCTTGAAATTAACCGTAATATCAAGGTTGTCATGCACGATTTTTTCAGCATTGAAATGATTTATTTTTCTTTTGGAATCGTTTTGCCACTGCCATCAAGATACCATTTCAGCTGTGGTTCATTGTGACGACGCACGATGATGATGGCGATCGCCGCAACAATCAAGATTGCCGAAAGCAATTGTGACACACGAATGTTGGCAAACAAGTAAAGACTATCTGTCCGCATCCCTTCGATCACGGCGCGACCCACTGCGTACCAAGTAATATAACTGAGAAAAACCTCGCCTTGTTTGAAAAGATGAGTGCGGTGACGCAAGCTCAGCAATAAAATCACGCCCAGCAAACTCCACACAGATTCATACAAGAATGTCGGTTGCCGATAAGCGCCACTAATATTCATTTGCGTGATAATAAATTCTGGCAAGTGTAGGCTTTGTAAAAATCCTAGTGTCGTTTTCGCACCGAAAGCCTCTTGGTTCATAAAGTTGCCCCAGCGACCGATTGCTTGCGCTAAAAGGACAGTCGGCGCCAGCACATCCAGCAATAACCAAGTGGGAATAAACCGATGATAACAAAAGACTAGTAACACAATTACGGCGGCGATCAAGCCCCCATAAATCGCTAGCCCACCATTCCAAATCTTGATGATATCACCAGGATTTTGCGAATAATAAGACCATTCAAAAATCACGTAATACAATCTCGCACCGATCAAACCGATCGGCAACATCCAAAAAATCAAATCGATCACATCATCGGGATCGATTCCCCGCGGTCTTGCTTCCCGCATACTCAAAAAAACAGCGACCACCACACCCAGCGTGATGATCACACCATACCAGCGAACATGAAGATTGCCTAATGAAAACGCAATCGGATTTAAAGCCAACATAATTGCACTCATTTATCATCATCCTCACTTGAATTTTCTTGAATTAATTCATTTAAATTGCGTTCAAACACTTGGGTGGCATCATAACCCATTGATTTCGCACGGAAATTCATGGCGGCCACTTCAATGATAATCGCCAAATTACGACCAACCTTAACGGGAATCGTCATCTTTGGAATCGGCACGTCGAAAATCTGTTGCGTGACCTCATCACTGCCAAGCCGATCATAATTACGATCAGCTCGCCAGTTTTCCAAATTGACGATCAATGAAATCTCCGTTTCTTGACGAACGGCGCCAGCACCGAAGAGATTCATGACGTCGATGATGCCGATGCCACGAATTTCCATCAAATGCTTCAAAATCTTCGGTGCCTCACCAACGATCGTGCTTTCATCTTTCTGATAAACATCCACGCGATCATCGGCAATCAAACGATGCCCACGTTTGACCAATTCCAACGCAGTTTCACTTTTACCAACGCCGGAATCACCGGTGATCAAAACACCCAAGCCATAAACGTCGACTAAGACGCCGTGCATACTTCTGCGCTCTGCCAAATGGACGTGCAAATAATCGGTCAGCACACTAGAAAGCCGCGTCGTCAATAAATCAGAACCTAGCACCGGAATTCCGGCGCGCTTGGCTTCGACGATCATTTCTTTCGGCGGCGTTAAGCCACTGCTGATGACAAAAGCCGGTGTTTCCGTCTGACACATCCGCCGCAAAACAACGGAGAGCTCATCACTCGTCAAGCCTTTGGCAAAAGCCGTTTCCGTTAAACCGAAAACTTGTAGCCGTCGCTGGGGGTAGTAAGCAAAATAACCAGTCATTTCAAAATCGGGACGAGATAGATCGCTCGTGGTCACCGTTTTTTGAGCCAAACTTTCTTGACCAGACAATACTTTTAATTTTAAATCATCTACGAGTTGTTTGACTAAAATACCTTCAGCCATGACTTGCCTCCAAAAAGTTTCAGCGACACATCCACGTATCGCCAAGCGCATTTTAATAATTATTGTGTTTGAATTCAAGTTTAACATTATTGACGATTTTTTTCATCCAGCATGACAGGTCTGATAAAAATTCGCGCAAAAAAATAGGCCACCAACTAATGGCGCCCTACTCTTTCGAATGCTTGTGTATAGTTTTTTAGCCTTGTGTGCGATTATGATTGTTGCCATCGGCCGTATCAGCCAACGAATTCAAGACGTCCATGTCTTCTGAACTGATCTTGAAATCTAATTCTTTATTGCTAATAATGTGGACAGGTGTGACTGACTTTGGTAATGGCAAGGCACCATTATCGATACAGAAACGGATCGCCAATTGCGCCGTCGTCACATTATATTTTTCCGCCAATCTAAGCACGTGGTCATTGTTCAGCATGCGACCAGTTGCCAATGGTGAATAGGCTTCGACTAAAAGACCATGTGCTTGCGAATAACTGGTAATTTTGGGTTCTGTGAAGCCAATATAATATTGAATCTGGTTAACCATTGGTGTAACTTCTGAATGATTCAACAGATTCTTCAAATCGCGAACGGCAAAATTAGAAACACCAATTGCGCGAACACGACCATCCGCGTAAACTTTTTCTAAAGCCTTCCACGCTTCAATATTGCCTTCATCATAATTCTTGCCAGTCTCACTCCATGGCCATGGTGCATGAATAATATAAAGATCTAGATAATCGATGTCCAAATCAGCCATCGTTTCATCAAAGGCCTTCAGTGCGCCATCATAGGTTTTAATTTCAGCAGGTAATTTAGAGGTCACAAAGATTTCTTTACGATCGATTCCAGAATCGCGGATCGCCTGACCGACACTTTTTTCATTGCCATAAGCCTTTGCTGTATCGATATGACGGTAACCATTTTTCAAAGCCGTCGTGACAGAGTTATACGCTTCTTCGCCATTAGGAATTTGCCAAGTGCCGAAGCCGACCTTGGGAATCTGAACGCCATTTGCGAGTTGATAAGTTTCTGTTAATACTGACATTTAATCCACCTCTTACATTTAATAAGTTCATTATAACATTGCTGGAAAATCAATGTGCAAGCCAAGCACGAACGATCTAAAAAAACCGGCAGCTTAACGCAGTCTAACCGCAGTCCCACTGCAACTGACCATTAGCATCCCGTTATCTGACCCGAGAACTTCATAATCCATTTTCATACCCACAACGGCATCTGCGCCTAATTGTTCCGCACGGTCGCTCATTTCTGCGATAGCTTCCTCGCGCGCCTTCGTTAATTCTTCCTCGTAGCCCTTAGAACGGCCACCAAACATATTCCGCAGGCCAGCACCCATATCTTTGAACATATTGATCCCAGTGATCACCTCGCCAAAAACGATCCCTTTATATTCAGAAATGGTTTTGTCTTGCACGGTATTCGTCGTTGTAATTATCATCGAATCACTCCCAATCGATTTATTGAATTCATTCTCATTTTAGCGTAAGGGCTTTCGTGAAACAACTAATCGTTTTCGAATCGATTGTCTGCTCAGGTCATTTAGCAAAACTTTCTTTAATATTTTGCTAAATTATCTCCAATCAGATTATTTGTGGCTTTTTTTAACTAGACTAGAATTTGTAAGAGAACTCATGAGAAATTCGAAAAGTTGGTCGATTCTTTGAATAAAAAAAAGCTAATTATTTTAATCGCCGCACTGATTTGTTTGGCGGCAACGTTATTTACTTATTTCAATACGAATTATAATAGCAC
Source organism: Lapidilactobacillus mulanensis (assembly GCF_003946215.1). Taxonomy (GTDB): domain Bacteria; phylum Bacillota; class Bacilli; order Lactobacillales; family Lactobacillaceae; genus Lapidilactobacillus; species Lapidilactobacillus mulanensis. The sequence continues at coordinate 41,867 of NZ_RHOW01000008.1, forward strand.
CATTGCGGTCGTGACTTCGGCGAAACAACTTTCTGCAACGAAAGTCAAAGATCAATATGATGACGCTGACCAAACCATCGTTCAGCAGTTAACTTTGCGCGTCTTGAATCATTCGCATCGCAATCAGCAATACACGATCAAGAATACTTACACCCGTTCGCAACTGCTCGACCAAGGCTATCATCAACATCAACGCGTTTTCGTTCAAATCAGCAAGCAACAAATCGACATTACCACCCCCAAGCGTGATTGGGTCGTGATCGCCATTATTTCCGTGATGGTGATGTTAATGATCATCCTCATCGGCAAAAAACCCTGGTTAGTCATGCTGTCGTTGATCCTCAATTCGGCCATTTTTTATCTCGTGATTCGTTTTGATATTCATAAAAACGGCACCAACACCATTCTGATCTACAGCATCGCCGCAATTGTTTTCGCCAGCGTGTCTTTCTTATTGTATCAAGGCCTCCAGAAAAAAATGTTTGCCATGTTGGTCAGCACGATCATTTCATTATTGATCGCGTTCGGTCTGAGTTATGCGATCATGCAACTAACTGGCGAAAAGGGCATCACTTATATGGCCGTTGAATATGCCACCCAAAATCCCCGCTCATTGTTTCTCGGACAAACTTTGCTGGGCGTTCTCGGGGCAGTCATGGATGAATCGACAGACATTGTTTCGAGCCTCAGTGAAATTATCCATCACACACCAACGCTCAGCCGCAAACAATTGTGGTCCAGCGGACGGGCGATCGGTCAAGAAATTATGGGACCGTTGATCAACGTTTTATTTTTAATTTTCATGGCCGACGCGCTGCCGATGACGATTCTCTATTTGCGGAATAATAATTCGATCGCCTACACATTCGAATACACGCTATCTTTAGGCGTCCTCCAAAGTTTGATCTCCGCAATCGGGATCGTCATCACAGTGCCGGTTGCCACACTATCGGCGTATTATTTCTTGCTTAGAAAAAGAGGTGCGCGCAAATGAGCACCATGTTAGCTTTATTACTAGTTTTATTCCTTTTGATGATTGTGGTTGGTGGTCGCGCGGGTGTTAAAAGTTATTTAAGTATCGTAATCAACTTCATGCTCGTCTTTCTCGTGGCCTTGCTGATCAGCTGGGGCGCAAATATTTGGCTCACGGCTGCTTGTTTCATTCCACTAAAGCTGTTAACAATTATTTATTTAGGCACCCACGATACCAAAATTGCCGATCATGCTTTTCTCAGCTCGTTTAGTGTTACCGCGATTATTGTCGTCATCATTTTAATCTTCAACCATTTCGCTCAAGCCTTCGGAATCGGCGATCAGGCTGGCGAAGACTTAATCGGATTATCCGACGCCCCTGGAATTAGTTTCGCCGCAATCGGCGTGGTCGTCGCCATTTTCAGCACATTGGGTGCCATCAGCGAAGCGGCCGTCGCCGAGAGTGCAGGGTTACTAGAATTGAAAAATTCAAACGAAACTATTTCCAGCGCCAACTTTTATCAAAGTGGTCTGAATATCGGTGAAGACATTTTAGGGACAGCCGTTAATACCATTCTCTTTGGATTCTTCGGTAGCTTTTTAGCCCTCTTCATTTGGTATTCACGTTTGCATTACACGATTCCACAAATTCTCAATGACAAGTTATTCGTCCAGGAATTCGTGATCATGATTTATTCGATCATCGGCGTCTTACTGGTCATTCCCTTAACCACCTTGATTATTTCCCGTTCCAAAATGAAAAAGTGACCACCAATTGAATTGGTGGTCACTTTTTTGCAACAATTTCTTAAATTATTTTTGTTGGTGATAAAAATCAACCAGTTCTGAACACAATTGATGTGAAAGCATGCTTGTGGCTGGACTAACTGGATTCGTCGCGTTAGTTGCCACTGCACTAACAAATTCATGAATAAGCGGCTCAAATCCCCGTCGCGTTAAAGTCGGCGTCCAATCTGGAAAGTTATTAACTTGAGTCCCATTTTCCGTACTGATGGTTAAATGTTCCAAATTTTCTAACCGTTTCGTTCCAGATATTTGCTGAACCTCACTGGTCTCAGTATTGGCACCCGCTTGCATATTCATCAATGCATAAACCGTTAGATTTTTACTCGAGAGCACCAAGCCACAATTTTGTAATATTCCCTGATCAGAGCTGAGTTGATATTGGCAGCTGACCTGATCGCGTGCATCGATGCCCGCCAAATACAGGGCCGTATCCACCACATGAATAAATAAATCATAGATTGCAAACCCAACTGCTTGCTCAGCCCTGATCCGATTTTTTTGAACGATAATAACCGCGGGTTGGCCTGAAGTGGCGATCTGTTGTTGAAAAGGTGCAAACCGCCGATTAAATCCAGCAGTCAATAATAATTGCCGTTGCGCCGCCAATTGATAAAGTTCGCTGACCTCTTCGTAATTCTCGCTAACCGGCTTATCAACGTAAACATGGATGCCCGCGTTCAAAAAAGTGCGGATCAATTCAGTGTGCGTGTGTGTTGGTGTGTGGATAAAAACCGCATCAGGGTGCTGAGCAATGAGCTCTGGCACCGAGCGAGTCGACTCGGAGAAGCCAAATTGATGCTGTAGATGCGCCAATTTTTGTTCGTCTCGTGTACACAAAATCCATTCGACTTGATCCTGCATCTGTGCCATCACGGGCAGATAAGCTTTTTGGGCAATGTTGCCTAGACCAACCACACCAATTTTTAACATCATAAACTTCCTTTGTTTTTTTGAAACTGCTTTTATAATCTATTGTGCCAAATATTGGATAAAATTTCCATTAATTTTAATACGGATTGATTCTTGAACTACCTTCGGTCGTGGCTGCGTGGGGCAAGTGACTGACTACTGTGGGGACGGTTCCAGGCTTTCCCCTAAGTTCTGGGAAAAGTCTTCCACCTCGATTTCGAGCTTTTTCTCCGTCGCAAAACCGGCTCCTGAGAAAAATATCGAAATACGCCCCTGCTGTAAGCGACGATGGCCCTGTCGCAACAGCAGTTTCACAGTGTCGTCACTTGCCCCACACAGCCGCGACCTAAACTGGAATTAGTTTAGTGGTGAACTCGGAAGAACTGGGTTTGTGGAAATGATTTGAATCCCACGTCGATTGCTTTGTTGTGGGAAATATAATCACGTTGGATATTTTTCCACTAAATATTTACGTTGCTCAGAAAAGATTCGTAAGGTAGAAAGCCCGGTTCAGAATCCAACTCTGCTCACTAGAATGAACCACAGAATTTGCGGAAGAGAATGAACAGCACACTGTGATAATGCTCTTAGCGACAGATCCATCGTCGCTTAGAGCATGGGAAATTCGGAGATCTTGCGGTTTTGGCAAGAGCTCCAAATTTAGGCGGAAGAATTTTGGCAGGCTTCCAAAATCCTGGAGCCGTCCCCACAAGTGAGCTGTTCATTCTCTGCAGCAAATTTAAGCTGCAGTTACGCACAAGCCAAATATTTTCGAACCAGATCAGAACAGAACACAACTCAGAATCCAAATCTGCTCACTAGAATAGACCCGCAGAATTTGCGGAAGAGAATGAACAGCACACTGTGATAATGGTCTTAGCGATAGATTCACCGTCGCTTAGAGCATGGGAAATTCGGAGATCTTGCGCTTTTTGCAAGAGCTCCGAATTTAGGCGGAAGAATTTTGGCGGGCTTCCAAAATCCTGGAGCCGTCCCCACAAGTGAGCTGTTCATTCTCTGCAGCAAATTCAAACTGCAATCACCCACTATTTCACTTTTTCAAATTATGTTTCTGCTGCCAATAAAAAACCGGAACGCCAACTAGCGTGATCAAAATACCGAGCGCCGCCAATTTAAATTGCGTAATCAAAGTTGATAGCACAATAAACGTCCCACCCAGAATGGCGATGATCGGAATCCACGGATAGCCCATCACTTTATATGGCCGCTTCAGATCCGGCATTTTTTTGCGCAAAATAAACACCGCACCGAAAATAAGCGTATTAAAAATCCACATCACGAAAACGAGCATATCGGTCAATAAATCGAAATTCCCCAGCAGCATCATGATCAAAACCACGGCGAGTTGTACAAGGCTGCTCAACCATGGCACTTTGGTCAGACGGGTTACTTGGCGGAAATAGTTCGAAAACGGAATGGTCCGATTCACTCCCATCGCGTACGCAACCCGCATGCCAGTCATGGTGTAGCCATTGATCGCACCATAAACAGAAACCAGAATACCAATCGTCACTAATCTGCCACCCATATTGCCAAAAATGGCGAGTGCGCTATCTGCCGCCGCAGTTGGATTGCCCATGATTTGCGTAATGGGCAGTGCTTTTAAAAACGCCAAATTGATCAGAACATAAACTAACGTCGTCAATCCTAAACCGCCAATAATCGCGATTGGTAAATGTTTGCGCGGATTCTTCATTTCGCCGGCCATATTTCCGACGCTGATCCAGCCATCGTATGCAAACATCGTCGCTAATAATCCGCCATTCAATGCGGTCAGCCAACTCACATGACCACCAGGCTGCACCGGCCACAACTGCAAAGGTTGTGCGTGCACATTAGTCAATCCGAAAATAATGATGATCACGATCGGAATCATTTTAATAAACAGAGTTAAATTCTGGACGAAACTGCCCAGACGCGCCCCTAATAAATTCAGCCCCGTCAAAGACAAGGCGGTTAAAAAAGCGACCGGGATAATCACAGTAGTCGACCAACCGGCCAAACTGACCAGTTGTGTCGCAAAAACAATGCTTAGTGCGGCAATATTGGCCGGATAATAAATCAAAACTTGTGCCCAACCGAGTAAAAACGATGGTAATTTTCCATAGGCGAGCTCGATATAATTAACCGCGCCACCAGCTTCCGGAATCGCGGTAGCAATTTCGGCTAAGCACAATCCACCCGCGATCGTCAAAAGGCCGGCCAATATCCAAACCGCAATTAACAAACTCGGCGATTGTGTGTCACTAGCTAAAGTCGAAATTTTAAAAAAAACGCCCCCGCCGATCACGGTACCCATGACCGTAGTTAGCGCCGAAGTCAATCCCATAGACTGTTTCAGTTGATTATTTTGTGCCATCAGTTAAATCCTCTCGCGAACAATTCTTGTTTCTATTTTACAAGTTTACCCCCAGACTAAACACCGGCTTTAGAAAAAATTAAGCTGTCAGCAATATGCGATTTTAGTCTCCCACTTTCTAACCACGCACGAAATAAAACCCGCACGCATCTTCAAGCACGCAGAACTAACGCCACCAATCGAATGAGCCGTCGATTCCAGTCACCCACAATCAAAAATAACAAGCCACCTTGCAAAACTGTAAGATAAAACAGACAATTGGCGATGGCACCTGCTCCTACAAATTGCTAAACTTAGCTTATCATCCAAAAAGGAGCCTCATCCATGAAAAAATTTCTGACCATTGTTGTAATAATTTTCGCCTTGATCCTGGGTGCGTGGTTTACGATCGAGAAAGTTTTTCGCGGTGGCGATGCCTATTACACGCAGATCACCAGCACCGGAACCTACCACGAATCGAAAACCGACTCCGGCGAAATTATCGGTGATTATTCCTATGATCAACCTGGATACGACGCAAACGGTCACAAGATTCGCCTCAAATTTAACGGCAACAAAACACGACCACTCAAGCGAAACGCCTACCTCGAAGTCACCTACCGCAATGGCGACGTCCGCTCCTGGAAACAAGTCGCAGAAAAAGACATCCCTAAAAAGGCATTGGTTCAGCTGAAAAAATAAGTGGTTTGTAGCATCAGTTCGTATTAGTGTAAAGATTCTCAATACTCAACAAATACGTATCCATTTGTTGAAATTCCTACAATTATCAGCTATACTAAAGATATAAAAAGAGACCTGTTATTTGCGTAACAGGCCTCCAGCAAAACCGTTTAAGACGGTTGACCGAATTTTCAAACTAAAAAGCTAGTCGTCCAACTTGGTCAAAAGTTGTAAAGGACGGCTATTTTTTATTGTCGAAAAACAGCTTCACGATCGTGATGACTAAATCCAGCATTGTGACAATAAACATTCCAAATGCCAGCATCAGCGATAACGTTTCAGCTATGGACAACAAGACACCTCCCCCACTCTAGATTTTGATTTACGCGCATAGGCGATCATCTCACTTTCGTTGGATTGGCCAACCGTCTCAACTTTCTTGCTGCTTTGATTGTAACATGAAAGCGCATTATTTATAACCGTTTTTCCGTATTAAAAATTAATCTATGCTATTATATTTACCTGCATCTGAATAGACTAGGCGAAATTTGTGGTGGGAACTGGGACTTGCAGTGGTAATTTTGTTAATGAGCGGTTTGTGCGAATTTACAAAATGGAAAAACTGGAGATCCTGCGGTTTTCAGGAGCTCCAGTTTTAGGCGGAAGAATTTCCGTACTTTGGAAATCCTGTAGCCGTCCCCACAGCAGTTTCCCAGTTCCCACCACAAATTTCGCCGGAACCGCACAAACTACGACACCAATCAAAGATTGTTTTCTCCGACATTCCCAAAATCCAATTAATCTCACGAATGATAGCTCTTTCAATTAGATGGTGTATAATGTGGTTGTATGAACTTATCACCAGTTTGGGAGGGACGTTGATGCTTGACGATCGACTCATTGGCTCCACGTTTATGAACGCCAGCCAGCTCAGCTATGGCGTCGTCGAAAAATATGGCGTATATTATCACTATGTCATCGAAGGACCCGCCGAAGTTGGCGATATCCTGGAGGTCTCGCGCGTGACCCCACTCGCGCTGATCGTCCATCGTCAGGATCGTCGGTTGAAGTTTTAAGGGGTTCATGTTCATTGAATTTGAAAAATTGAAAAGAGGTTATTATTATGTTTAGTAATATTGCATTGATCGTCGTTATTGTGATCGTTGTCGCGTTATTGCTTTGGATTTTATTTTCATCGATCGCGATCATTCATACGGGTGAAGTTGGGATCGTCGAGCGTTTAGGCGTCTACGTTAAAACGATGGAACCTGGTTTCCACGTCGTTTTGCCGATTATTTATCGCATCACCGAAGTCGTCAACATGAAACAGATTCCGATGCGCGTTGCCGAGCAGGAAGTGATCACTAAGGATAACGTTGTGGTCAAGATTTCTGAAACTTTGAAATATCACATCACCGACGTGAACGCTTATGTTTACAAAAATAAAGATTCCGTAACCAGTATGGTTCAAGATACGCGTGCTGCCTTGCGTGGGATTATTGGTAATATGGATTTAAACGATGTCTTGAATGGTACCGAGACAATTAATCATTCGCTTTTCGACCAACTCAGTGAAGTTACTGCCGGTTATGGGTTGAATGTCGATCGCGCTAACATCGATTCCGTTGAAGTCGATCAGGATATTCAAGAGTCTATGAACAAGCTGTTGCGTGCTTCCCGTGAAAAAGAAGCCAACATCATGCAGGCGGACGGTTTCAAACAGGCCGCCATTGCTAAAGCCGAAGGTGGCAAGCAATCTGCCATTCTGGAAGCCGAAGGTAACAAGCAAACTCAGATTTTGGAAGCCGAAGGACGTGCGCAAAGTCAGCGGCTCCTGTATGTTGCCATCCGCGATCAAATCAACTCTGTCAACGAAGCTTTGGTTCACAACACCGACGCTTATCTTCAATATAAGAATTTAGAAACAATGGAGAAAGTCGCCGAAGGTAAAAATAATACCATCGTGATGCCAACTGCTGCTTTGGACAGTCTCGGTAAAATTCCAGCCATGAAACAAATCTGGGATCAATCCGAACAACCAAAAAGTTCAGATACAGAGACAACTTCAACCACAAAATAGTGTAAAATAAAACGAAGCGAGGTTAAATCCGCTTCGTTTTTTAATACTTCAAATTTTAACTATTTAAATTAAGCGAGGTCAACATGTCTGAACAACCACTCCAGAAATTCCAACAACTTCTAGATAATGAAGATCACTTACTTGAGTATGCGCAAGTCGCCAACGAAACGATCGACGCGTTGACACTGACTCATCTGATCATCGAGAATTGCATATTTGAGCGCGTGACTTTTCTAAATTGTGACTTCAATAAGTTCGAAGCCACCGACACAACTTTTAAAAACTGTGATTTCTCCAATTGTGTTCTGGACCAAGCGAGTTTGTTTCGTGTCCAATTTACTGGCTGTAAATTAGTCGGCACCGTTTTAGACGACAGTTATTTCAATGACACGACTTTTACCGGTTGCAAAATGGATCTCGCTGGTTTGAATAATTTATCGACTAAAACCGTCAGCTTCAACCAAACGAGTTTGACCGATGCCAGTTTCAATGACTGCACCTTTAAAAAGGCCACCTTCAACGAATGTCATTTGAATCACGCCAGCTTCATGTTCACTAAATTAAAGGGGCTCGATTTCAGCAACTGCGAGTTCAAGCAACTCGACGTTGAAGCCCAGCAATTGCGCGGTGTGACCGTCAACGAAGAACAAGCCGTTTTACTCGTCCACTTATTTCTCGCAATCAAAGTTAAATAACGCCCACTGAAATCAATCCAGTGAGCGTTATTTTTTTACGAACGCCTATTCGTGATTTAAGCCGTGACTCAAATGCAGATAGGCATAAATGTGGAAGACAATGCCCCCCACCAGCAAGATTGCGCCGACGGTGATCGAGAAAAAGCTGGCGATGATCGCGGCTAAATAAATCGTCATGCTGCGCAAAGGATCCGAGCTGATCACCGCGAAGACTTGTGATTGGGTGCGGCGCGACTTCAATTCTGGATGCCGGTCTAAATAGCGATACATCAGCAAAAACGTGAACGAAATCAGAAACGCGATTGCCGCATAACTCACCAACGCCACCCGCAAGTCAGCGCGGTCATGCTGTCTCAAGGTGTACGACAAGAGTGCGGTGGGATAATTGATCAACGTGATCGTGAACGACAGAATGTACGCGGCTAAAACCGGCCACTGCTGGAGTACGGCCTCCCATAAATGTCCGGTGTGATAGGCTGGCACCTTGAAATCCAAAACTAAAATCGTGATCAGAATGGCGAAAACACCATCACTAAATGCTTCCAAGCGACTAATTTTCATGGCTACGCTCCTATTTCAAATGGCATCCAACTTGGAGTAGAATAAACGACGAGAACAACTTATCGAAAAACACGTTCAGAAAGAGGCAAAACATGATCCGCGCTTTTAAAAATAAAGATTTATCACGCGTGGCGGAAATTTGGTTGCAAACAAACCTCGAAGCGCATGACTTTATTCCCGAAAAATATTGGCGAGATAACTATACCATGGTTAAAGAAACGCCAGCAGAGGCCGAAATTTATGTGGCGGCGGATGAATCTCAGTCACAAATCAACGGCTTCATCGGCTTGAGTGACAACTATATTGCCGGCCTGTTTGTGAGTCACCAGGCACAATCTCATGGCATTGGCAAACAACTCTTAGATTATGCGAAATCGGTCAAACCCCAATTGACGCTCAGTGTCTATCAGGAAAATTCGGGAGCCGTCAATTTTTATCAGCGCGAAAATTTCCAAATTGACAAGGAACAGATCGATCAAGACACCGGTCAAAAAGAATTCCTAATGAGCTGGCGGCGGTAATCACCATACCACTATCGGCCCAGACACATCAGTCAAAATAGCCCTGATAAATTTGATCATATTGTTGATGGCTCGATTCATCATAACAAATTTTAGCCATCGTTGCTTCGTTATGTGGCGCGGATTGCCGAATCAAAGCATACAAGCCGGCAATCGGTTCGTTGGCTGCGGATAAGCAGCAATCAATGCCGAGAATATCAGCGGTCAATTGTTGTAACTCTGGCGTTTTAAAGAAGCCCCCGCTCAAAGTCAATTGCGTTTTAACGCCGACCATTTCGGCCAACGCGCGAATATTCAGTAATGTGCCTTCAACAATTGCGCGCACTAGATCCGCGCGCGTCGTGGCAGCCGTCAGCTCTTTGAAGGCTGCTTTTTTTGTGGCATCCCAATATGGAGCGCGCTCGCCATTCAAGAAGGGCATGAAGCACACGCCATTGGCACCAACTGGAGATTGCGCCAACAGTTCTGGCAATTCGTCAAAAAAGGCCGTCTTGTTTGCCGCCAACTGATTGCTAGCCCAAGCTAAGACATTGCCGCCATTGTTAGAAGGCGCCCCAACGATATATTGACCGGGTTGTAGATAGTAACAAAAATTCTGACGGTCAGGATCTAATCTGATCGTTTCAGAAACTTGGCGGGCGGCTGCACTCGTGCCAATCGAAAGGCTATTCGGAATCCCAGTAGCTACATAACCCGCGTATGCGGCCAAACAACCATCGCTGGCGCCCGCGTAAACTCGGACTTGATCAGAGAGACCTAATTCAGTTGCAACCTTCTCAAGCAGCTTGAAATCATCTGTACAGTCAACTAACTCCGCCAAATCTTCTAACTGAATTTTGAGATCCGCCAAAATTTCCGCATCCCAATCTAACTGGCGTAAATTTAAAAGCCCCGTCGCAGAAGCAGTCGCATAATCGATCCGCGCTTGGCCAGTGAAGTACTGCAAAACCAACTCTTTGATGCCCCACCATTTAGTCTGTGCGGGATATTTGGAAATCGATTGAGAATATTTGATTTTTGCAAACGGCGACATTGGATGGATCGGTGTACCGGTTTTTAAATAGAATTCGCGGGCGCTGGGCGTATTTTTAAACTGAGAAATTAAATCTTGTGCTTGATCATCTGACCAAATAAAGATCTGATCATTTTCCGTTGTGTCTGGTGCAATTGGCCAACAACTGTGCATCGGCGCGCTGAAACTCAGTTGGCTGATCTGTTGGCGAATTGTTGCAGGAATCGCCTGAATCCCACGCACAGTCGTGGTAATTATTTCCTGTGCAGACTGATATTCAGCCCCATTTTCACCCGTATAGGTTCTGATATCACGAGATTGTTGATACGCGAGTTTATCTGCGCTCATGACGCCAAATTTAATGGCGGTAGTGCCAATATCGATTCCTAAAAAAGCATCTTGCATGATTCACGACTCCCTGATTATTTTCAAAACTTGATTGATTAACATTCACTACAATATTTTTTCTAACTAATAATACAATAGCGTTAACTGCGCCTAAATACAATTATGGCGTTACTAAACAAGTGAATTCTTGCCTCTCGTATAGAAAAAGTCACTAGCTATCTAGCAGTCTTCACCGCTGAAAAACTAGTGACTATTTTTATTACCTCAGAAATTATTGGGCTAAAAATCCACCATCGATCACAAATTGACTGCCCGTCGCATATTTAGCTTCATCCGATGCCAGATAGAGGACTAGATAAGCGACATCTTCTGGCGTCCCCATCTTTTTGACGGGAATGTTTTTCAAGATATTTTCTTTCAACTCCTCGGGAATAATGCCGGTATCCACCCAACCTGGATGTGCTGAATTGATATTGATCGGATAGTTTTTTGCGGTGACTTCTAATGCGGCCGTTTTTGTCAATTTGGTGATGGCCGCCTTGGAAGCCGAATAAGCCGACGCCAGTGGAAATCCAGTCTGGCCAATTGCCGACGCGACGTTCACGATCGAGCCGCCGGTCACCTTCATATTTTGAATTGCATACTTAATTCCGAGCATCGTTCCGGTCAGGTTGATCGCCAAAACCTTGTTCCACATTGCCACGGTGAAATTTTCCACCTCCGCCGGCAGATTGGCAATGCCCGCATTATTTACGAGCACATTGACCTGACCAAAATGTGCGGTCGCAAATTGGAATGCATCTTCCCAATTACTCTCAGACGTTACGTCCAACAAATAAAACGCCGCGTTCTTGCCTAAGTTAGTTGCCTCGCGTTGCCCTACTTTTTCGTTCACGTCCGCCAAAACGACTTTGGCGCCTTCCGCGACAAATAACTTCGCATAAGCTAAGCCAAGTCCACTGGCACCACCGGTAATAATTGCCACCTTGCTTGTTAATCTGTTCATAAGACTCCCCCCGATCATGTTAGCCACAGCTGAACTAAATATGGCGAAAGTTTAACACGGAATAGTTGAAAGCGCAATCAAAGATACTTGAGTGAAAAAATTTGCAATATAAATGTGGCATCTTGAAAAAAATCTACCTTCGGTCGAAAGTGCTGGGGTAGGCAGGGCTGGGGCTGTGGGACCGCTCTCCGCTTTTCCAAGTGCGGGAAAAGCTCCGAGCTTCGATTTGAGCTTTTGCACAGACCGCAAAATCTCGAATCGATCCACCATGTAAGGCGGGCAAAAACGGCCCGCCAACATGGTTGTCACTGCCACGACTGCCTGCCCCAGCACTTTCGACCTAAACTTATTTTGTTGAGTGTAGGATTTAAATAGCGGGGTTCCTGAAAGTTGATTGTCAAGGTAGCCTTTACTCTGAATAGCTAAAGAAATAAAGTGATGAATTTCAAATCTGAGCATATTAAGACACGACAAAGTTTTAAATTGGCGCTGAATAGCCTGAAAAGACGATAACATCAGCTTTTCACGAGATAGATTGCGCCTATTTTAAAATTTGTCGTGTATCTAGATCACCGATTTTCATTTTGCGTGTTAAAAAGATATTGGTTGGAGTAGAAAAGCAAATTAAATATTCTCGTTGTATATATTGAGCTCTTTAGAATAGACTAGGCGAAATTTGTGGTGGGAACTGGGACTGCAGTGGCATTTCTGTTAACGAACGGTCTTCGTGAGTTTACAGAAAGGGGAAATGTGAGATCTTCCCGGTTTTGGAAGAGCTCACATTTCAGGTGGAAGAATTTCCGTACTTTGGAAATCCTGCAGCCGTCCCCACAGCAGTTTCCCAGTTCCCACCACAAATTTCGCCGGAACCAAATAAAAAAAGCCGGTTCCCCGACTTATCAAACACTAGCACTCGTTAATTTAGTTTTATTCAGCAGTAGCGAACTTGCCACGACTGAAATCGAGCTCAACGCCATGCCTAAACCCGCTAATTCTGGACTGAGCATCAATCCTAAGCCAGCAAATACCCCAGCAGCGACTGGAATACCCAACGAATTATAGATAAATGCCCAGAAAAGATTCAGTTTGATCCGTTTAAACGTTTGTTGACTGAGTTCTAACGCGCGAACAACATCGAGTAGATCATTTTTGACCAAGACGATACCACCGGACTCGATGGCAATGTCCGTTCCTGAGCCCATAGCAATGCCGACATCGGCGGTTGTCAGTGCAGGGGCATCATTGATCCCATCCCCGACAAAAGCGACTGGTGCAACTTGCTGGAGCTGTTTAACGTGATCTGCTTTATCACCAGGTAGAACATCGGCGATAACTTTATCAATTCCGACTTGATCGGCGATCGCACGAGCAACGCGCTGATTGTCGCCAGTCAACATCACTGTTTGCAAGCCACGCTTCTTCAACGCTGCGATTGCTTGGGCGGAACTGGCTTTCGGCGCATCTTGAATTGCGATCAAGCCAATAATTTCATCTGCGTAGCCAACGATCACCACCGTTTTAGCCTCACTTTGTAGTTGTTGCATTTGTGCAGCCATTTCTGAACTCAATTCGTGATCAGCTAACAATTTATCATTACCAATGAAGGCTGGTTTACCGTTTACTGAGGCCTGCACACCTTGGCCTTCCACAGCCTTGAAGTTTTCGACTGCGCCGGGAATAATTTGAGCTTGCTTCGCTTTTGTTAAAATTGCGGCAGCTAGTGGATGTTCAGAATCATTTTCTAAACTCGATGCAATTGCAAGTACAGTTTTTTCATCGCCAATAATATCAGTCACTTGAGGCTTACCCTCAGTAATCGTCCCCGTTTTGTCAAAAACAACCGTCTTGATCGAATTGGCCGCTTCCAAAACTTCACCATTTTTGATCAGGATGCCCATCTTCGCGCTACGACCAGTGCCGACCATTAACGCAGTCGGCGTGGCAATTCCTAGCGCGCAAGGACAGGCGATGATCACGACGGAAACGGCGAACAACATGGCACTCACCACGCTGGCACCCAAGAGAACATACCAAATAACAAAGGCTAGAATCGCCGCAATTAAAACCGAGGGCACAAAAATATCAGAAATTTTATCGACTGTCTTTTGAATCGGCGCGTGACTCGTCTGCGCTTTTTTGACCATCTCGACGATTTGCGCCAATAAGGTATCATCACCGACTTTGCTAGCCTTGAACATAAAAGTGCCGGTGCTATTCATTGTCGAGCCGATCACCGAATCGCCAGCTTTTTTAGTCGTGGGCATGCTTTCGCCGGTGACCATGGATTCGTCCACGGTTGAACTGCCCTCAGTGATCACGCCGTCGACTGCAATTTTCTGCCCAGGTTTGACATGGATCAAATCACCAACAACAACTTCAGTTAACGGAATTTTAACCAATTCGCCGTTGCGCAACACTTCTGCGTCCTTAGCCTGCAAGTCTAATAATTTCTCAACCGCGCTGGAGGCACTGTGTTTCATCTTTTCCTCGAAAACTTGCCCGAGCAGCACAAAGGTGATCACAAACGCCGCACTCTCGAAAAAGACAGCTTGATGATTGAGCATCGCATAAATACTATAAAAATAAGCAGTCGCCGTGCCAATCGCCACTAGCGTATCCATATTCGCGTGATGATGGCGAAAAGATGCCCAAGCACTCTGCAAAAACGGCCGCGCTGAGACGAGCATAATCGCCGTCGTCAGCACAAACATGGTCCACATGCCACCTGGCAATACGAAGCCAAACGGACTAGCCACCATATTTACTAACATTGGCAAAGAAAATACCAACGAAAAGATGAATCGATTTTTGATCGTCATTATTGAATAACAACCTTTCCGTGTGCCATGTCCATGCCGCAACTGAATTGATATTCGCCGGCTTTTGCAGTGTCGATATTAAACGTCTGGGCTTCGTTGAGTGGTAAGAATTTTTTGATCCCAAATTCGGGTAATACGATCGTATCTAAACAGCCTTTGTCGCTGAGCCGTTTAAACGTTAATTGTGCAGGCTGGCCTTGTTTTAGCGTCACGGTACTTGGCTGGTAGCCACCATCCACGATGACTTCGATATTTTGTGATTGAGTTGTCATAATAATTCCTCCAGATAAAATTAAAAATATTAAAAATGCTGACTAGTGGTAAAATTCGATCCACCTTCGGCAGATTGCTCCAGAAAACAGCCGCTGTTAGACTGTGGGGACGCTTCAAGCCAATTGAAAATCAAATTGTCTTGAAGCTCGATTTCGAGCTTTTTCCCAAGCCCTTGGAAAAATCTCGAAATCGCCCATGCTGTAAGGTGACCAAAGGCGGGTCACCAACACCATTTTCACAGTAACAGCCGCTGTTTTCTTCCGCATTCTGCCTATTCTACTGCAGCTTTGAGTCGGATTTGATGCTGTGCGACTGGTTTTGTAGTGGAACTTTGTTTTTTGGTGACGAAAGGCAAATGTGCAAATCAGACAAGAAAATTTAACCATCAATTTTTATATTTGGTTATCTATTTTAGTCCCAATGCCAATCCCAGTTATTTCCAGTTAAGCTCTAAATCAATTCAAGATGAGACCGTTGCTGGTTGGTGGCAGGGACACTCACAGTGCTAATGTTGTTAATGAGCGGTTTTCGCGAATTTACAACATGGGCGTCTTTGAAGATTTTTCCATGCCCTTCGGAAAAAGCTTCAAAGCGAGCCGAAAGACAATTTGATTTGTAATTGCCTGCAGGCGTCCCCACTCCGAGTTGTCCCTACCACCAACCAGCAACGGCCGGAACTAACTCAAGACTATTGAACGATAACTTTCCCATGAAACATATTCATTCCACAGGCATAATCAAACTCGCCGGCCTTGCTCGTATCAATTTTGACCACGTGATCCTGATTCTGCGGCAGAAAGTCATTGACGCCCAAATCCGCAAAAACGACTTGTTCCAGACAGCTCGAAGGATCTTTGCGATTAAAGGTGATCTGCGCGGGAATGCCCTGCTTCAAAACCACCGTGCTTGGCGTATAACCGCCATTCACTTCGACACTAACATCCTGCTGGTTGTCGGTTAAATCAGCCACAACTTCCGTCGTCGTGTGTTTACCAAAGAACCACCAAACAATAAAGCTGATCAACGCTGCCGCAACTAATGTCACTAGAATTTTATCCATCACTCAATAACCTCTTCTACAAAATTTCAATTAACAATTCTGATCACAATTTCGGCCACTTGCCAAGCAATCGCAACTCACCGTTGCAGGTGCAGTCGTCGCCTTTTCTGCCAAAATCGTTTGCATTTGTTGGATGTCTTTCTGACTCAAAGTTAATTGATCTAGCAAGTTGATGATCACTTGTCCTTTTTTCATATTACATAAATGCGTGAATAACTCAGCCACCGTTTCATCCATGGCTTCTGTTTCTGGCACTGTTGGCTGATAGACAAAGCGGTGCCCGGTTTTATTCGTCGTTAACATGTTTTTCTTAACAAGACGTCCCAACAAGGTTTTGATCGTTGACTCGGTCCAATCACGCTTTAGTTGAATCGAATCGATCACTTCACGACTGCTCGCCTCACCTAGTGTCCAGATGATCCGCATTAATTCCCACTCCGATGACGTCATGCTCGTCACATTCGTTTCAGTCAATTTGATCTGCCCCTTTTTTCGTTTACGTTTGTAATCAATATAATCAGTTTACCTTTGGCGTTTACATTTGTCAACTTAAAAAATCAATCAGTTTTTTACGCAAAAAAATAGCCCTCGAGAGGCTATTTTAAGTTTAGTAATCATCGCGAATTGAAGCGAGGTCTCCCTTAACATCCGCAAATTTATACTGAGTCGAATCATTGCTGATCGTGTCCGTCAGCCGATCCAGATCATTCATCGCGATTTCGTAAGAATGTGTTCCCGTGGGTCCGACCGACAACGCACTCAAAGTGTTTTGCTGCCGATCGATCGCCGCAAACACTTTTTTATTTTCTGCAGGAATTTGGGTTGTGTCCACTCCAGTATCAGTTTTTCTGAACATCGTAACCCCACCCACACCAATTCTAACCATCGATTCTTGAGTTAGAAATAAATAAGTATAGGTGCCATCAGAACCCGCCAGTGTCGTCTGCTTAGGCATCACATAACCAAACTTAGCTGCCAATTCTTGCGCATGGATAAAACCGATCGTATAGACTTGATCAGTCGTTAGTGGCTTGAGATCCTGAATTTTAAATCGATTGACAATCGCGCTAGTCCCACTCGTGTTCACTTGATAGCCTAAATTTGTGATCACGCGGATCTGGTCTTCGCTCTTGTCAGAAGCTAACCAACGACCCTCTAACTCGGTAGTTTTCAGCTGTTTGGCAGGCGCTTTGAATCCGGAACTCGTGTATTCGGTCACCGGAATATTTTCGACTTTATTTAAAGTCTGATAAATATATCGTAATTCTAAGACGTATAAATGATTTCCACTGGCAATGTAGCCATCAGACTGAATCAGCGGCCTGGTTCCTTTAAATTGAAAATAAGTCAGATCGGAATAGCTTTTGATTTTGATGCCAGACTTCGCAGCTTTGAGCGCTTCGTTTATTTGTTGAATCGAGACCATTCTTCTTTTGTAACCAGTGGGGCCAGTGGTATCTTGATTGAAACGCTTTTCAACATCTTGATAACTGACCGTATTGTACCCACTATCGCGCTGATTATGATGCGTGATCATCACGTCAGGAGTTGTGACCGACGAATTTAATTTGGTATATTTTGCATCCACAAGCTGACCACTGCCATTGACTTTCGCATTCACGGTGCCACTTTGAACCCAGATTGTTTCTTTCTTCTGCAAAATCCGCTGCGATTCTTTTTTCACGTTAACTGCCGGCTTACCACTCACACCACAGCCGGTTAAAATTAGCATCAAAAACAGTACCCCGCACCATAATTTCGATCGTTTTTTCATCAGTTATCCTCTCACACTTACATACTCATTTGTTGTCCATGTTACACTTGTAGCTCGCAAGCACCTAGATCAATTAAATAAATTTACCGCATCGTAATATTTAAATCAGCTAATATCGTAACTTTTAGACATAAAAAGCGTTTGAATTCGATCACAAATTCAAACGCCACGTCATTATTTATCCCAGATCACAATTCGTTTTGCAGGATCCAAGTACATTGCATCATCAGTCTTGACCGCGAAAGCTTGGTAAAACTCTGCAAAGTTTTTAACCGGTACATTCACACGTAATGTTGCTGGTGCATGAACGTCCTGTAACAAAACCGTCTTTGCCATCTCTGGGCGCATTTTCGTTGCCCACGATTTTGCATAAGCAATGAAGAAAGCTTGTAGGTCAGCATTAGTCGCAGCTTGACCGAGCATATCTAGCGCCACGTCCATACCGGCATTGTCGGCAATATTTTCACTGACCGTCAATTTCCCGTTAACTTTGGCACCTTCATAATCAAGGCCATCGAATTGATCGGCGACCGCTTGAATTTCTTGATCGAAAGCGGCTCGGTCGGCTTCTGTCCACCAATTGCGCATATTTCCTTGGGCATTGTACATGGCGCCGTTGTTATCAAACGAATGTGAAATTTCATGTCCAATTGTTGCACCAGTGCCGCCAAGATTTTGAGCACGCGTCCAGTCGACTGAATAAAACGGTGGTTGTAAAATACCGGCCGGGAAGGTGATGTCGTTTTTCGAAGGATCATAACAAGCGTTCACTAATTGACCAGGCATCGCCCACTCACTGCGGTCGACTGGCTGACCGACAGTCGCAAACCGATACGTGCTGATTTGCGCTTGCAGATCCAAGACTGCCGTCAACAAGTCAGTATCATCGCCAACGGTTAAATGCTGATACATTGGGAAAACTGCATCGGGATATCCCATTTTGATTTTCATCGTGCTTAATTTTTCAATTGCTTGTTGACGAGTGCTGTCACTCAGCCAAGTATTCGCGCGCAATTGCACTTCATATTGGGCAATAATTTGTTTGACCAACTCGGTAATATCTTGCTTGGCCGTTTCACCAAAATACTTACGACCATAATAAACGCCGATCGGTTCTGCGAGGAAACGGTTGGTGATTCGATAAGCCTGCTTGACCCAATCATCGGCTTCGGGTTGACCAGACAAATAAAGTCGATAAGCGCTCCCCAACTTCCGCAACTCATCGCTCAAGAATGGCGCGGCATTGATCAACTCTTGAATTATCGCGAAATGTTGCCATTCGTGATAATTTTCTGCCGTAAAAATCGTCGCCACATTTTGAACATACTTCGGTGAAAATGTATTGATTTTGTCCGGTGTCTGTTTTAATTGGTCCGCAAATGCATCCGCTAATCCAATGGTCGCCGTTTGTTCGGCGAATTCCGCCCAAGTCAACGGATTATTGATATTTTTATCATCGGCGAGTTCTTCATTCGTCGGCACGAATTGGGCAGTGCGCGCATCGAAAGTCAAAGCATCCGCCACATATTCTTGTTGCTGTGTGCTGGAATAACCTGCTGCCGCCAATAATTGCGTAGCCATTTTAGACCAAGCCGCTAACATTTGTTGATTATCGGCACTGTCCTTCTGATACAAGGCAGAATCCGGCAAAATCGGATCCTTACAACTCAGATGCAGAATGTTTTTCGTAGCATCGTCGAAGTCAGCCATCACAAAATAATCAAATGGCAACGCATATTGTCCAGAAATTAACTCTGATTGCGCCGCTTTGAAATCAGTTAAACTCGTCAAACTTTCGAGAAATTGTAAACGCGTCTCGATCGGCTGAATACCTAAGTGATCACGTGTTGATTGATCGGCAGCTTTCGCATATAACTGCGCAGCCGCAGTTAGTGCGGGAATGTCGCTGGCTTCTTCACCAGCCGCAATTTTGGTTAAATCAGCCACCAGTTTCGTCCGAATATTATCAGTTAAATCGCTATCGGCGCTAACAACAGATTTGTCGGCAGGAATCACCGTTGAATCCTGCCATTCACCATTAACGGCGAGATATAAATCATCTTGAATGCGTGGAAGTCCCATTTTTTGTCCCCCTATATTGTATGTTGTGAGTAAGTACGGTTGAAATCAATGACTAAGTCGCTAATAACTAAAATCTTGGTTTTAAGATTTAAGTTATTAGCACTTAGACAGTGATTTCAGTACTTACGAACACGATTATGTTGTGAACTACCACCGGTTGAAATTGAGCATCAACTCGATTAACCACTTTGATTTGTTCTTAAATCAAAGTGGTTAATCAGTTGAGCGGAAATTTCAGTGGCAGTGAACACGATTATGTTGTGAGTAAGTACGGTTGAAATCAATTGTCAACTTAATTCAGTCTAACTAGCTGCTCAGATTAGTCTCATTATAGCTATTTTACAAACACTGCGCAAAATTAATTTCAATCAAAAAAATTCAAGACCATTATTCCGGTCTTGAACTGTTAATGTCATATTTATTTAGTTCAGCGTTAACGCCGTAACACTTTCAATATGGTTGCTCATTGGAAACATATCGACAGGTTGCGTCGTGGTGCCGTTGTAGCCACCATCGATCAGCAAGCGTAGATCACGCGCTAATGTGGCAGGGTTACAAGAAATATAGACGAGTTTTTTAGGCCTAGCTTTCAAAACTGCGTCAATAAATTCTGGTTGCAGGCCTTTACGTGGTGGATCCACGATCAAGACATCGATTTTTTGACCCTTTTCGACCCATTCAGGCAAAATTTCTTCGGCCAAACCTACGGTAAAGTCCATATTGTCGACGTTGTTCAACTGTGCATTGATTTTTGCATCAGCAATGGCTTCCGGAACGATTTCGATTTCGCGAACTTGTTTAACATGGTCCGCAATCGAAATCCCGATCGTACCAATGCCTGAATAGGCATCGACAACGATTTCATCAGGCTGTAAATCAGCCAACTTAATCGCTTGACGATAAAGATTTTCCGTTTGTTCTGAGTTCACTTGATAGAACGATTGCGCAGAAATACGGAATTTTTTACCTAACAACTCATCTTCAAGATAAGAATTCCCATAAACTGGGCGTTCCTGCATTCCTAAAATCACATTGGTCACCTTAGGATTGTAATTAATAATGATACTAGAAACTTCGGGCAATTCGCTGATGGCATCGACAATGTCGGCCTCTTGCGGCAAACGGCGTTGACGTGTGACCAACACGACCATTTGTTGGCCGGTTTTGCGAGCACGACGAACCATAATGTGTCTGATCACGCCAGAATTATGTTCCTCATTGTAAGCAGGCACATTAAACGCGCGTAAAATATCGCGAATTTCTTTGACGGTTGCATCGATTTTGGGATCCTGAATCAAGAAGTCCGTCATTGGCACCAAGTGATGTGAACGTTGACGATAAAATCCAGTTTCCAATTGGCCATCAATCGCACGTACGGGAATTTGCGCCTTATTGCGATAATGAGTCGCTTCGGGAGCTGCCAAGGTGGGTTGCACCGTCAAGTCCAGCTTATCTTTTTGGAAAAGTGCGCTGATCTGTTCTTGCTTGAACTTCAACTGCGCCTCATAAGTTAAATGTGCAAGTGGCGCGATCCCAGTTTGTAGATAGACCGAGTTTTCTTGGCTGACTCGATCTGGACTAGTCGTGATGAATTCCAATAAACGACCGAAACCATAATTTTTATTGGCTTTGGTCACCAAGTACTTAATTTCTTCACCGGGGAGCGCGTTGCCGATAAAAATGGGATACCCATTATCAACCTTGATCACACCCATCGCTTGATAAGTCAGATCCATCACAGTGCCCGTAAGGACCTGGTTTTTTCTGACCGGAATTTCAGTTTTGTTTGCCATAATAACTCCTTTTAATTTGGATCATACCTTCTGGAGAAAAAATAAAATCTGCGTTTTTTTTCGCGTTACAGTGTTAACAGTTAAAATAATAGACCGTGACAAAACGTCGTTGCCACAGTCCCAGCTTTAGTCCATTGTCTTTGGATCATTCTTTGCTGCTTCAAGCGTTGCCTCTGTGGGATCAGCCGATAATGCTTTATCGGGAATATCATCCACATTCGCAAACATTTCGATATGCTGACGCAGATTGATGAACGTCATCGGTGCATCGCCACCGTATTCGCCGTCAAGATTAATTTTCATTTCTTGGCCCGCGTCGGTTTTCGCAACAACTTTACGTGTCTTCGTGTAAATAATATTGGAATCGTTGACGTGGCGGCCGCCATTAAGCACCATGGTCATCAGGCGAATGATTTCGGCAACGTTGCTCGTCTTAACCACGATCAAAGCAAAATTCCCGTCGTCTAGTGAAGCGTCCGGCGCAATTTGCTCGAAACCACCGATGGAATTTGTGAGACCAAGCAAGAACATCGATGCCTTACCATCGAACTCGCCATCATCATACTCAATGTGCATTTGCACCGGTCGGATCCGCGGCAACATTTCTGCACCCTTCAAGACATAGGCCAAATAGCCTAGCATCGACTTGAATTCAGAAGGCACATCATAAGTCAGTTCGGTCAGAAACCCACCGCCGGCAATATTCATGAAATAATTGTCGTTGGCTTTACCGATATCCATTTTGACCGTTTGACCTTTTAAAATCACCTTGGCTGCTTCAACAACATCATCACGTGGAATTTTCAGCGCACGTGCATAATCATTGGTGGTTCCGGCAGGGATAATCCCCATTTTAGGCCGGTGTTTCAATGGTGCAATGCCATTGACAACCTCATTGATCGTGCCATCGCCACCAGCAGCCACGATCAGGTCGAAGCCGTCACGCGCAACCCGTTCGGCTTCTTGAGCCGCCGAAAATGGTTTTGCTGTTGTTTGGAAGGCGCTGGTTTCATAACCGGCTCTTTCTAGAATATTTAAAATTTCACCAATATTCCGCAGCATCGTTTCATGCCCGGAAGTGGGATTGTATATTAATCGAGCACGCATTTTCATCGACAAAACCTACTTTCTACTTGACTCAAGAGGAACTGAATTGTGTATTACTTTTTTAAATCCATTGAAAAAATATTATCTACCTTCGGCAGAAGTTGCTCCAGAAAATAGTGGGAGGTTGCTGTGGGGACGGCTGCAGGATTTCCAAAGTACGGAAATTCTTCCGCCTAAAATGTGAGCTCCGGAAAATCGCCGGATCTCATATTTTCCCTTTCTGTAAATTCGCAAAGTACGCTCATTAACAGAAATACCACCGCAATCCCACTATTTTCTTCCGCAACTTCTGCCTAAACTTATTTTGTTTAGTGAAGAATTTGAATAACAGGGTTCCTCGAACTTGATTAACATTGTTGCCTTTGCTTTGAATAGTTCTTCTAAAAAGTCTGAACGATAATCCAGTCCGCCTTTCGTCTTCTAGAAACTAAAGTTGCGGTACAAACCAGTCGCACAGGACTAGACGTTGGCTAGAGTAACCACTAAAAAGCCGCCGAGATGAGTCAGAACGCGGAAGAAAAAGTTGCGACTCGCAGTGAAATTGTTCTTGCGGGACCAGATTATTTCCAAAACGTTCTCAGATGAGTTGACTAATAATTCAGTTATCCACCAAACTAAAGTCCCGCTAGAACAAGGGTGATCTTCAAGACTTTTGCGGTTTTCAAAAGGCTTGAAGTCATCCCCACAGCGAGGCGCAACATTTTTCTGCAGCGTTATGACGGAACCAAACTAAATCCTACCTCACGTAAACAAAGCCTTCAAGATCAGCAGGTCAACAATTTCCGGCAGAACCACAACCATAATTATCGTTTATTCAATTCACCCATCAAAATCTGGTTAACCACTTTTGGATTAGCTTGTCCGTGCGTCTGCTTCATAATTTGACCGACCAAAAAGCCGACGGCACGATCTTTGCCGTTCTTAAAATCGATGATCGATTGTTCATTCGCATCCAAAATCCCGGTAATAATTGGCGTTAATACCGCAGGATCTGATTCTTGAACTAACCCTTTTTCTTCGACCCAAGTTTTGGGTTCGGTGCCATTTTTAATAGTTTCTTGGAAAACTTTTTTAGCAATTTTCGATGAAATCGTACCGTCTTGAATCAACTTGATCATCGTTGCCAAATTTTCAGGTGTCAATTTTGTCTCTAATAAATCGAGCTTGTTGGCATTCAGGTAGGCACTAACTTCGCCCATTAACCAATTTGAGGCCAACTTAGGATCAGCATCATGTTCGATCGTGTCTTGGAAGAAGTCAGACATTTCCTTCGTTAAAGTCAAGACACCGGCGTCATATTCAGGAATACCGAGCTGATCAATATAACGTTTGCGCCGTTTATCTGGCATTTCGGGAATGGCGTCTTTAATTTCTTTGATCCAAGCATCCTCAACTTCAAATGCTGGCAAATCTGGCTCAGGGAAGTAGCGATAATCATCGGAGCCTTCCTTGACCCGCATCAGAATGGTTTCACCTGAAGGCTCATCAAAGCGTCGTGTTTCTGGACGAACTTGTCCACCCGCCAATAAGATCTCCGACTGGCGTTTTTCTTCAAAGGCCAATCCTAAACGGACATGGTTGAACGAGTTTAAGTTTTTCAGTTCGGCTTTGACCCCGAGTTTATCGGTACCAATTGGCCGAATGGAAATGTTGGTATCCACACGCATGGAACCTTCTTCCATCTTCACATCAGAAGCACCGGTAAACTGAATCGTCTTACGTAGTTGTTCCAAATAAGCATAAGCCTCATCTGGCGAAGAAATATCTGGTTTAGAAACAATTTCGATCAACGGTGTCCCTTGACGGTTTAAATCGACATAAGAATAGCCATCGTCACCGTGAGTATTTTTACCGGCATCTTCTTCGACATGTAATTCTTCGATGCCGATTTTTTTCTTCTTGCCGTCAACTTCGATTTCAATCCAACCATTACGTGCCAAAGGTTGCTCAGACTGCGTAATCTGGTAAGCCTTAGGATTATCTGGATAGAAATAATTCTTACGATCAAAGTGAGTATACTTCGTCACATCCGCGTGCAACGCCAACGCCACCATGATGCCCAACCGATAAGCTTCATGATTGACGGTTGGTAGAACACCAGGAAAGCCGAAATCGATTACGTTTGTACTCGTATTTGATTCAGCACCATAAGTCACTGGCGAAGGGCTGAACATTTTAGTTTTAGTTTTTAACTCAACGTGAACTTCTAGTCCGATTGTGGTTTCAAAATTCATTAATGAGCACCTCCCTTGAAGGTTGGTTGTTCTTTATAATATTCGGTTGCTGCTTCGAATGCAGAAGCTGCTTTAAAGATACTGCCTTCATCGAAACGTTTGGCAATCATCTGCATCCCAACTGGTAAGCCGTGGCTATCAAAGCCAGCAGGCACTGAGGCAGCAGGAACACCGGCCATGTTTGCGGAAATCGTTAAGACGTCTTTGAAGTAAAGCTTCAATGGATCAGAAATATTTTCGCCAAGCTTAAATGCGGTATCTGGTGAAGTTGGTCCGATAATTAAATCGTGATCTGCTAAAACTTTTTCAAAGTCTTGTTTGATTAACGTCCGCACTTGAGCGGCTTTATTGAAGTAGGCATCATAATAACCAGCTGATAATGCAAAAGTCCCCAACATGATCCGACGCTTAACTTCGGGACCAAAACCTTCGGAACGACTCTTAACATAAACATCATCCAAATTTTTAACATCTTCAGCACGGAAGCCATAACGAATCCCATCGAAACGTTGCAAGTTTGATGAAGCTTCACTTGACGCCAAAACATAATAAGCAGGCACACAATATTTCGTATAAGGTAACTGGACATGATCGATCACAGCACCCAACTGTTCTAGTTGTTGCAAGCCTTTTTCAACTTGAGTTTTAACTTCTTCGTCAATACCTTCACCGAAGAACTCATCAGGAACAGCAATGCGCAGGCCTTTGATGTCTTGACTGATGAATTGGGTGAAGTCTGGTGCGGCTTGTTTCGAACTCGTACTGTCTTTTTCATCATGACCAGAAATGGCCGACAAAATATACGCAGAATCTTTAACACGACGCGTCATCACACCGATTTGGTCAAAGCTTGATCCAAACGCGATCAATCCCCAGCGCGACACGCGACCATAAGTTGGCTTAATCCCAAAAATACCGTTATAAGCCGCGGGTTGGCGAATCGAACCACCCGTATCACTCCCAAGTGCCGCGATCACTTCTCCGGCTGCGACTGCGGCTGCAGAGCCACCTGAAGAACCGCCGGGCACGCGATCGAGATCCCAAGGGTTTCTAGTAGGTTTGAAATAAGACGTTTCTGTTGATGAACCCATGGCAAACTCATCCATGTTCGTTTTACCAAGATTGATCATGCCTGAATTTTCGAGTTTCTCAACAACGGTGGCATCATAGACAGGTTCAAAGTTGTCTAGCATGTGACTACCAGCAGTTGTGCGCACACCCTTAGTCACAATATTATCTTTGTAGGCAATCGGAATCCCAGCAAGCTTGTTATCTGGATCAATGCCTTGCTTGTCGAGCGCCACAGCTGCAGCCAGCGCTTTTTGATCATTAACCGTCACAAAGGCATTCAAATCTGAATCGTGTGCTTCAATGGCGTCCAATGAACTTTCAACTAAGTCGCTTGAACTGATTTTTCCAGCAACCAATTGCTCATGTAACGTTTCAATATCCATCTCTAAATAACTCACGCGTCAGCTTCCCCCTTGTCGATAATTGATGGCACCTTGATCAAGCCATCCTTGGTTTCGGGAACATTCTTCAGTAAGTCATCACGAGAAATCCCGTCATCAACCGGAACATCTTCACGGAAAACGTTGATCTCGTCGGTGATTTGCGTCGTTGGTTTAACCCCCGTTGTATCAACCTGTGATAATTCGTCTTCCATCTCAATGATTTGGTCTAATTGATCCGTAAATTGGTTGAGCTCTGCATCATTAAACGATAAACGCGCAAGACTCGCCACATGAGCCACTTGGTCTTTAGAAATCACGGCTTATTTCCTCCATTCATTGAACCTTTTTCTAGTTAAGTTTTGTGAATACTTTTTAGACGTGCTTCAAAGCTACTGAAATTTCGTTCAATGAACCGATTCATAAAATCTCAAAGCTTATTTTGTGGATCGGTCGCATTGAGCCTCAATTTCAACCGTAGCTTTTCACACTTTCTGTTTCATTCTATCATTTAACGCGGCACTTAAAAACTAGTAACTGCTAAAAACGTGCGTATAGAAATCTTTCTCGCCACTATCACGATTCAAAAAGGCTTGCATGCCTTCGACCGACGAGATGGTAATTTCAATCGGCACATTGGCAGGTAAATAACGTGTAGCCGCGGTTTCGGTGTACTGAGTGAAACTGCGGATCTCGTTTTCGCCGAAGAATTGTGTCGTCACTTTGATTTTCATACCCGACAATTGATTGCCCTGATACTGCACCTGGGCAGTCACACCGCTGAGATTAGGGAAGAACGATTGGATATGTGACTTAAAGTTATCGAAAGATTCGCTGTCGCCGTCATTGATTGCTTTTTCGTTATTGATCACTGGCAAGACGCTATTTTTCTGGTCGATCGTCGTCCACGAATCGATGTTGGTTCCAGATTTGCTCACAGCTTGTGCAAAATAAGTCCCGCCGACTAAGCTGTCACTATCAGCCTGTTCGTATAGTGCAAAAACGATCGGCACATTTTCTAGACCTTTTTTCTTGCGTAAGCGGGTTAAAATTTTCTCAGCCATCGACTTACCCTGTTGTTCACGGGTGGTCTTCGAAATCGTTGTCTTGAACACCGCGCCGTACTGAACTTTGCGATAACTATCGACGGCATTTATGCCTAGTGCGATCGAAACCCCACCTAATTCATATGAACTGCCATTATGCAACAGATAATCTTGCTCCAAAATATCCTGTAAATAAATCGGATTACGTTCCGTTGGCTCAGTTTTGCCGTTGTCGACTGGATTCAATCCCTCTGAATTACTCTTTGAGGATCGTGCTAACCAACTATTGGCCGTCGTCCGTGAAATATATTGACCTTCTTGAAAGGCATATTTTTTCGGTGAAAATTGATCCTTGCTAAGTGTCGTTAGGCCACTCTCTAAACTTGAAACATTGAGCGAGTTGGCATTCGTATCGTTCAACAATCCCCGCGCCGCACTGACTTTATACTTGCCATCGGTTAATAACGCGCTATATTGCGTGCCATCCGTCGTCCCAGTCACCTGATAAGACGAAGAGTTCGAAGTGGTGTTACTGGTTGTATTCGATGTGGTCAATCCGGAATTCTGCAAGCTCCCACAAGCAGCTAGACTGAGCATACCCACAAGCGTGATGGCCAACAGTGTTAATTTTTGAATATGGTTCTTCATTCTTTCACCTCATTAAGGTATTGCTTGGCAGTCGCTTCGTCGATGATTTGGATCGAGAGTGACTGTGCTTTCGTCAATTTACTACCCGCGTCCTCGCCGGCAATCAGCAGGTCTGTCTTTTTGGAAACCGAACCTGTGACCTTGGCACCTAATTCTGTTAAACGTTCGGTTAATTCTGGACGCGTAAAGTCATTCAGCTTACCGGTCAGAACGACCGTTTTATCCTTGAAATAATTATCTGGTGTCGCTTCAGTTTCAACAGGGCCTAAATAATCGAGATTAACACCGGCATCCGCCAATTCTTGAATTAATTCTTGCATTTGTTCATTGGCAAAATAGGCTTGTAAACTATCGACGATCGTTTGACCAATTGTTTTGATCTCACTGATTTCTTCAGGATCGGCCGCCATTAACTTGGTTAGATTGCCAAAATGTGCTAACAATAATCGAGCTGCTTTAGCCCCCACATTACGAATTCCCAAGCCGAAAAGCAACCGTTCCGCAGAATTATTTTTCGAATTACGGATCGCCGTCAATAAATTATTGATCGACTTCTCTTTAAACTTATCCAGTTGCGCCAAATCAGCCGCAGTCAATCCATAAAGATCCGCCACGTCTTTGACCAGCTGGCGATCATATAGTTGCCCGATAATCTTGGGCCCCATACCATCAATATCCATCGCATTACGTGAGGCAAAATGCGTGAGCCCTTCTTTAACTTGTGCAGGACACATTGGATTGATACAACGCAGCGCGACTTCATCCTCCAAATGGACTAAATCAGCGCCACATGATGGACATTGCGTTGGAATCTGATAAACCACGCTATCTGTTGGCCGTTTACTCAAGACCACTTCGGAAACTTCGGGAATAATATCGCCAGCCTTATGAAGCTTGACCGTATCCAGCAGCCGAACATCTTTATCTTGCAACATATCGGCATTATGCAGCGTTGCTCGAGCTACCGTGGTGCCGGCCAATTGAACGGGATCCATGACCACAGTTGGTGTGACAACTCCAGTCCGCCCAACTGTCCATTCAATATCACGAACGATGGTTTCAGCCTCTTCTGGTGGGAATTTATAAGCAATTTCCCAGCGTGGCACTTTGACCGTATTGCCTAATTTTTGTTGAAGATTAAGATCATTTACTTTTAGCACCACACCATCAATTCCATACGGAAGTTGATCACGTTGCTTCACCGATTGATCGATAAAATCGTGCACGGTTTCTAAATCTTGTGCAACAATCGAACCCGGTGTCACATGAAAGCCCCAATCCTGGAGTTGTGTCAGAGCTTGGGCTTGCGTCGTGATGCCATATTGTTGCGCGTTCACGATCGTATACATCAAGGTATCCAGTTGTCGTTGCGCCGTTACTTTTGAATCGAGCTGGCGTAAACTACCTGCTGCTGCGTTGCGGGGATTGGCAAATACGGGTAATCCTTCCCGGTCGCGCGCTTCGTTTAATTTTTCAAACGAAACTTTAGGCATGTAACATTCACCACGCACCTCAAGATCGATTGGTTCGGCTAATTGCTGCGGAATGGTCTGGATCGTGCGCAGATTATCAGTCACATCTTCACCGATCGTTCCATTACCACGCGTCGAACCTTCGACTAACTTTCCCTGCTCATAACGCAATGAAATCGCCAAGCCATCAATCTTTAATTCCACGCTGTATTCACTGGGTTGATCAATTGCGGCAACGATTCGCTGGTCGAATTGTGCCAACTCTGCTTCCGAAAAGACGTCGCCCATTGATAGCATCGGAATCTCATGAATGATCTTAGTGAAATCTGATAAAACCGCTCCGCCAACTTGTTGTGTCGGCGAATCCGGTGTGACCAAATCTGGAAAAGCTTGTTCCAACAGTTGCAGATCCCGATACTGGGCATCATAAACCGAATCCTCAACCACCGGAGCATCCGCCGTGTAGTAAGCTTGAGCGTATTGAATGAGCTGTGCGCGCAGACCGCCAATTACGGCAGCGGCCTCTTCATGCGAATAATCTGAAATAGGTTTTTCCAAAATGACACCACTCCTTTGATCGACGGTTATGAAAATTATCTAATTCCAATATCAATATTAGTCAGTAACTTTGCTGATTGGTGCAAATGCGGCCATTAAATTCTTGATGCCGACTTCTGGAAAGGCTATGGTTAATTCCGTGTCAGCAGAGCTATTGCTGACTTGAACCACCGTTCCTTTACCCCACTTGCGGTGTTCGACTTTGTCGCCGACTTGCCAAGCTTGTTTTTCTGCACCAACGGATCCGCTGGCTTTAACGGCAGCATGCGATTCTTGATAAGTCGTCGATTGCGCCCGATGGAATTGGCGACCTTTTGTGCCAGAGCTAGCTTGGTCAAAAGGATAAGATGATGCAGTTGGATTTTCGTCTTCTAGAACTTCTGGATTGATCTCGCTAATAAAACGTGACGGTGGATTACTCTGTGAGCGTCCGTATAACATACGCGAATAAGTATTCGTAATGTATAATTGCTTCTCTGCACGCGTGATGCCGACATAAGCTAATCGACGCTCTTCTTCTAAGGCATCATCTTCCAATAACGCCCGTGACAATGGGAAAATACCTTCTTCCATTCCCACTAGAAAGACAACTGGAAATTCCAATCCTTTAGCAGCGTGTAAAGTCATCATGGTAACTTGTTGAACATCATCTTCCAAATCATCCTGATCAGAAACCAAAGCTAATTCAGAAATGAAATCAGTCAGTTGATCACTAGTTTCGTCTTCTGGTTCATAAGTGTCGTCAAACTGTTTGGTAACCGTCAAGAATTCAGCCAAGTTCTCCACGCGCGTCTCGGCTTCCAGCGTTTTTTGAATTTCAAATTGATGTTGATAACCACTTTTATCTAAAAGGGCTTCGGTTAATTCGGTGATCGACAATTCGTTGCGTTGCGCGTTCAAATCATAAATCATCTGAGCAAAATCAAGCAAACTAGTCCGTGGTCTTGCTGCCAACGCCGACAAATCGGAATTGCGCGCAGCCGACAACAGCGACCAATCATGCTCGTCCGCAAACTCTTGCAATTTAGTGATCGTGCCTGTACCCAATCCGCGTTTAGGCTCGTTAATGATCCGATTGAAGCTCATCGAATCATCGGGATTAGCCACAAGCCGCAAATAGGCCATGACGTCTTTAATTTCTTTGCGATCGTAGAATTTATGTCCGCCAAGAATCTTATAAGGCACATGTCGTTGTACCAAGCGGGACTCGATCGAACGTGATTGTGCATTGGTCCGGTACAAAATTGCAAAATCACCATAATTTTGAGTATGATCTTGCACACTATCTTTAATTTTAGTTGCGACAAAATCGGCCTCGTCGACCTCACTTTGAGCACGATAATAACCAATTTGAGTGCCGGCGGGATTGTCGGTCCATAATTCTTTAGGCTTACGATAATTATTATTGTTGATCACCGCATTGGCAGCCGTCAAAATATTTTTCGTCGAGCGATAATTTTGCTCCAACATAATCATCTTGGCGTGAGGATAATCCTTCTCAAAATTCATGATGTTATCCATGTTCGCACCACGCCAGCCGTAAATACTCTGATCGGCATCACCGACTACACAAACATTGCGATAACCCGCGCCCAATAACTTCACGAGTTGATACTGAGCTTCGTTGGTATCCTGATATTCATCCACATGAATGTAACGAAACTTGCGCTGATAAAAGGCCAGCGTCTCATCGCTGGTGTGAAATAAACGAATCGTTTGCATGATCAAATCATCGAAATCGAAAACTTGGTCGCGCTGCAATGACTGCTGATAAATTTTGTAGACCTTGCTGACAATCTCGTCGAAACCTTGCCCCGCATTTTGTTCAAACTGTTCTGGGGTCAATAAATCATTTTTAGCGCTACTGATCGCCCCTAATATTGCTTTGGGCTCATATTTTTTAGGATCTAAATTAAGTTGACGTAAAATTCGTTTAACTAAAGTTAATTGTTCCGAAGGGTCGGCAATGGTAAATGACTTCGCATACCCAATCTTTTCGCACTCACGGCGCAAGATCCGCACACAAAGCGCATGAAAAGTCGACACCCAAACATCATTGGCATCTTCAGCAAGAAGTTTACCGATCCGTTCGCGCATTTCTTTAGCAGCTTTATTTGTAAATGTAATTGCCAAAATCTGCCAAGGCATCACGCCTTTTTCTTGAATCAAGTAAGCCACACGATGCGTTAACACCCGCGTCTTACCCGAACCAGCGCCGGCCATGATCAACAGCGGCCCTTCCGTCTGCAAAACTGCCTCTGCTTGCTTGTCATTGAGTCCCTGTAATAAAGTAGTCGCCATGTTGCCATCCTTTCAAAATCCACTGCTATTCAAGTTCTTATTATACCAAATATTGACCACTAAGCCTAAGATATTCCCAAGACTTAGCATTGACTTAAAAAAATAAAGCTGCGAGAGATCACGGGTTGGCAGTGAGCATTAACCTGACTCATACTCAAATTTGTTTTTAAATTTGAGTATGAGTCAAGTTAAGCGGAACTGACAGTGATTTCGAGCGCAATTATGCTGCGAAGAAAGATGGGTTGAAATCAGTGTGTGTTGCTGCTCTACCTTCGGTCGCGGCTGCGTGGGGCAAGTGACAGACTACTGTGGGGACGGTTCCAGGCTTTTCCCAAAGTTCGGGGAAAAGTCTTCCACCTCGATTTCGAGCTTTTTCTCAATCGCCAAACCCGCTCTGAGAAAAATCTCGAAATGCGCCCCTGCTGTAAGCGACGATGGCCCTGTCGCAACACCAGTTTCACAGTGTCGTCACTTGCCCCACGCAGCCACGACCTAAACTGGAATTAGTTTAGTGGTGAACTGGGAAGAACTGGGTTTGGGCGGAAGGATTTGATTTCAACGCCGATCGCTTTGTTGCTGGAAATATAATCACGTTGGATATTTTGCCACTAAATATTTATGTTGCTCAGAAAAGATTCGTAAGGTAGAAAACCCAGGTCAGAATCTAAATCTGTTTGCTAGAATGGACCACAGAATTTGCGGAAGAGAATGAACAGCACACTGTGATAATGGTCTTAGCGATATGGTTCACCGTCGCTTAGAGCATGGGAAATTCGGAGATCTTGCCGGTTTTGCAAGAGCTCCAAATTTAGGCGGAAGAATTTCCGTACTTTGGAAATCCTGCAGCCGTCCCCACGAGTGAGCTGTTCATTCTCTGGAGCAAATTCAAACCGCAATCACGCACAAGCCAAATATTTTCTAACTAGGTCAGAATACAATTCAGAATCCAAATCCGCTCACCAGAATAGATCCACAGAATTTGCGGAAGAGAATGAACAGCACACTGTGATAATGCTCTTAGCGACAGAACCATCGTCGCTTAGAGCATGGGAAATTCGGAGATCTTGCGGTTTTGGCAAGGGCTCCAAATTTAGGCGGAAGAATTTTGGTGGGCTTCCAAAATCCTGAAGCCGTCCCCACAAGTGAGCTGTTCATTCTCTGGAGCAAATTCAAGCTGCCCTTACCCACAATCACTGTGGTTTTTAGCCACTCAAAACTCAGACACAGCAACCAACAAAAAAAGCCCGGAATTTTCCAAGCTTTCTCAACAACTAATTCAATTATTTCAAACCTAAACGATCAAAGATTTCATCCACACGCCGCAAATGCCAACGATAATCGAAAGCTTCATCCAACTGGGCCTGTGTCAAGTGACTCATCACTTGCGAATCTGTGGCCAATAACGTTTTGAAATCCGCACCCTGATCCCAAGCAGCGGCAGTTTTCGGCTGCACCAAATCATAAGCGGTTTCGCGACTCAAGCCACTTTCAACCAGTTTCAATAAGACGCGCTGACTAAAGATCAAGCCGTGGGTCAGGTTCAAGTTTTTCAACATGCGCTCTGGAAAAACACCCAGATTGGTCAACAACCGATTAAATCGGGACAGTTGATAATCCAATAAAGTTGTCGCGTCCGGCAAAATAATGCGTTCTGTCGAGCTATGCGAAATATCGCGTTCATGCCATAAGCCAACATCTTCCAATGCTGGCGTTTGGTAGCCACGAATCACCCGCGCGATCCCGGTCAAATTTTCTGAACCGATTGGATTACGTTTGTGTGGCATCGCCGATGAGCCTTTTTGTCCGGCAGCAAATTGTTCTTCGACTTCATGCACTTCTGTCCGCTGTAAATGACGAATTTCTAACGCGAATCGTTCAATCGAAGTGGCGATCAAGGCGATTGTCGAAATATATTCTGCATGCAAATCGCGCGGTAAAACTTGCGTCGAAATATCTTGCGCGCGAATTCCAAGTTTCGCGGTGACATACGCCTCAATTTCGGTGGGGACATTGGCAAATGTGCCCACTGCGCCACTGATTTTTCCGGCTTCAACTCCTGCAGCAGCGTGGTCGAAACGTTCGATGTCGCGTTTCAATTCAGCATACCAAGTTGCCAAGACTAATCCGAACGTCGTTGGTTCCGCATGAACGCCGTGAGTGCGGCCGATCATCACCGTATCCTTAAATTCAAGCGCGCGTTTTTTGACTGTTGCTAAAAGTGTTTCGAGATCTGCACGCAAAATTTCGTTGGCTTGCTTCAAACGGTAGCCTTGAGCGGTATCGACGACATCGGTAGAAGTTAACCCAAAGTGGATCCACTTGCGCTCGGCACCTAATGATTCAGAAACTGTCCGTGTGAAAGCAACCACATCGTGTTTCGTAATTTGTTCTAATTCTTGAACGCGTTCAACGGTAAAGCTGGCGTTTTCGCGAATTTTTTTCGCATCCGCAACTGGGACTTCCCCTAATTGTGCCCAAGCTTCACTGGCTAAAATTTCCACTTCGAGCCAAGATTGATATTGATTCTGAACGCTCCAAACCTGCTGCATTTCTGGTCGGCTATATCGCTCTAACATATTTCACTCTCCTACCACAATTCGGTACCGCTTAATAATTCGACTAGGCTTTGATAATCACTTGCGACAATGGTTGCTTCTCCCAAGACTGGCTCATAATGGCCATCTTGTTGAACAACTGGCCAAAATGTAAACTGCCAATTGGCTCTTTTTTGAATTTGAGCGAAAACTTGCGGTTCCAAACTAGCAGGTAACGCAATCAACGCGCCTTCCTGACGGAACCATAAGTTAGGCACAGGCCACTCTGATAATGCGCGTAAATGTAACTCGTATTGAGAAAAATTCGTGACGCTAGCGTAAAGATCGGCAGCCTGATACGTTCCCGGATAAATCCGGTTTACAAAAAGAAGCCCCGATTTTGTTTCTAAGAAGGTCACACCAAGCAATCCTTGATAATGAATATTATCCGCGATCTGAACTGCCACACGCTTGATTTCGTCCATGACTTCTGGATCGTTTTTTTGGTGAGCGATCGCACCATGAAAATCACCGTCGCGATAAATTGTTTCTAGTGCTGGAAAGGCTTGGACATAGCCACTACGATCTTTGCTGACCATGATC
This sequence comes from Lapidilactobacillus mulanensis, assembly GCF_003946215.1. Lineage (GTDB taxonomy): Bacteria > Bacillota > Bacilli > Lactobacillales > Lactobacillaceae > Lapidilactobacillus > Lapidilactobacillus mulanensis. The sequence continues at coordinate 77,573 of NZ_RHOW01000008.1, forward strand.
GAGTATTGTTTAACATCGGAGATCCATGATTCCAAAATATAACTGCCATCCGCCATTCGACTCGCCAGTTTGCGTAAATCATCGGGTTCCTCGAGTAAGTAGTGTGACTGATTGGTTAATCCCTTTTGAATTGGCTTCAAAACACATGGATAACCGATCGAATCGATCACATTACGAATGTCGTCTAATGAAACGACCATCGCATAGGGCGGAATATTAATATTGTGTGCTTCTAGAAAAGCTTTTTCTAAGTATCGATCTTGCGTGATCGTGAGCAGTTCGGTTCCTTGCGGTAGTTTTGCAGCAATCTGTGCTTCCGTGATTGCATTGACGCTGACATGTTCACTCGCATAAAGGACGATCTGACTGCCAGCCGCAAGTCGGCGCAACAAATTAACATCGTCGATCGAACCAACGATGACCTGATCCGCAGCTTTGGCGGCTAAGTCATTGACATTTTGAACCAATATATTGACCCAAAATCCTAATTTGTGAGCAGCAACAGCTAAGTTCCAACCATTCTGTCCGCCACCGATGATGCCGATATAAGAACGTGGATACACAAAACTCATCAAAATAACCTTCTAACTTATTAGTTGCAGAAATAATATTTAAAGTTTAAATCATCAGGTGACGCAAAAAGAAAACTAAGTACTGGCAATGAAAAAAGCTTTCATTCGTTATCCGTCGCTGTTTTATTTCTTAATGATCCTGCCATCGAGTTGATGATCATTGTTTCCTATTGTAGCAAATAGTAGATTCAAAAGCACAGCAATTAAACTGGCAACGACTATTCCGTTCTGCAAAAATAACTTAGCTTGTTCTGGAAGTGCACCGAAGATTTCAGGTTTGACAGTCACGCCTAAGCCAGCGCCGATCGAAGTCGCCACGATCAACAAATTCTGATCACTAGAGAAATCAACCGCCTGCAACATGCGGATCCCTTGAACAGCCACCATGCCGAACATCACCAACATTGCCCCACCAAGGACTGGCGTCGGGATGATCGTCGCCAACGCGCCAGCTTTAGGCAACAAGCCTAATAACACTAGAAAACCGGCCGCGAAATAAATTGGTTTACGGGTTTTGATCCCAGACATCTGAACGAGACCAACATTTTGCGAAAAAGCGGTATAAGGGAACGTATTAAACAGACCCCCAAGAATAATGGCGAGTCCTTCAGCGCGGTACCCTTTTTTAAGATCTGCTTCTTCGATCGGACGATCCACGATATCACCGAGTGCAAAATACACGCCCGTTGATTCGACCATGGAGACCAACGAAATAATAATCATGGTCACGATCGGCGCAGCTTCAAACTTAGGTGTGCCAAAATAAAACGGCTGGGGAAAATGGAACCAACTTGCTTCGATAACCGGCTTCAAGGAAACCATGCCCATCATTCCAGCGATAAGTGTACCGACGACGAGGCCAACTAAAACGGCGATCGATCTGAAAAATCCGTGACCCCATCCATTAATTGCCAGGATGATCACGATGGTCAAAAATCCCACTAATAAATATTTAGGATCTCCGAAATCTTTTGCACCATCACCGCCACCAAGATTACCGACCGCCACAGGAATCAGGGTCAAGCCAATGACCGTGATCAGTGAACCAGTAACGACGGGTGGGAATAATTTCTTAATTTTAGCAAACCAACCGGAAATGAGGATCACAACTAAACCGGCGACCATGATCGAGCCATACATCGCGCCAATACTATAATTCTTGCCGATCATCTTCAACGGTTCGATAGCTTGCACGGCACAACCTAGAACGACGGGCAGCCCGATCCCCATGAATCGATTACTTTTTAATTGCAAAAACGTGGCTAATCCACACATAAAAATATCGATCGAGACTAAATAAGTCAGTTGCTTTGCAGAGAACCCTAAAGCACCACCGATCAATAATGGCACCAAGACTGAGCCTGAATACATGGCTAATAAATGCTGCAGGCCAAGAACCGCAGCTTTTGGATTAGAAATTGGTGCTGTAGATTGCGCCACGAACAATTCCCCCTAGTTTAAAACTCAAAAAATTTTATCCTTAAAGCGACAAATGGCTTATTTATCGTCGACGAAAACAACCTGGCCGTTTTCAAAAGCCTTGATCCGCGCCAATGATTCAACTTGAACGCCTTTTTCATCCAGTAATTGACGCCCTTTCTGGAACGTCTTCTCGATGACAATGCCGACGCCTTCGAGTGTGGCATTTGCGGCATCGATGATTTCCATTAAGCCTTGAACTGCCTGACCATTTGCTAAAAAATCATCGATGATCAACACATGATCATCTGCATCGAGGAATTTCTTAGAAATCGAAATTTCGTTGCTGACTTTTTTCGTAAACGAATAAACGGTTGCCGTGTAGAGATTGTCTTTCAGCGTTAACGACTTATGCTTGCGCGCAAATACAACGGGCACTTTGAAAATCAAGCCCGCCATGACTGCCGGTGCGATTCCAGAAGATTCAACAGTTAATATTTTTGTGATTTTTTTCGATTGAAATAACCGATAAAATTCCTGCCCCATGGCATACATCAACTCGGGATCGATCTGATGATTCAAAAAATTGTCAACTTTCAGAACGTCATCGCCAAGCACTTGACCTTCGGTTCTAATTTTTTCTTCTAACTGTTGCATAACTGGCCTCCACAATTTATTTACCTTAACATAGCATAATCAGGGTGTACTGACAAATCGCTGTAGCTTGTTAGGACTTTTTTGATTGGACTGGAATTTTCGTCTCATTCGGTTTGTGGCTTTAGTTCAGCGTGCGCAAAGACCCTTTGCTAGTTTGGTTTGCGGGGAACTCGAGTTTTCGTCTCATTCGGGTTGTTGCTTTAGTTCAGTGTGTGCAAAGACTCTGTGACTGGTCGATATTTTTTAATTTATTTATCGTACGTGTTCAAGTCGTACTGTTCGATTAGATTGATCAATTTGGTTGCGTAGCCTGGGTCTGTTGCGTAGCCGTCTGTTTGTAGTGCTTGGGCGGCGGCTTGGTAATTGTCTGCGGCTAAGAAATGTTCGTATTGTTCTGGATTCCAAGAAGTTCCTTTGTGAAACAGCTGGGCATGTTCTAACAATGAGGCGTCATAGGAGGGATAGGCGCGGAAACGCGCGGTCACGGTTTGCCACTTACCATCAATATATTCTTGAGTCGTCATTTGTTTCGTGTTGTCTGGGCTGTCACCCTTAACACCGAACAAGTTATTATATTTGGTCGTCAGCTGACTGTCCCCCCAGTCGCTTTCTAAGATTGCCTGAGCGATCGTAATGCTGGGTAGGATCTGGTAGGTGTCGCGAAGCTTAATTGCCTCTGGCGCAATTTTATTGATGAATTCGCGTTTATGATTCACAACGGCCGTTTGGGACGACGCAGTTGCAGCCGCGTGTTCTTTAACAACAGCTTGTTGATGTTCGACCATGACCAACATCAAGACTGCACTAATAATGATCGCTAAAAAAATCAGTCCTAAGTTAGTCATCTCGTGGCGATAACGGCGATTGCTCGATGAAGATGAATAAGATCGGCGTGAACTGGTCGTTTTTTTCCTGCGTCGTGTTGCCAAACTTGTGCCCCCTCTCCCGAAAACTAAAATATTAATCCGTCAGTCTTTTATTTAGAACAATCATATCACGTAATTGAATTCCATTCTCTTCAATCGGTTCAGAATATTGATCAAAAAAATGAAACCGGATCTGCGCAAAACGAAAGCCATTATGTAAGTAGAAACTGAGATTCGAGATGGACGCATCACCCGTGCCCACCAACAACTCTTTTTGATCGGTGGCACGTGCAGCATCGCTCACAATTTTGATCAATCGGCTTCCTAATCCGTGCCCTTGAAATCTTGGATCGACGGCAAGGTTCATGATTTCCCATTGTTGATTTGTTTTGGGCTCAACGGCAATGCTAGCCACAAAGTCGGTTTTGCTTTTTAACGCCCAAATTTCAGTCTTCGCCAAATATTTATCGATCATTTGCCAAGACTCGTCTGCTAGAAAGAGCAAGTCGGCCAAATTCTCGCGCGCCTCTTCTGGTGTGAGTGACCAGAGACTCAGCTCGGGTGTCATTGCTTTGATGAAGTTCATCTTATTCACCTCGTTGATAAATCGTGATATCAAAAAAGGATCGACATAAATGTCGATCCAAAAAACTGTTATCAACTAATTTAAATTAGTCTTTGTTAACGTTAACAGCTTGTGGTCCGCGATCGCTTTCTTCGATATCGAAAGTAACTGCTTGGCCCTCTTCGAGAGTCTTGTAGCCGTCGCCTTGGATAGCTGAGAAATGTACGAATACATCGCTACCATCTTCGCGAGTAACAAAACCGTAACCTTTTTCTGCGTTAAACCATTTAACTGTGCCGTGTTCCATGAGAACATTTCCTCCTCTAAGTGCATAAAAAAATTTGTTTGTAATTCTGGTGGTACTAATGGAAGAAAGTCTATGCGAACAATCGAATCAATACCATTCAAAAACTACAACTATTATATTACCATTAACACAAGTTAAAGACAAGCGTTTCTTCACTTTAGTTAATTTATTTTTAAATCGGCGTCAATCTCCCACACGTCAATTTTCGCAATTCTGGCAGACTAACTAGCCAAAGCCTGCACACTCAGCCTTTATAAGCTCATGTTCTCTGAGCACCAATTTTAAAAGTGCTTGAATTCCCCTAGCTACAATTATGTTGGCGCTTTATCTTGGCCTCAGAATATGCTATCTTAAGTTGAGACAACACAAATGGGGAGAAATAATGATGAAACCAAAGCGAATAGCGCTCCTACTGATTCTAGGACTGGCACTCCTATCCGGTTGTCGACAACCGATCAACAATAAAACCGAACTCAAGACGAACACAACGGAGATCATTACACTGTTGAAATCGCAACGAACTCAGCTAGAATCGATCAATACGGCTTACGAGAAATTACAGCAACAGCTCCCCCAAGCTCAAAAGAAATCGCCGAACACCAATTTATTGACCGACAAAAACAGTCGTGTCTATCAACTGAATCAAACGGCCACAACAAGTTATCAAACTAGTCAGGACAATCTTAAAAAACTCGCCAGCATTAACACCCGCCTAAAAGACACGGCTGCGCAAAAAGTCAGCAATTTGCCTAACAGTGCCATTCTCAAACTCAATCAAAGCTTGCACATTATTCAGTTAGATCACGAAAGCCTCGAGAAATTTATGGAGGCCTATCAGAAAGATCAGACCGAACTTTTCAAGAGTGCACCCGATTTGATCAATGATGACAGCGACGAATTAAACGTGCTCATCTCGCAAAGCAATCAATATTTAGGCGCAGTCAGCCAAGAGTTAGAAATTTATCAAGTCAATTTAAATTCAAGTCTGAGCCGAGCCGAAGAATTATTGACCGCGGTCAAATAAAAAAGCCCTCACACCTGTCTATCGATTTCTGAAGTGCTTCATAATTGTTAGACAAACAGTCTAATGATTGTGAGGCACTTTTTGTATGGTCAAATA
>NZ_RHOW01000080.1 GCF_003946215.1 Lapidilactobacillus mulanensis
AGTGTCTGTTCGTGTTTACGTTCTGCTAGTTCTTTCTCATTTTCTTCGCGCGTTTGGTGATGTGTCATCTAAAAAGTCCTCCTTTGAATAAATGTTTGTTATGAGTTACAAATTTATCGTAACAAGTTGACAAGATGGTTTGCAATGGAAATGCTTTCTTGTTACTCTTTCATACCGTCAGTCGAGCCAGCACAAACAGATGCCGAATACAAGCGATCACGATGTGGTCGGAAAACTAAGCTGAGCGATGGGTTAAAGCAAAAAATTCTCAACCATTTACGTCTAAGCTAGTCACCAGGAATGATTGCTCACGAATTTAAACTAGTTACTAAATCTATTTATAATTGGCTAAATCAGGGGAGAATTGGTTTCTCCTTGAATGATCTACCTGAACATGGCGTACGCCAACGGCGTAACGTTGACCAACGACCCAAATATAATCAATCTTTGGGGCGATCAATTGAACAGCGTCCCATGATGATTAATCAACGTAATCGCATCGGCGATTTTGAACTAGATACAGTCGTTGGTCCTCGTGGGCATAGTAAGGCAGTTTTGTTAACTTTAATCGATCGAAAATCACGGTTCCTTTGGGCATACCGGTTAAAAGATCGGACGACAGCGACTGTTAATGAAGCACTAACTAAGTTCCTAACCACTTTTAATGGTCCGGTGCACAGCTTTACTGTGGACCGTGGCACTGAGTTTAGTGGGCTAGTATCACTTGAATCACAATATGGTATTAAGACCTATTACTGCCATGCTTATACTCCAGCTGAACGTGGTAGTAATGAACGCTTTAATCGGAATTTACGTTATTTTTATCCTAAAGGGACTCGTTTTGAGCACATTAGTGCTCAAGATTTAACGACGACGTTACTCCAAATTAACCAGCGACCGCTTAAAATACTCGACTGGCAAACACCGTATCAGGTTATGCTGACAAATTTGTCCAAAAATTCGGATTAAATTTGCAATCTACCGTTTAACATTTTTTGATGCCGAGCGTAACAGCCAGGCTGTCAATTGGCACTGTTCAATTGTGTTTTGACCGTCGAACCCGTGCCCACTGAACCACGAACATCATTATCAGAACGACGGCAATTGCACCGATTGCGGCTGGTATCACGGTCATTCCGGCTAACTCAGGCCCCATCGGCCCCAGCACACCTTCACCAATGAGTGCCCCAAGGACGCCAGCAATAATGTGACCGATCCAACCCCGCGATTGACTGGGGCTCATGATAGCACCTGCAAAAGCACCAACCGCCGCGCCAACAATCATTACCCATAACCAATGCATGCTGTCATCCCCTTTTTAGCGGCGGTGTTTGAACTGCCGCACTTCTCGAAACACAGTCAATCCTAATTGCCCAATTGCAATCAATAGTGACAATTTACCCCAAAAACCAGGGGTCTGTCGTTTAATTTTAGCCATTACGGACACCTCCATCTTTTGATAGCGCTAACAAGTGCTACTTCAACAAATCCTTTTATGCCTAATCACAATTACTGCGGCTGAAGCGCCTGGGCAGCAACGGTTCCGATCACAATAAGTATCATCGCCCCGCTCACGACTGGCAACAACGTCATTCCAGCAACTGTTGGCCCGAACCATCCAAAAGACAGCTGGCCACCAAGTACACCGAATAAGCCTGCGATTAAATTAATTGTCGTTTGACGCCGACCATGTGCGCCTACCGCATTTGCAACGATACCTATTGTTAGTCCTAATATCGCAACACCTATCCATCCCATTGTGAACACGCTCCATCCCGATATTGTGTGATTAAAATTATCATAACTATAATATTTATATTGAGCAATCAAAATGCTCATTGACCCGACTAATTCAGTAATGATGCATATCATTTCCAGTCAAACTAGTGTTCAAGCTATACTGAGACTATCAAAAGCTTACTAAATAAGCGATGAATAAACTTAATTTTTTAATCAAGAGGCGATTGTCATGGCAACAACTTACGGCATTTTCTATAACGGACAAGCGGGTAATGGGCAAGCGGCAACCGTCGCTCATCAAACCGCGCAAGCGCTATCGAACCACGGCATTGAGTCTCAATTACTGACAACACCAGGAATCCCCCGGGCAATTGCGTTAATTAAGCAAACACTTCCTCAACTGTCAGCACTAATTGTTATTGGTGGAGATGGCACACTGAACGTTGCAATGACAGCCCTAATCCAAGCTGAAGCACATATTCGTATCGGTGTTATTCCCATGGGAACGGTTAATAATTTTGCAACCCGCTACCAGTTACCAACTGACCCCCAAGCGGCCATCGAACTAATTTGTACTCAGCCGGCGACCCAAGCAGTCGGCATGCTAGTTTGTAATCAACGCCGGGCAGTCGTGAGTTCACTGACATTCGGTAATTTGGCTGACATTTCCAATGAAGTTCGACAATCTGAGAAGCAGCGATTCGGTAAATTAAGCTATCTTTACCGTGCTATTCGCCATATTGGTCACAATAAGTCACTGCCAATTCGATATCAATTCAAACACGAAGGAAGCCACACCTTAAAAACATGGTTCTGTTTGATTACAACGACCAAATCAGTCGGTGGGCACGTCTATAGCGCGTCTGCTCCAGGAAAAATGCATATTAGTCTACTTAACAACATTGGCTGGCGGCAAGTAATTCCATATATTTGGTTCGCACTAACGGGGAACTTGCAAAACTCCAAGGCCATTACACAGCTAACGGCAACCAGTGCACGAATTACGAGTGCAACTGGTCAAGCCGTGACGACACGTATTGACGGCGACCCAGCGGTTAAACTGCCAATTGAATTGACCTATTTGACAGACCGCTTCGAATTGATCGTACCAACAGTCATCGAATAACGACGTATTTTTTATTAATATAATCAACATATTGGGCAGCGTCAAGAATCTTGTGTAAATGAAATGCCTTCGTACATATAATATGTATCTAACTTAAATAAATG
>NZ_RHOW01000081.1 GCF_003946215.1 Lapidilactobacillus mulanensis
ATGATGTCCTATTTATTTTGGCAAATAAAAACTGGTATTAGTTTTACCAACACCAGAAAGTGTAGACAATTAATTATTTGTCTAGTGGGTATTTTTTTGTAGCTTGTTAGGGGTGTTGGTGAAGAAACTAGTTAACGGCTCATTCGTTTTGTGGCATTAGTTCTGGTTGCGTAAAGATACTTTTTGTGATCAGAACGACTGATTGTTTATGGTTAGGCATAAAAGAATATTCATTCGGCTTTGAATATCTAGAAAAAGAAATTAAGGGAGTGTATCCAAATGAATTGGCAATATATCACTGAAATTTTACCGGCATTATTAGACGGGACTAAGATGACACTGAGTTTATTTTTACTGACTTTAGTGCTTTCGATTCCGCTGGGCTTACTTGTTAGTGTTGGCCTGCGTTCGAAATACCGACCTGTCCGCGCAGTTTTGAAATTATACGTTTGGTTAATGCGTGGCACGCCATTACTTTTGCAATTGATTTTTGTATTTTATGGGTTACCAATTATTCATATTGTGTTTGAACGTTACAGTGCGGCATTATTCGCTTTTGTGATTAACTATGGGGCTTATTTTGCAGAAATATTCCGTGGCGGATTGCAGAGTGTTGATGAAGGCCAATCTGAGGCTGCACAAATTTTGGGATTACGTCCATGGCAGATTTTTCGGAAGATTATTTTGCCACAGGTCAATAAGAAAGTTATCCCGGCAATGGGCAACGAAGTGATCAATCTCGTTAAGGATTCTTCTTTGGTCTACGTCATTGGGCTGGGCGATTTATTACGTGCCGGAAATATCGCGATGGCGCGAGACGTCACGTTGGTCCCACTTTTACTTGTTGCGGTGATCTATTTACTTTTGACGGCCGCATTAACTTGGGGTCTGCGGTCAGCAGAACGCCACTATAACTATTACCAATAGGAGGGGTATACCATGTTAAAACTTGAAAAAATTAGTAAAACGATCGATGGTCGTCAAATTATTAAAGAAGTTTCGTTTGAAGTTGTTGAAGGACAAACGCTATGCATCGTTGGCCCAAGTGGCGCTGGTAAAACAACCTTATTGCGAATCATTTCCGGATTGGAAACTTTTGATTCAGGAACTATCACGCTCAATAACGAACCGTTTGTGCCAAAAGTCGATAACGCCAGCAAGGGTGTCATTGGGGTTGTCTTCCAAGATTTCCGGTTATTTCCACACTTATCAACTTTAGCAAATATCAGCCTGGCGCCAGAATTGGTCAGCGACAACGATCAGAAACAAGCACGCGAGCAAGCAATCACGTTATTAGATCAGTTGGATCTGGCAGATAAAGCCGATCTGTACCCATATCAATTATCTGGCGGACAGAAGCAGCGTGTCGCCATTGCCCGCGCCTTAGCAATGCATCCTCAGATTCTCTGCTATGATGAACCAACTTCGGCGCTGGATCCTAGCTTACGTGATAGCGTAGCAGCATTGATTCAGCAACTCAAGCTTGAAAAAATTACCCAGATCGTGGTCACCCATGATTTAGATTTTGCCGCGAAAATTGCCGATCAAACATACGAACTCGCACCACAGGAATAAGGGGGACTGATCATGAAAAGAAAATTAGTCTATCTGCCTTTATTAGCACTTCTGGTTTTGGTATTGAGTTCTTGTTCAACCGGGGCAATTCGAAATTTGAATTCAGTCAACAATAAGAAAACGACATTGATCGTCGGTTTGGATGACACGTTTGTACCGATGGGTTTCCGTGAGAAAAATGGTCAGATTGTTGGTTTTGATGTTGATTTAGCCAAAGCGACTGCTAAAAAGCTTGGCCAAAAAATTACTTTTCAAGCGATCGATTGGAATATGAAAGAAACGGAATTACGTAACGGCACGATCGATTTGATTTGGAATGGCTACACGAAATCTCCAGAGCGCGAGAAACAAGTTGCGTTTTCTCAACCCTACTTGCGTAATCAACAAGTCCTGATCACGATGAAGCAGAGTAATATTAACAGTTTCGCAGATATGAAAGGTAAAAGGTTAGGTTTACAAAATGGTTCTTCAGGTCAAACATTATTTGAGGAGAAGCCTAAAGTTTTGAAGAATCTAGTTGCAGATAAAACGGCGGTTCTGTATGATAATTTCAACACTGCATTTCTTGATTTACAGGCTGGACGTACGCAGGGTGTGCTTGGAGACAGCATTTATGCCGGTTATTATATTCGCCAGCAACAAGATCCAGATCGTTTTCAGATCACAACGGGTGGTTTTTCCGGCGAAACATTTGCCATCGGGATGCGCAAACAAGATACGAAATTAAAGCGGCGCATCGATACGGCGTTAAATGAATTACGCGAGGATGGTACAATTGCTAGGCTCAGTCAGAAATGGTTCAAACAGGATTTGACGATTACACTTAAGTCTTAACTTGACATAACTCGAAATTAACGCTTTAATGGAAAAGTATAAAAAAAGAATAGTTACCATCACAAAGGGGAGCCATTTCGGCTGAGAGTGATTAAGTTCAGACCCTTGAACCTGTTGTGTTAAGACACGCGTAGGAATTGTGATGGAGTGAAAACTCCGACTTTGTTGATGGTACAAAAAAACAAAGGAGGATTTTTTTATGCAGAATAATAAACGGTTACGTATTTTAGTTGAAGGCGCGATTTTTGCCGGGCTCGCCATGGCGTTGGAATATGTTCCCCATGATGTTGGTGTGTCGTCGATTCAGTTATGTTATGGGTTGATCCCACTTTCGGTATACAGTGTTCGCCGTGGCGTGGTGCCAGGTGTTTTTGCTGGATTAATTTTTGGATTATTGGACATGTGGCTACGAGGAAGTGGCAGTCTATTAAACCCACTACAAATCATTTTAGATTATCCATTGGCTTTCGCACTCATTGGTTTAATGGGCATAACTGGAACCAGCGTTAAGAAAAACATACTCGCTAAACGCCCGGTTCAAGCAGGATTGTTAACGGTTGGCGGCTTTGCGCTCGGCAACTTTGCAAAATATTTATCTCATTATTTCGCCGGTGTTTTTTTCTGGGGTTCATATGCGCCTAAAGGTCAATCAGCATGGATCTACTCATTAGTGATCAATGGTGGCAGCTTCGTCGCAAATTTAGTAATGGGATTGATCGTCATGATGATTTTAGTTCGGATCACGCCACAAGTATTCACACGGAATTTATAATTTAGCAGACAAAAAGAGTTCGATCCCATTAATGTAGTGAGACACAGCCAGCTGTGTCCACGGCTCGGCTCCTGTCAAGAGGACAATCAAATAATTAAAGTGTTTATGCACATTCTTGAACGGCA
>NZ_RHOW01000082.1 GCF_003946215.1 Lapidilactobacillus mulanensis
TGCCGTTCAAGAATGTGCATAAACACTTTAATTATTTGATTGTCCTCTTGACAGGAGCCGAGCCGTGACCGATTCAGAGCTTTTTTGTTCATGCTTTTTTAAGTTTGCTTTGTAAACTGATAATGCCCACTGGAATCAACGAGACTAACACGATGCCCAGCGCGACTAAAGTGAAATGATGGCTGACGAAGCCGATGTTACCGAAGAAGTAACCACCGACCAGACACAAAGTCACCCAAGCAAAGCCACCGATGAAATTGAATAAGAGGAAGTGGCGATAATTCATTTTACTACCACCGGAAACGAAGGGGGCAAACGTGCGAATGAAGGGGACAAAGCGGGCAAGCGCAATCGTTTTGCCACCATGCTTCTCGAAAAATCGCTGCGCCGCTTCCATTTTGTCACGATTGATCATCCGCGAAAAGAAACTATTTTCGCTAGCAGCTAGTCCAACTTTGACGCCGATGTGATAATTCATTGTATCACCAAGGACGGCGCCACCAAGAAAGATGGCGAAGAGCACGAAGATGTTCAGGTTGACCTTGCCAGTGGCCGCCAGAGCAGCTGCCGCAAAGAGCAAGGAATCACCAGGCAAGAATGGAAAAATCACGACGCCGGTTTCGATGAAGATCATGAAGAAGAGAATGAGATAACTCCAACCACCGAATTGGTTGACGATATTGAAGAGATGTTGATCAATGTGCAGGAAAAAATCAATGAATTGCAATGCAGGGACTCCTTTAGTATCAAGTTTAAAAAAATGATGGCTGCTGTGGGGCTAATGATGGGGGTGGACCGTGGATGACGACGCACAACTTGAATCGTGTTCGATCTGACTGTCTGCTATAGATAAGTTCTTCAAGCAATGGACTCAAAGACCAAATCAATTACTTGAAGAGACTTATCTTACGCAGCCAACCGTCAGCTCTCACAACTTAATCGTGTTCGGTGGCACTGAAATTTCCGCTTAACTGGACTCATGATGAAATTCAAGAACAGAATTTTATCATGAGTCTAGTTAATGCTCAATTTCACCCGTGCCACCTCACAACTTAATCTGTGTAGACGTCTTGGTCATCTTCTAGTTCGGGATGTGCGTGGGCTAGGCGGCTTGCTGCGGCTGCGGCGGTGGCACCGACGAGATCATCTAGGAATGTGTGGATGATGCCGGGTTCGTGCGCGTTTAATTTTGCGAGCACACCTGGTTTGACTTTGTCGATGTAGCCGTAATTGGTAAAGCCGATCGAACCGTAAACGTTGACGATACTCAAGGCCATGATCTCGTCGATGCCGTAAAGTCCGGAATCATGTTCGAGAATTTCCTGCAACGGTTGATCTAACTTGTGCTGCTCCGCTAACATATCCAATTGAATGCCGGTGATCATCGCGTTTTGTACCTCACGCTTTTGCAGCACAATTTTAACACTTTCAGCCGCCTGTTCTTTAGTTAGACCGTGAATATAATCTTTTTGTAAGAAAATAACTAAGTCGGCGATATCGTCGATGGAAACGCCACGCTTTTTTAACAAGTCGATGACGTGATCGAATAACATTTGATAATTAGGTATCATTGTTCTAGCTCCTCACTTTTTTAATTGAATAAACTGGTACTGTGGGCTGGTCGGATCTTATCTGGATAAACCGCCTGTAAAGCTGTGGTGACTGCAATCGGCGCCTCACCGTAACCCGTTGCAATTAAGTCCAGCTTACCTTCGTAGTCGACCGCGTCACCGATGGCATAAATTTTCGGCCGATTAGTTTCCATTCGAGTATTTACTTTAACTTTAACGCCCTTAAGATCGAGTCCCCATTGCCGCAAAATGCGACTGTCAGCCGTGAAGCCGTAATTGACGATCAGTTTATCGACGAGAAGCGTTTCTAAATCGTTCGTTTTTACCCGTTTGAGGGTCACTGCCAATTGGTCGTCTGCTTGAGCGAGACTATTCAGCAAAAAAGGTGTTTTAATATTGACGCTAGAATTTTGCATCTTGGTCACGCTGGATTCGAGCCCGCGAAATTGATCGCGTCGATGAATGATCGTGACTTGTGCGGCAATCGGCTCTAAGGCCAGTGCATAATCGACTGCGGAGTCGCCACCGCCGGCAATCGCGATTTTTTTACCACGGCAAGCTTCCAGATCGGAAATGAAATAGTCGACCGTGCCGTTATGATCGAGTTGCGGGTCATAGTCAAAAGCAAGCCGGCGTGGTGCAAAGGCGCCGTTGCCGATTGCGATAATAATGGCTCGAGCGGTAATCGGATCGTGGTTCGTTTGAACGAGATAGTCGCCATCCGGGGTTTCTTCAATATCCTTAACTGAAGTTTCTAAGAAGATTTTAGGAGAGAAGGCCTGTAATTGGGTGACTTGGTTTTTGATCAAGTCTTTTGCTTTAATGCCAGGAATACCACCAACATCGTAAATGTTTTTCTCGGGGAATAAGGCGGCAACTTGACCACCGAGCTGTGGCAAGCTTTCGACTATGGCAACATCGGCGTTGCGCATTCCGGCGAAGTATGCGGCAAAAAGTCCGACAGGTCCACCACCGATAATCAGTAAATCATATTTATGTGCCAAAAGAATCACACTTCCTACTATGAAGATTTTAATCACTCAGTGCACTAACTTTACCATAAATGGCCGTAATTATGTAGTCGGCGCAATGGCAGTTCCGCGGCTGAACGTTTTAGTTTATCAATCGGCCATAACCTGTTAAAATAAACATTGAGTCCTAATTTTTGATGAAAGTAGGTGACGATTACGAGCTATCGAATTGGTGATATTTTGCCCGGAACTGTAACCGGGATTCAACCTTATGGCGTGTTTGTTCTATTAGATGATCAAGTTCAGGGATTGATCCATATTTCTGAATGTACATCGGGTTATGTAGATGATCTTAGCCAAGTGATTCATATTGGTGATCAAGTCCAAGTTATGGTGCTCGATCTCGATGAGTTTTCTCAGAAGCTGAGCTTGTCGTTGCGTTCACTAGCCAATGAACCGATTTCTCCATCAACGACGCACAAAAAGTTTTTCTGGACGAACCAGCGAGTAAACCGCGGATATCAGGCAATTGCCGAGGTTAAAGATCAGTGGATCTCCGAAGCATTAGCATATTTTAACTGATTTTTTTAAATTTCTTATTGACGTAATAAATTGAAGTTGATAAGATAGTTGTTGTTGCAAAAAACAACGACGACT
>NZ_RHOW01000083.1 GCF_003946215.1 Lapidilactobacillus mulanensis
AAAAAACTCCTTCCTAAGTGTACAAGCTTTGATTATTTGCTTGTCTACTTAAGTAGGAGTATAGCCTCCTCATCAGACATCCTTTTCTATTTTCATGTTATTAACTACATTAATCCTTTGAGCACCAGATTAAAATGCATACCGTTGCTAGCTTTCAGTAAAATTAAATCGCGATAGTGTAAATTGTTTTGCAAATCTTTGATTAGTTGTGGCTGTTCTGATTCAGAATAGTAATGTAATTGTTCCGGCGTATAACTTTCCTGCAGTACTGCATACAAGGCTTTCATTTCGGGACCGTACAAATAAACTTCATCGATTTGTTCGGGTAAAAGATCCGACGCTAATCCAGCGTGTAACTCTGCCGACTTCTCCCCTAATTCCAACATATCCCCCAGAACTGCAATATGATGGCCAGTTCCAGCAACTTTAGCGAAACTTTGTAAGATTTTGTGTACCGCCGTTGGATTAGAATTATAAACGTCACTTAAAATCATGGCGCCAGAATCACTCTTGACCCACTGATTTCGATTTTCAGTCGGTTGAAACTCTGTGAGTGCAGTTACCATTTTATCGGGAACCACGTGAAAGATGCGACCAACCGTTAGTGCGGCCAATGCATTCATAATATTAAATTCACCCATCATCGGAATACGGAAATTTAAATCCGGCCAACGATTGACGGTGAACCCACTATATTCAGCGCCCAA
This sequence comes from Lapidilactobacillus mulanensis, assembly GCF_003946215.1. Taxonomy (GTDB): domain Bacteria; phylum Bacillota; class Bacilli; order Lactobacillales; family Lactobacillaceae; genus Lapidilactobacillus; species Lapidilactobacillus mulanensis. The sequence goes on from NZ_RHOW01000083.1 coordinate 708, forward strand.
CTTCATTGATGTCTTATAAAGATAATTATGATTCTGAGCACCAAACGTTAAAGGTTGCAATTTTTCCGCACGAGACGTCAGTAATGGCTCATCACCATTGATCACCAGCTTACCGTCTTCTTTCATGCCGTTAGTGATCTCCATTTTAGCATCGGCGATTTTATCTCGGGTTCCAAAAAACTCGATGTGTGCTTCACCGATCATCGTGATCACAGCAACATCTGGTTCAACCATCTTACTCAAAAACGTTAATTGTCCTGGATGATCCATGCCCAGTTCAACGACCAAGACTTCTGTATTCGTAGCCATATCTAGAATCGTTAAGGGCACACCAATGCCATTATTATGATTACCCTGCGTCTTAGCGGTACGATTTTGCGTACTTAAAATCGCAGCGATCATATCTTTCGTCGTCGTCTTACCATTACTACCAGTTACGGCGATGACTTTAGGATTGACCTTCATCAAATAATACTTTGCTAATCCCTGCATGGCAGCCAATGGATCGTCAACATCGACAACGAGTAAATCTGTCGGTCGGTTGGGATGACCTGTTTGCCAAAAAGTCGCGACAGCACCAGTCGTCTTAGCGTTGGCCACAAAATCATGCCCATCTTGCTGACCCGACAAGGGAACAAATAAGCTCCCCGGTTGCGCATGGCGGCTATCGATGGCAACGTTCGTAATAATTGTTTGTTGATACTTACTTAACTGCTGTTCTGGAATTATCGCACCGACTGCTTGCGCAATTTCAGATAATGTCATTTTCATTTGATTCTGTCCTCACTCTTTTGATGATGCCATTAATTTTTTAAAGGTTTGCGGCAATCTCTTTTTTTGCTTGATAGCGTTCTACGGCCAAGTTGATCAAAGTGTCGATCAATTCAGGATAGGACACGCCACTCGCCTGCCACAAATAAGGGTACATCGAAAACTTCGTGAAGCCGGGCATCGTTTGAATTTCGTTCAAATAAACAGCGCCATCTGCATCCAAGAAGAAGTCAGCGCGCGTTAGGCCACTCGCACCAACTGCATTGAAGGCCAAAACAGAATACTTCTGAACGGCAGCTAATTGTTCTGCAGAAATGCTTGCTGGGATGATCAACTTAGTGGAACCATCGACGAATTTCGATTCATAATCGTAAAACTCTTGCTTTTTGCCAATTTCCCCAGCAATCGAGGCCTTTGGTTGGTCATTGCCTAATAAGCCAACCGCCAATTCGCGAGCGTTCTTGATTCCTTTTTCGATAATTACACGATTATCATATTTGAAAGCTTTTGTAATTGCAGCTCTTAAATCCGATTGCTCGTCAACTTTCGTAATGCCAATACTTGAACCGGCATTCGCGGGCTTGACGTAGACAGGGAATCCTAATTTTGTGGTGACGCTCGCCAAAATCTCATCGGCCTTAGCCGCATCTTGATAATCCGTTGCTAAAACTGGCAAGTAAGGTACCTGGGGAATGCCAAATTCATCGAAAATAATTTTCGACATAATTTTATCCATCGCCACGGCACTTGCACGGATTTCTGCACCAACATATGGCACATCCAATACTTCTAACAGGCCTTGGATCGTGCCATCTTCACCATAAGTCCCGTGAATCATTGGGAAAACGACGGCATCCTGGTTGTTAGCTAATTCATCGAGCTCAAACTTAGTCCCCAATGAATGCTCGGGGTCTTTGCGCCAACTTGCTTGATCAGCCAAGTCCAACTTTAAAGCTTGGTCGCTTGCGACTGGGCTCGTGATCGTCAACCCTTTGATATATTGTCCTTCGTGGGTAATGTAGACTGGTATCACTTCATACTTATTGTAGTCAATTGCCTCGAGCGCAGAATGCGTGCTCATGATCGTCACATCATGTTCCACGGTACGACCGCCGTACATCAAGTAAAGTTTCATCAGTTTGGTGACCTCCTATTGATCAACAATTTTATTTAGAGAACTATTTTCATACTTAGCTTAAAAAACTATCATACTACAAAAAAAGGCCGATAAAACATTGGACTCGATTTATCGTTAAATTCATTTTACCTTTTTCCGGCGGTTAAGCCAACAAGATAGCTAATTTTTTATGAAAATTGGCAATGCAGACTTGCTTTTGGCAACGTTGCTCCAGAAAATGAACTGATTGCCGTGGGGGATAGATTTAAGCCAATTAAAAATCGAATTGTCTTAAATCACGTTTAGAGCTTTTTCAAAAACCGTGAAAAATCTCTAAAGCGCCCCTTTCTGTAAATTCGCAAAACCGGCTCATTAACAGAAATCTCACGACTATCAGTCCATTTTCTTACACAACTTTTGCCTATCTGAATTGCCATCTCAAAAGACATTTAAATAACCTGCACGCAATCCTCTGTCCTAAAATCATCATCAACGCCACAAAAAAAGATGCGACATCGACGCTTGTCACATCGGCTATACTCCTACTTAAGTAGACAAGCAAATAATCAAAGCTTGTACACTTAGGAAGGAGTTTT
>NZ_RHOW01000084.1 GCF_003946215.1 Lapidilactobacillus mulanensis
AGACGACTAACTATACCAATTTATAAGAATAGATCAGTAGTGTTGCACTTGATTTGACAATTCGGGAGGGCATATTTTTGATTAAATTGATCAGTTTGTTTCTTTAACGAATCATTCATATTTTTGCCTTGCCAATAATCAAATACGGCCATCTTCAAGTAGTTACCAGCATCACTCACATATGGGTATTGATAGACTTCAATTGCATTGTTACCTGCTTTTTGCACCTGATCATATATTTTTTGACCGCCGAAATAATCAAGTCCTTCTTTTCCTGCAGACGTGCTATAAGCTGCAACAGATGCCGATGCGCTTCCGCGTTTAAGCAAGTCTTGTTGTGATTTAGAATCTTTCACTGCAAATTCCATCAACTGCAGTGCTGCAGCTTTATTTTTTGAATTAGCGCCAATATACCATGAAGACCCACCATTAACTGGATTCTTACCGGGATTGGCCTTGCTATATCCGACAATTGTGCGCATTCTCCAAAGTCCGGTTTGTTTTGGATAATTGACAGCCATATTCCCAGCCAGCCACGTACCCTCGATAATTACCGCACTATCTTGAAATGATGGGTAACGATCCTTGTCGCTTGAATAGTATGAAACTGTTTTCGACTGTTTAAGTTTATCGACAATGTTTAGTGCATTCTTGGCCGCTTGACTGTTCAGGTTAAACTTACCTTTTTTATCAATCAAAGGTGTCCCTTGCTGTTGCATAATTTGTGTAACCAGAGATGTTTCCCCGTTTGCATCCAGTGCTAGCAAATCTTTTCCTGTCTTCTCTTTTATCTTTTTCCCGGCGTTTATCAGCTCATCCCAATCAGTAATTTTTTCCGGATCAATTCCAGCTTTCTCAAAAATGTCTTGCCGGTAAAACATCATTACCATTCCCAAATCCTGTGGAAACCCAAACAAACTATTATTTGGTGCTGTCGCTTTCAGTGAAGACAATTTAGTAGCATAAATTCCTTTTGAAAATTTCTTTTCGTATCCATCCTTGGTTAGATTTTCAAATGATGTTGGGAATTTATCAAGTAATCCTGTGATATCACTATCCTGGATAAATGATATATCTGGTAAAATTTCATTTCCAATTAATAACGGCGTAAGTTTCTGAGTTATTGCAGTTGGAGCTACGTCAGTTGTTTTTAATGAAATCTTTGTGCTATATTTTTTGTTGTATTCTTTAACAACACCGCTTAGCCAGTCAGTATTCTTCCCCTTTGGTGCATATACCTTGAGTTGTGCGTTTTCTACTCTCTTTTTTTCTGTTCCACCTGTATTCGAACTCTTATTTGTAGAATTCCCACATCCAACAAGTAATAAACTCAATACTAATCCCGTAAGAGCACCAATAATCTTCTTCATATGTTTTACATCCTCTCATCCAATCAATATAATTTTAAAAAATCGAATATTGTCTCCGCACTTCTAAATAACGGTTCCCCTATTAGCTGACTACTTTTTTTAAATACAAAATCTCAGACTATTCGCGTTGAATCACCTTCATTTTTCTTAATCGTTTAAGTGAAAAAGTAAATACGCGTGTTTACAAAGAAAATATAGCACATATGTTATTTAATGTAAACACTTTCTTAACTAAAAACTGATAAATTATTTTTTTGATCCAATATTAACTTAAACGTTAAAGTGTGTTAAGATGTTACTATTCATAAGGGGGATTTCCCGTGCGTAAAATAAGCTTAAAAAAAATTGCTGAACTGGCAGGTGTATCCGTTGCTACAGTTTCATATGCATTAAATGATAGCAATCAGGTAAGCGAAGTGACACGCGCAAAAATAAAGAAAATTGCTGCAGAAGAGCATTATGTGCCTAATTTATCGGCTCGTAACCTTCGAACTAGCAGTTCGAATTTAGTTTGTGCAATTACAAATACTTATCAAGGCAATTTCAACGGTGACGTATTGCAGGAAATTCAAAATATTTTTGGTCGTGCCGGCTATCAACTGCTCGCTGTTAGTGGGCAAATTCCAAGTCTAGTCCGTACTAACATGATCGACGGAATAATAATGTTAAACTACCGTGGAAATCAAACAGAATTACAAAATCTTGTCGATTCAATCAACAAGCCGGTAATCTTCATGACTAATGAAATTAAGTCTGATAACGCCGCTAGCATAGTAATTGATAATGATCTTGGTATTAAATATCTCGTTGAAACTATTCATCAATCGATACATCAAAAAGTTTGTTTTATTACTGGTGATAGCAACTCATACAACAGTCAGCGAAGACTAAATGCAGCCAAAAAATATTATACTAAGCTTTTCAAAAAAAACGATTTTGAAAAGCACGTTTATAGTGGGAATTATGATCCTACGTTATCTTTTGAATTAGGAAAAAAGTTTATACGCCTCAATCGTTATAATTCCTTTATCTGTTTTAACGATGATATGGCTCTCGGCATTTACCATGCCGCCAGTCAGTTAAATAAAATTGTGGGGAAAGATATTAGTGTAGTTGGTTTTGACAACTCATTCGAATCAGGCGTAATATCTCCCGGGCTCACAACTATTGATGTCGATAAAAAAGCGTGGGGTCAAGAAGTTGTAAATCAGTATTTTAAACTTAAGGAGAGTGGTTCAAAACACACGGTGACTACCCTAAAGCCTAAGCTTATCTTACGCGAATCAGTCAATATCAAAACAGATTAATCAGATGTTATGGTGTAGTTTATTTAAAATTGCTGTTCAACGCAGTCAACTGAAGCAAATAAGAATATACAAAATAGAACCAGAATAATTGGAAAATTCCAATTTATTCTGGTTCTATTTGTATTATCTTCAATTTATTACGGAATAAAGTGCATGGAAACATATACTCATCTGTATTGACGTCAGAATGCCTAATCTCAGCATATCCATTCCAAATAATATCGCCATTTCCATTAAACCAAGGCCATCTAAATGTATTTATTCCACTTTATTTAGAAAACAATCTAGTATCTATACTAAAGGTGCCGTTAAAGATTTATAAATAAATAAATATCTTACGTTCACCAGATTAAGAATTTAATTTTCCTCCCGAGTTTACAATTCAAGTGCAACACCCTGTGACCTAGACCAGAGTAGACAAAAAGGCCATGAAG
>NZ_RHOW01000085.1 GCF_003946215.1 Lapidilactobacillus mulanensis
ATGCCGTTCAAGAATGTGCATAAACACTTTAATTATTTGATTGTCCTCTTGACAGGAGCCGAGCCGATGCGCCTTTTTGAATGCTATTTAAATGTGTGAGTTAGTTTAGCCAACAACTTCGACTGTTGCTGATAAGATACCAGCCGCAGGGATTTGATTGTTTGGCCATGCAACGTCGAGTTGATGAGGGTTACTATAAGCAAAAGTACCAGTATCATTAACAACGCGGTAAATGACTTGACCATTTGACATCGAGATCTTTAAACGTGTGCCGCGAGGGAAAACGCTAAGGTTGGCAGCCACGCCACCGTAACCCATGCTTGAACCTAGAACGGCAGGATCGTAAAAACTAATTTTAAAAGTACCACGTGATGAACCAGAAGTTGTCGTTGTTGTAGCAGTTTGAGTTGCGACCTTTTGTTGTTGTGCTTGAGCAGCTTTTTGCTGAGCAGCCTTAACAGCAGCGGCTTTGTCTGCGGCAGCTTTTGCAGCCGCTGCTTTTGCTGCAGCAGCCTTGGCCTCAGCCGCTTTTTTAGCTTCAGCGGCTTTCTTGGCAGCCTCGGCTTTTTTACGTGCGATTTCATCTTGTTGTTTCTGATAAGCTAATTGTTCTGCTGTGTTGGCAGTTTTGCGTGCGAGGCGTGCCTGAGCTTCGTCAGTGGCCTTTGCCTCGAGAACGAGCGTGCGTGCAAGTGTGACACGCTTAACCGATTCGGTTGAAGGATAATATTCAGTAGCTTTTGCCTGATCTGTTGGCGCGGCCACAACGACATTCAGATTAGTTAGGATCATCCCAGCGACGATCGATAAAATGAATACCATTCGGATTAGAAAGTGATTGCTATGTTTGATATTAGTCAAAGTAGTTTGCTCCTTTAAAGAAAATTTAATTTCTTAACCGTCACTCAGCATATCATGCCAACATAACAGACCAATACCAAAAATATTACAAGTTTACTTCCAGATTGACATGTTGTTATCTTTTTGCAATATAACGTACCTTTTGTCATTCAATTGAAATAATAAATGGTTTGATAACTAATCTTTTACGGATTTTGTCATTTTGAATGTGGTTCTGTCAGACGATTCACAGTTGCTAAAAAATTCTCTTACGCGGTGAAAACGTCAATTCTCACTGCTTACAGAGTAGAAATGACACTCGTTTTCTGGAAACGCACGTGATTTAATGGTATGATTCTAATCATTGTATTTACGTTAACGCGCTGAATCGTATTGAGGAGATTTTCAATGAGTATTTTAACAGTCACAAATTTGAGCCATTCTTTTGCAGATAAAACATTATATGAAAATGCTAATTTTAAAATTGAACGCCAAGACCACATGGGCATTGTCGGCCAGAATGGTGTTGGTAAGAGTACACTGATCAAGATTTTGACCGGTGAATTGTTGCCTGATGAGGGTAAGGTTGTTTGGCAGAAGAATACCGAAGTTGGTTATTTGGATCAGTACGCTAATCTAGTCGCAGGCATGACGATTTTTCAGTTTCTGCAGACGGCTTTTTCCGATTTATTTGATATCGAAGCAAAGATGAATCACTTATATGAAGAATACGCCACTAATATGGATGATGATTTGCTTGAAAAGGCCGGTCGCATGCAGACTCACTTGGAGGAGTCTGGCTTCTATGATCTCGATACGGAAATTGTTCGAGTGGCTAGTGGCTTAGGCTTAGATGATATTGGGCTGGATCACGATGTTTCTCAATTAAGTGGCGGTCAGCGTTCGAAAGTTATTTTGACGAAACTATTGCTTCAGAAACCAGATATGTTGGTCTTAGATGAACCAACGAATTATTTGGATACGAAACATATTGATTGGCTCGTTGGTTATCTCGTCGATTTTCCTGGCGCTTTTTTGGTAATCTCACATGATTATGAGTTTCTGGAACGAATCACGAATTCTATTCTCGATATCGAGTTCGGTCAGATCACGCGGTATACCGGCGACTTGAAGACGGCCTTTCGTCAGAAGGAAGCAGACGCACAATCTTATCGCCGCGCCTATTCTAAGCAGCAAGAACAAATCGCCAAGAGTAAGGCGTATATTCGTCGATTCAAAGCCGGAACGCGGGCGAAATCTGCCAAAAGTCGCGAGAAGCAGCTCTCACACTTAGATGTCTTAAAGAAACCCGATCATTTATCTGAACCAACGATCCAGTTCCGTTATCAGCCTACCGACAGCCGAATGTTATTGACGACGCAGGATCTTTATTTCGGCTACGATCAAGCACTGAACAAATTGCCTTTGGACATCTCGATTGCTGGAGACGAAAAGATTTTAGTATCAGGTTACAATGGTATAGGTAAGTCAACGTTCTTGAAAACAATTTTAGGAATTTTACCAAAGATCGGTGGCGATATCGATTTTTCGCCGTCGCTTAAGATTGCCTACTATGATCAAAGTCTGCGGTGGCCACATAAGTTGGAAACACCACTTCAATACATGCAGAACGCATATGAATTGGAGAAGCCCAAAGTTTTGCGCCAGTATTTAGCAAAAACTGGATTGACTGCGCAACAAGTACTTTCACCATTGGTAGATTTGTCCGGTGGCGAGCAGGCTAAGGTTAAATTGGCCGAAGTGATGATGAAGCCGGCTAATCTATTAATTCTTGATGAGCCCACGAACCATTTAGATGATCTGACCAAGGATGCATTGAATAAGGGAATTCAAAGTTTTGAAGGTGCGGTACTCTTAGTTACCCATGAAACGAATTTCTATGATGAATCCTGGTTAGACAAGGTGATCGACATCGAGAAGCTTCAGTAATAATGGGGGGGTTAAACAACTAATTTAAGTTTTTTGGATAAAGTTGTTGACATTAATTTTGCAGACGTGCTATACTAATTGAGTTGCTGTTACAATAGTTGTTATTTAAAAAGTTGTTTCAACAATAAGGTAGGCCTTTGAAAACTGAACAAAGTTTCGTAATATGCAGGGTTCATTACAGGAGACTGTGATGAAC
>NZ_RHOW01000086.1 GCF_003946215.1 Lapidilactobacillus mulanensis
TACCGAGAACATACCTTAGCTGCGTAAAACTATTTATTTTTGTCTAACTTTTATGTTGCACTTCACAGTTGGATGAGTATTTGCGCTTTTTGTCTGTTGTCGATAATAGTTAGCCTTGGTGGATCTCAAGACTTGAATTTTCGAGATCAAAAGTATATTCCAGGTTATTTTCGTGACGAATTGTCATGCCCATGTCGGTGGCATACAGGATCACGCCTAATTGCCGACCTGCAGGCAGGTGATAATAAGTTGGTTGGAGCGGTAACTCAATATCATAATAGGTATCTGGCTCTAAAGTTTCATCTTGGAAAGAAGAGATCCGGTTTTGCAAATTGAGATGTGATTTTGCAATTAATTTAGCAGGTGTTGCTTGGGGATTCTCTTTGAAAGCCATCGTCGTTTCTTGACGACCATGATAACCCAGCTCACGTGCTGCTAGTTCGACTGTTTGAGGACGAGTGGTCAATCGCTTAGCTTCACCGTAATCGACCAGCATGGCGCTAATAAGGCCGTAATTGGCACTGCTCTTAACACGCAGCTTGAGCACGGGGCGACCGGTGATCAGCATTTCCTCAGATAACGGCGTCGTTTTCAAGACCAATTGATTTTTAGCAAAGCGCGGGTCTTCTTTGATGAAGGCTTGTTCCCACGCCAAGTCTTTGAGACCACTGTCGTGAAAAGCCTTGACGCCATCATCGACGAAACTGTTGCGATCTTCATGATCGAAGTCTGTCGCTAATTCAAGCGATTTAACCGTTTCAGCTTGCCAAGTATCTGGTGTCTGCCAATCACTCTCGTTTAAATTGCTCTGAATCAGATAATCGGGGAAAATTTGATCAGCATGATTTTTTTCAAGGAAGAGTTTATTCGTCAGCCACAGGTTGATCAAGTCATAGAAATCAAGGCTAGGGAAGTTGTTGACGTAAATATGTTGACCTTGATGCAAAATCACTTTATGAGCGACACCTTGCTTCTTGAGTGCTTCGTTTAATTTGTACACATTTTTTGGCTTCACATTCCAGTCATTCAGACCATGAACGCTGACAATTGGGCATTTAACTTTGGCAATGTTGTTACGATAATTTCGCACGTCCCAGAAATGATTATAACTACCAGATTCGCGATCTTGATCGTGGATCATTTGTTTGAACTTTTCATCGTAGAACGGTTGAACTTTGGCAAGATCACCCGCATCCTTTTGCCGACTGAAACATTCGTTGGTCAAGACGTTGGCATCTTCGCCTTGGAAAGTCTCCGGAGCAACGACGAGTCCGTGTTCGCGATAATAATCATACCAACTCGAAATGGCAGCTTCGGAAATAACGGTGTCCAATCCAGCAACGCCAGTCGTGGCTGCCGCGACCGCCAAAGTGCCCAAATAAGATTTACCAGTCATGGCAACATGACCACTGCACCAAGAGGCACTGATTTCGTCTTGCTTCGAGCGATCGGTGTAGGCGCGACGATCGCCGTGGAGCCACTCGATGATGGCGATGGTTGAAGTTGTTTCTTCAGGTGAACCACAAGTACGAATGCCATCCGAACCGCGCGTACCAATTCCGGCCGCATAAACGGAAGCAAAGCCACGCGCTAAGAAATAATCGCTCAAGGTGACCGTGCCAATATTGTTTGGCTCGATCACGCTAGGATGATTGGCGAATGGGTCGTTGTGATCAGTGGGAACGGGTTTCGTTCTCAGTTCATGAAATTGATCGAAATCATCTTGCGCGTCACGCGCATCACCAGGTTCTTTAACGGCAAAATCAACGTCAACTGAATTCATTTTAGTGTCAGTTGTGCCCAAGAAGTAAGGATTAGCCGTATAAAGGGCAGGTAATTTAATGAAGTTATTGGCAACTTTAGGACGAATGATTGTTGCTTCTAATAAGTCGCGTTGGCCATCGTTGTCGGTGTCCAAATCAGATTCGACATAAACGATTTCGCGGATCAACTGATCTGCCGCAAACGTGGCCTGTGCTTTACCGTTAAAAAAGAGCGGCCGTTGTTGCTCGCGCGCACTTAAATTAGCCGCAAAATAACCGCGGTTAGCCAAGTTGTCCATGAATAGCAGACCATTTTTGCTACGGGTATTGAGTAATTGATAGACCGCAGTTGTAAATGAATCGAAATCGAAGCTAGCTTCATCAAGGAAAGGCAGGCCCAACTTGTTCATCGTTGATAAAGGGTCCGACAATGAGAAATCGAGTGGTGTGAAAAAGCCCAAGTATTGCAACGCCACATTATAAAAGGCTTGTGAGCTGAAATGATCATCAACACTTGCTAAGTATGAAAACAAATCTTGGTTTTCGTCAACTAATAAATTGTGCAGTTGCGTTTCAACGGCTGCCTGAGAACGATAGTCGGGTGAAAAATGACGAAAAACATGCTGGGCAATTTTTGGGAAAGAATATTGCGCCAGATCAACAGGATAGAGATCGATTTTTTGTAATTCCAGAATTTGCTGATCGAGTTCTGGTAAATGTTTGGCAAACTGATTGTATTTCATAGCTTTCCTCCAAGGTTTAATTGACAAGCAAGACATTTTTTAGCTATAATAATTAAGTTGTCATGGTGCAGTAGCTCAGCTGGATAGAGCAACGGTCTTCTAAACCGTAGGTCGTGGGTCCGAGCCCCACCTGCATCATATTTTACCATTGTAGCACTAAATATAGCTAGTTATAGCTAACAAAAAGCCTGATTTAATAGGCTTTTTTATTTTTCTCTCGATATAGTTTAATATAGTTTTTCAAATCACGCCCCCAAAAATCCCCCAAGGTATAAAATTTTATACATTCGAGGGATATTTTAATTTGATTATTGGACTATTTTTGAAAGGATGATCGGCTTGGTAAATGTTGATTTATTACTGAAAAAAAGCGAGCAGCTAAAACGGCTCGGCTCCTGTCAAGAGGACAATCAAATAATTAAAGTGTTTATGCACATTCTTGAACGGCA
>NZ_RHOW01000087.1 GCF_003946215.1 Lapidilactobacillus mulanensis
ATGATAATAGCCGCGACTAAGCGAATAATAATTTCTAAATAGGTTAGCTGATAATGATGCATTTTACAGCCTCCTCGTATATTAAGCATATATCCAAGTTTTAAGAACAGGTTCCGTCTTGGACGTTGCGTGATATCCTTTAGTTGTTCATTGGATTTGGGTCCAACTGGTATAGGCTTTTACCTCCTGCAGGTGACTCACGTCACACTGCAAATCAAGTCTGCCGCCCAGATGTCTCGATATCGTTCACACCACAAGCTGTAGGCCTTGTTTGATCAGGTAGTGACTCGCTTCGCTACGCAGCTCTAATCTAACAAGGAGACTACTCATATCGCGAGGATGCTCTTACCGATTCATTAACTAAGGGACATCACGCAGCACCCAAGCTTGTTCCAATTAATCTAACAGGAAAGGGGGTCCTATCCTATGAACTTGAATGTTGGTATTGATGTTTCAAAAGCTAAGCCAGATTATTGTGGCCTTGATAGCGACCATAACATCTGTTTTCAAGACGAAGCTGCTAATCAGCCAATCGGTGTCTCAACTATCAAGCAAGCTATTCTTCAAGCCGCCGAAGTGCGGTCTTACGACCACATTATCATCGGGATGGAGGCGACTTCGATGTATAACATTCTGCCTTCATACACATTCGAGCACGATCATGAGCTGAACTCTTTAGACGTTAAGGTGGTCACCCTAAATCCAAAGATGACGCACAAGTTTAGCCAAGTGTATGACGAGGATAAGACGGACAAGGTCGATGCGATGAACATCGCTGAGTTTATCGGTCTCGGACGCTATACAGTGCCTGTGCCTCGAGATGAAGCGCACTTCGCGCTCCAGCGTTTGACCCGCGAACGGTTTCATCTCATTAAGCAAATCAATGACTGTAAGAGTCACTTCCTGAACAACCTTTACTACAAGCTGAACACCATCGATGCCGAACTGCCAACCTCCGTCTTTGGCAACACCATGATGACGGTCTTGGCCGATGAACGTTACTCGCTGAATGAGCTTGCGGAATTACCGCTAGAACAGCTTATTAGCGATCTTAACGAAATGGGTCGTGGTCGCTTTGGCGACCCGGAGGTCGTGGCCAAGGCGCTTAAGGCGGCAGTGCGGAGTTCTTACCGTATTGGGCAAACAATACTCAACTCGGTGAACATGGTTCTTGGCATGTACGCCAATGAAATTCGGATGTTCAGCCGACAGAAGAAGAAGCTCGACCAAAGCATTGGGAAACTTTTAGAGGCGTTCCCTGAAGCACAATGCTTACGCAGTGTGCCTGGCATTGGACCGGTCTATACGGCGGGGATTCTCGCTGGGGATCAGTACCTGCGGTATTACCTTGTCGAAGCTGCCGACTCGGTAAGACGTCATGATCCCACATTTACTGCTTATTACGACAAAAAGTACCGAGAGGTACCAAAGTATCAACATCGCCGAGCAGACCTATTAACGGCCCGTAAGCTGGTTCGACTAGTGTTCGCGTTAGAACCTGTCTAGTATCTGCTGAATCTGGTAGAACTGTGGAAAACCGACTGAGGAGTTTGTCATGCCAGATTATCCAAGTAATATTTCTCGAGCGCAAGTTGCGTTAATACAACCTGATTTAGAAAACTTCCGTAAGCATACAAGACCGCGTCGTTATGATCTTTATGACGTATTCAATGCCATCCTTTACTCGCTTACTACAGGGTGTCAATGGCGTGAATTACCGCACGATTTCCCGGAATGGCATACCGTCTACCGCTATTACGATATGTGGCGAGATAAACCAGACCCGACAGCTGATTCGCTATTAGAAAGGCTTTTAAAAAAACTGTCGCTTCCTATCGTTTTGCACAGGGCCGATCGGCCCGAACGTCGTTTGTGATTGTTGATGCTCAAAGTGTTAAAACCACTGATTTAACGAAAAATAGTGGCTACGATGGCGGCAAAAAGATTTCAGGGATTAAGCGTCATATGGCGGTTGATATTAACGGTTTACCACAAGCCATTCTCGTGACACGAGCTAATGTATCAGATCGTTCAGGTGCATTGGCTATGCTTAGTTTGGCTAGCCAAAATTTAGAGCTGGTTCAGTATGTCATGGTTGATGGTGGCTACACTGGCAATGACTTTGCGGATCAGATGAAGCTCATTTTGAATGCTAAGACGACGGTAGCTAAACGCAACGAGTTGCATACGTTCACGGTGTTACCGCAACGATGGATCATTGAACGTTCATGGAGTTGGCTAGACAAATGTCGGCGACTTTGGAAAAACTGTGAACGCGCCCTTAACAGCAGTCTTCAAATGGTTGTATTGGCCTTCCTGAAGATAGTTCTTAAAAGATACTAGACAGGTTCTTAGAGACGAATCACGAATTGTATCAACCGACCGTGCCGCAGATTAAATTGGTCTAGCGAACTCGGTTGAGAATGAACGCTTAACTTTCCCACCCCCAAAACTAAACAGTCGTGGGCTGGGGGAAGTTTGCACTCAAGTTGAAACATTAATGTTCAGAATTCTCCATCACCTTCTTTACTCTTTACCACAAGACTTTAGGGGTACTTTTAGTTCAGCATAGCATGGAGCAGTTGGATAATGCAATAAAAGCGTTTTCTTAAATCAAGATTGTAAAACATTGAAAAGGATTTATTCGAACACATTGAGCATCTCTCTTGAAGTCATGTCAGTCAACTTGATATGCTTTAGTCAATAAAATCTTGGAGGTCTGAATGATGAGTAAGTAT
>NZ_RHOW01000088.1 GCF_003946215.1 Lapidilactobacillus mulanensis
CATGCCGTTCAAGAATGTGCATAAACACTTTAATTATTTGATTGTCCTCTTGACAGGAGCCGAGCCTACTCATGCCTTTTTCTTTTTTTATTTCAATTCTCAAAGAAAAATATGCACATCCTCGTACTAATTTCATTATGTTAATAAAAATAAGCCTGTCAATTGAAATATTGCAACTCGTTACCAATTATTTTTATATTGGAAGCAGAATCTTCGATATTAACGATCTCATCTTGAATATATTCGGCGGTTTTTGTGGGTATATCATTTTCACAGCAATAAAAAAAATCTTTTCCAAAGAGATAGATATATTCCGCATCGGCTAAAATTATCATAATAGTTTTTGGTGTAGAGTATTTCACTTTAATATGAATATCTCGCTTATGCATAAAGTAATAGGCTTATTTCTTTTATTTAGATGAAAACGATTGCAAATTTTTTTATATGTGCTATTGTCAACATATAGTTAAGCTTAACTGGTTAAAATTTTCAATTAAATCTTAGGGTTTTACGGAAGAAGGGGTTTCAATGAAAAAAAGAAACGGTACCAAGTCGAAAGTACTTGGTCTAGGGCTTACTCTTGTCGCATTCTTGGGATTATTTATTGGCGGTCAAACTGTGTTTGCCAATTCACAGTCAATAAATATTTCCTATAAAACTGTTGGCGGAAACGGCATAGTAAGCGGCAAGACAAATGGTGTATGGCACTATTTTGCCAAGGGACACACAGCAACACTTAAGGTTACTTCAAAAAGTGGTGCAGGCACATCATATGCAAACCTCAAAAGAAGTGTAAGTCTTTGGCTCGATAGTGACTACGGCGATGTGAACACAAAAATAGGCTCTCATAGTTTCAGCAAAAAAACTGATGTAACTTCAGGAATGAACTGAACCCCAAACATTGGACCAAAATTTAAGCTACTTTCTGGGTGGTGAGAATTTGATAATTTATCGGACTCTTGCCACCCAGTTTTGTTTTGGTCCTTGTATGATTATAATATTCTATCCACCTTGTTATTGTATCAGCTACTTCTTCTAAGCTATCAAACTTTCTCTGGTAATATACTTCAGATTTCATAATGTGAAAAAAGCTTTCCATTGGCGCATTATCCAGGCAGGTCGCTTTCCGTGACATACTCTGAAACATTCGATTATCTTTTAAAACCTTTACCCATTGTTTGTTTTGGTAGTGAAAGCCTTGATCCGAGTGCACAGTAGTTCGATAACCCAAACATTTTGGGATTTGTTTGATGGCATCTTTTAAAACATTAACTGCGAATTCTACAGTTGGATGTGATGACATCGCATAACTAATTACTTCACCTGAAAACAAATCATAAATACACGTGAAATACGCACGCTCATTAGTCGTTTGTTTACCCCAACGAATTTCAGTTATATCTGTCGTTAATTTCTGATATGGGCGATCTGTCATAAAACGTCGATTATATCGGTTAACTGCGACTGTACCAACTTTCCCTTTATACGAATTATATTTGTTCTTTTTCTTATTGAAGGCAGAGGAAAGCAGATTTAACTCGCGCATAATTCTTAAAACTCGCTTATGGTTAATTGACAATCCCATCTCCTTAAGCTGATTAGTTACCTGTCGATACCCAGCAGCCGGGACGTTGTTTTTAATATCAGTGATCAACTGTTTGACGCTTGCGTCTTTATCTTCAGTAGGCAAAGAAACCTTAATCGCGTACATAAAAGTACTTTTGGCCATACCAACTACTTTGAGAATATTTGTGAGCTTGTACTTAGACCTTAATTCTTGGATGATTTGCGCTCTTTGTCTCGTTGTGATTGAACCAAGGCCCTCAATTTTTTTAAATAATCATTCTCAATTTGAAGTAGCTCATTTTCTTCGCGTAACCGCTCAAGCTCGGTTTGCTTTTTCTTGTTTTTACCCTGTTTATCTGCAGACATAATTTTAGGCCGACCTCTCACTAAATACAGCGCGTCTATTCCGTCTGCTTCAAGTTTACGTTTCCAAGCCCAAATGGTTGATGGCTCAGATATATTGAAATGTAAAGCAGTCTCGGATAAAGAGGCGTTATTCGTTTTCAACCATTTTCAACCATTTGCCTTGACTGAACCATCATAAATAAATGTTGGTCTTCTAACTTCGAGTCCTTCTTCGCCGAATACTTGATATTGATTAACCCATTTAAGAATGGACGCATCTGACTTGATACCGTATTTGCGTGCAAGTTGACCGATCCCAATCGAAGAACTTAGACATATGAAAACCCTCGATATCGGATTTGGTCCAACATCGGGGGTTCAGTTCAAAGGACCAAAACAAAACTGGGTGGCAAGAGTCCGATAAATTATCGAATTCTCACCACCCAGAAAGTAGCTTAAATTTTAGTCCAATGTTTGGGGTTCAGTTCATTTTTGTTTATTAATGGCTCTGGTAATACTACATCTAGACTGTTTATTTAGTATCTTCAAATAATCCATGTATAACCGACCTAGTAAAACCAGCACTCCAATCAAATAGAGCTTCGTGATTATCATATGCTTCTTTTGCCTCAACATATGGAATAACATTAGTGGATGAACCTAAATACATATCAGTCACAAACAATTCGACCATCTTTTTACCTCTTATATTAACAACTTTTGCTGTGGTGTGTGTTGGCATTATTTTCTCCGGGAGTGTACAATATTTTGTGTAAATAGTAATTGAAAAGGGAAGACCTTCCCCGTATGATTAAATCG
>NZ_RHOW01000089.1 GCF_003946215.1 Lapidilactobacillus mulanensis
AAAAACTCCTTCCTAAGTGTACAAGCTTTGATTATTTGCTTGTCTACTTAAGTAGGAGTATAGCCGACCGCCAGATTTTCGGCAAGGTCATAACTTTTTTTGATTTAGCTAATAAATTTCAGGACATCCGTCAACTGCTGAATTTGATGTGTAGCCATTGGCGCGTCGTTCAACCGATCGACATTGAAATATATTGTGGCGATACCCGCATTAGTTCCGGCTTCGATATCTAAACGACGATCACCGATTATTACCGTTTCATTTGGCGCTAATTGATATTGCGCCATGATTGCTAAAATTGCGCCCGGATCAGGCTTGCGGGGGAAATCTTGGTCAGCGTCCACGCCGCCCACGAAATACCCGCGCAATCCGGCTGCTTGCAAATATTGATAAACACTTTGGTTTCGATGCGTATCCAGAAAATTCTGTCCGTGCTGCGCAACGACTGCTTGCAGGACTTCTTTTGCTCCGGTATATGGTTGGGGTTCACGTTGCGAAGCGTGCTCCAACTCGTGATAACGTTTAGCTAATGCTTCCGCTGAAAAGCCATATTTAGAAGCCATTTGCTGTTCGACAAATCTAACTGATTTTAATTTCATGCTTTGATATAGTGCCGCTCGGTCTAAGCCAGCCACACCAAACTCAGCGAGTGCCTGCGACAAGGTATTTAACATCACTGGATATGTATCAAACAAAGTGCCATCGAAATCCCAAATAAAGTTTTTATATGTCATAGACACACCCGCCATTCTCGTCAATATTTTTAACCATTAAACTAAAATCATTTGTTTTACCACTCCCCCAATTTTAACATTCATCGTAAGCAGTAAGTAACCGACAGTATTAAAATTTTCAGTTCATTGCCTGCCATTGACGCTGCACATATATCTGTTTAACTTTTTCTGTCCATGGTAAATAAGCTATAATTTGTTCATCGCTTGGATCTTCTCCTACTTTTTCCAATAAATACTCAACGTATCGGTAAACGTTGAGTATTTATTGGTCTTTTCGGATGATTTGATTAATCATAGTCTTCCCGTAACCGAGTAGCATATAATACAGCACCTAAAATCAATACCCCCATCGTTATCAAAACAATAGAGACACTTGTCTTATTTAATAAATAACCCAAAAAGGCGGTTCCTAGTGGCGTTGCGACTGTAAATAAAGCAGTCACTGTTGTAAAAATTGTGATTCGGCCATTTTCTGGGACTGTTTCAAGCAACCAAGAGTCCATAGAACTATCTATAAAAGCCATAAGTGATCCAAGAACGATCACCTCTGCAATTGCAAACAATGTATTATCCGCAAAAGCTAAAATTATAAGAACTGCTCCACACCCGGTAAATCCAACAATGGCAATTGGTTTGATGTGCCATTTACCTGCAACTAGGCTAAAAATAGCCGAACCTGCTATCATACCAGCCATTAGTCCACCGTCCATAAATCCATAAACGGTTGCACCACTATTCAATACACGATGCACCAAGGCTGTTAAAACAACATCTAACGGTGCAAATGCAAAATTCACGATGATTGATAAAGTGATTATGCCTAACAAAGTTTTCGATCTATAAATATGTTTAAAAGCCCCTAGCATATTAAAGTTTGAAGGTTCATCTTCGGAGACTAAATAATTTACGCTTAAAAAATACGACGTCAAACTAGCCGCAACGAAAGTTAAAGCAATTATCAGAAATAGCACTTGATATCCAAACTTATCAAAAATAATGCCACTTAACGTAATTCCGACTAATTCAAATAATGCCGTAATAGTATTCGAAATACCGACCCAAGATCCTAACTTACCCTTTCCTTTTGTCATTTCGGGTATTACGGTTGTGGTTGCTGAAGTTCTTAATTGTTCCAATACCTGCAAAATCATATTAATTCCAATAGCCAGCCAAACACCAATTGACATTGTACTAAATAACGTAATTAATAAAAATAAAACGGCTCGCATACCGTCACTTGTGTACATCAAAAATCTCGAACCTTTTTTATTAGCTAGCGCAGCAACTCCCACCGCAAAAATGCTAGGTAAAGATTGTAGAACACCCGCTAAGACAAGCATGGAAACCGCGCCAGTCATTTTTAAAACATACCAGTATATCGCCAATGCAGATGCGCTATTTGCTGCCGATGAAAATGCAACGGAACTAAGGTATTTAATTATTTCTCTTCGGAAATACATTGTATTACTTTTCAATTTCTCCACCATGATTTGAAAACTTCAAATTTTATATCCAATTTGTTTAACCCTACAGCGATGAGCGTGTCAAATACACACCCATCATTCTCATCAATGTTTTTAACCCTTGAATAAAATCAATTGTTTTATTTTACCCATATAATCAATTTTTAGCAATCATCTAATTATTCTATAATTATTACCAGCGCAAAATTAATGATCTTTCCATCAAACAGATGCCGCGTTTTGAACTCACGTCTGTCTTAGAGTGTTTAAATAATTATGTGTAAATGAATTATTGGGAATTGAAAAAGGGAAGCCTCTCCCTTATG
>NZ_RHOW01000009.1 GCF_003946215.1 Lapidilactobacillus mulanensis
AAAAACTCCTTCCTAAGTGTACAAGCTTTGATTATTTGCTTGTCTACTTAAGTAGGAGTATAGCCAAGATTGTTATAATCTTGAACCTCTTTTGATCTCATTCATTAATTTAATGATTGATGGTGGTGCTTTAATTCAAATCTTGCTAGTACTGGCATGACGAAGCCTAGGCCGAAGAGGACAATGACCGAGACGACGTTCATCAACAGTTGATGGTCGAATGCGCGGCTACCAAATGCGGCTTCTTGGGGCATGAAGCCCATGGTTGCGCAGACAAAGGTGAACATCAGGCACCAGCCACCAACGAGCAAGGCGGCCTTTTTATTCTTGATGAAGACATAGGAAGATTCAAATTTATCTTGCTGCAACCGCAAACTCAGAAACGCGAAGAAAACCCAGCAAGTTTTATATGGCGAGACAATGCCATTCAAATTCAGTAACCAGTTGAACACTGAATTGATATTAGGCAAGGTGCTGCTCATCAATAATAGGAATAAGCACAGAGAGGCCGTGAAAATATAACTATGAATTGGCCGACCTTGTCTATTTTTCTGGAGTAGCCATTTAGGCATGTATTGAATCGCGGTATCGGCGGACAAAACGCGACTGGACGCATCGATCAGGACGGCAAGTTGTGCCAACATGAAGACCAGTTGCGTTCCTGCAAACATGTACATAAATAACTTGCCCACACCCCACTGCTCGCCCAGTAATTGGAAAGCGTAATAGGCACCGTTCATTTTCAGATCATCTGGTAAATGATTCGCGTTGAAGAAGACGCCTAATGCCAACGAGCCGAAAATAACCAGGAAACCAGTCATCAACGCTAACATCCACATTGCCTTAGGAAATTGCTTCTTGGGATTGCGCAATTGACCAATGTAAGTCGCACCCAATTCCGCACCGGATGTGGCAAAAATCAACAAACCTGTCGTTGAAAAATAATGGGTCGAAAAATGTGGCTTAAAGGCAGCCAAGTTGAACGGATGTGTGGCGATCGGAAATCCTTTAGCCACCCCTGCAGCTGCCATGAAGACGAACAAGGCGCCCATTAAGAACATAGCAGCGCCACCAATCAACGACATGACTTCCAAAGAACGCGTGAATAAATTTTCTAAAATAATAAAGACAAGAATCACGACGAATGTGAGAATGCCGAACCATAAATTCGACATGTGCTTATCTAACGTATTATTGCCCAAAATCAACCATGAAAAAGCGACGATGACCGAATTCGAAACGTCGATCAAATATGGTAAAGTACTCGACCAGTACATCCAACTGGTCCAATAACCCAGCGTGTCGCCAGAAGTGTGACGCACCCAAGAGGCCAAGCCACCACCATCATGCGTAAAAGTCGTGCCCATTTGTGCCGAGATCAACGCATAAGGAATAATATAAGCTAACAGTAAGAAAATCCACGAAAAAACAACCGACAAACCTTGATTTTGAAACGGATAAAGAATGTTTTCAAACCCGATCACCGTTACAAAAACTAATAAACCTAATACTGGCCAAGCCATGTATTTAGGTTGCGTATTTAAATCATCCACTAATAAAAACCTCCATCAAATCCAGTTCTAAAAATTGATTACCCACTTTTCAACTCATCTCAAAAGAACTCATCTGCTTATGAGTTGACTGCTATTTTTTAAAAACTGATTTGACCCGGTCCTTTATTCCGAAATGGACGCATAAATACCAATCCTAACCAAACTTAATATTATCGCCTAGCTAACCTAGACTCATCTGAATATTGCATAAGTATTATTTTATCTTATAATGAAGTAGTTGTATAGATAAATTGTGAATCTAAACGATGAATTCCCTTACACGAAAGGATTGAGCATTCTGTTACTGCAAATTGGCACAACCCCAACTCTGGCTTCAAAATTAAATCTGCCCCAACAAGTCGTGATCACCGACCAACCGATCGCAGCTTTTAACGCCATTATAATTAGCGCTACTGATGTCACTATTCAACAAAAAATTAACGCCAGTCATTTACCAGTGCCGACTTTTGTCATCGGTCAGCTCGATCATAACGAGATAAATTGGCAAGAGCTCACACTCAGCAACAATCAACTCAGTTCGACTGATCGCGCAACTATTTTAGCGGCTGCCGAAAAATATGAGCAGGCACAAGTTCCCGATTTCCTACGCGACTTGCTCGACTTTAGTCACCGTAATCCCACGAGTTTTGCCACACCTGGTCATCATGCTGGCGAATACGACGAGCTGGCGCCGGCCGGTTATTTATTCAAGCAAGCTTATGGGCAAACTTTTTTCAGTAGCGATACTAGCGATGTGGTCACGGAATTAGGCGACATGCTGACTCATGGTGGCACCCCACTGACTGCCGAGCAGGCCGCTGCGAAAATTTGGCACGCCGACAAAACTTACTTCGTGACCAACGGCACTACTGGCAGCAATAATATTTGTGCTAGTGCCTTGTTGAGTCCTGGCGATTTGGTTTTATTCGATCGGAATAATCACAAGTCGCTCTATAATGGGGCTTTGGTTTTGAACGGCGCCATTCCGATCTATCTGGATACGTTACGCAATGATCTCGGTTTGATCGGGCCAGTCAGCTTGCAAGGTATCACCGAAGAAAACTTGCGACAATGGATCGCCAAAGTCGCCCCTGAAAAAGCGCACGTGGCTCGTTCGTTCCGTTTAGCCGTCATGGAATTAGAAACCTTCGATGGCTTAGTGCCCGACGTCAAAATGTTACTCGATCAATTTGGTCGTTTGACGGATTATATGTTATTTGACGCGGCCTGGGGTGGCTATGAACCATTTAGTCCACTGACCAAAGCCATGGATCCCCTACAGCTGCCCTTGACGGCAGATGACCCAGGTATTTTAGTGACGCAATCTGTCCACAAGCAACAATCCGGACTCGCACAAACATCGCAGATCCATAAAAAAGATGCGCATCTTAAAGGCCAAGCTCGCTATGTATCCCATGCACAATTCAATCATGCGTATTTGAAACACGTCACGACTAGCTATTCTTATCCTGTTTATGCCTCGCTGGCCGTCAACGTGGCTTTGAATCAGGGCGAATTTGGTCAAAAAATCTGGCAGGACGCGCTAGTTGCTTCATTGCAATTCCGCCAAGAAGTTCAACCACTTCAATTATTCGACACCTTCAATTCGCCCGAACTCTTACAACATTCATTGCAAGAAATGACGCATGATCCAAAATTATGGGAACTCACGCCGAACGCAAAATGGCATTCATTCCCAGATTTACTTTCGCAACAAGCTTATTTAGATCCCTTCAAAGTGACGGTCACCTTGCCGAAAACGCATGATCGTGGTATTTGTGGTTGGGTCGTCGACCGTTACTTGCTGGATCATGGCATCGTGCCTGAAAAAGCAGATCCAAATTCATTGCTATTCTTAGTCACGCCAGGATCCAACCAACAAGATTGGCATCAGCTCTTTGAAGTCTTGCAACAATTCGAAGCCGACTATTTTGCCAACAAAAAAGTCAGCGAAGTTTTACCAAAGCTGATCACCGAAACTGGCGGGCGTTATCAAAACACGACTTTACCCGAACTTTGCCAAGAAATTTCCGACTTTTTCGTTGATCACGATCTGGTAGCAAACCAACGTGCACTCTTCACGGGTTCGCGTGATCGACAAACGAAATTAACCCCTGCTGAAGCCGATTTAGCCTTCATTAAGGGTCATTATCAGGCAATTTCGCTGAACGACTGTATCGGTCGAGTAGCCGTCGAAGGCGCACTTCCTTATCCTCCCGGAATTTTCGTCGTCGTTCCTGGTGAAGTTTGGCATGAAACTGCGGTCCAATATTTCCAGACCCTATTCACTGCCATCAAGAAGTTTCCCGGATTTACGCCGGAAATTCAAGGGGTTTCCACTGACAAAAATGGCGAACCAGTTGTCCATGTCGTCACTGAAAAATAAATTTTTGATGCCAAAACAGGCTCAAAGTCAACGCTGACTTTGAGCCTGTTTTTAAATGTTTTATTTTTGATTGTAGAACGTATATTGGGCAGCTTGGATGATTCCCAGTTTGACGTGGGCGTAGGTTAACCCACCCTGCATGTAAATCGTGTATGGTGGCCGGATCGGACCATCACCAGAAAATTCGATGGTCGAACCCGCAACAAAGGTCCCGCCAGCCATAATGACTTCATCCTCATAACCAGCCATTTTTTCTGGAATCGGTTCGACGAATGAATCCACTGGTGAGGCCATTTGGATGGCTTGCGCAAAGTGAACCATATCTGCTTTATTGCCAAAATTAACTTTCTGAATCAAATCCGTTCGCGGTGCGTCCCATTTCGGTGCCACATCCAAGCCGAGTTCTTCCAGTAATGCGGCTTCGAAAATCGCGCCTTTGATGGCGTTGCCGGTCGTTTGGGGCGAGATGAAGAAGCCTTCGAACATATCCATCAGTGAACCCCAAGTTGCGCCCTCTTCACCGCCGATACCAGGCACAGTGAAGCGATAACTGACCCGCTCGACTAAATCCTTGCGACCAACAATATAGCCACCAGTTTTTGCGATGCCACCACCCGCGTTTTTGAATAACGAGCCGGCCATTAAATCAGCGCCGACTTGCAAGGGTTCGATCGTTTCGGAAAATTCACCATAGGCATTGTCGACAAAAATCCAAACGTCCGGCTTAACTGAACGAACGACATCACACATTTCCTTGATCTTAGCCACCGTAAATGAATCGCGAGTCGCATAACCACAAGAACGTTGGATGGCGATGACTTTGGTTTTGTCGGTGATCTTCGCCTTCACGCCGGCAAAATCGACCGAACCATCTTCCAGCAAAGGCACGAAATCGACACCAATGCCATATTCAGTTGGGCTGCCAATGCCGTTACCAGCCAAACCTAAGACTTCTTGCAAAGTATCATAAGGTTCGCCGGTGATATATAAAATATCGTCACCTGGACGAACTAAGCCTAACAATGCCGTCCCAATCGCATGCGTACCCGAAACAAACTGTGGGCGCACTAAGGCATCTTCGCCACCAAGCACATCCGCATAAATTTCTTCCAGCACATCGCGACCTTCATCATTATGGCCGTAACCTGTTGAGCCGTACAAATGATTCTCGGCAACATTGTGACTCTGATAGGATTTCAATACCTTATCTTGATTCTCTAAAATCTGTTCATCAAGTTCGGCAATTCTTGGCGCAATTTTCTTGTCGACTTTTGCAACGAGCTCGACTAAACTGGGCTCGATTCCGTCTTTCCAACTCATGATTTTACCCCTTTGTACATATTTACTTTCCAAGTGAGAACTACCTTATTAGTATACTCAAGAATGATGTAAAGGACAAATGAACGTTGGCGGGCTGATGATAAAAATAACGGCGGCTATTTCCGGTGAAAGTGACTCCAGAAAAATAGACCGTATGCTGTGGAAGATAGATTTAAGCCAATTACAAAGCAAATTGTCTTAAATCACGTTTCGAGCTTTTGCCAAAACCGCAAAATCTCGAAAGCGCTCCTTTCTGTAAATTCGCAAAAATCGCTCATTAACAGAAATATCACGGCATTCAGTCTATTTTCTTCCGTCACTTTCACCTGGATTGATTGGTTAATTCAGAACTTTCTCGTTTTGTATGAATGCGTCTTCTTTACCATCATATTTCATGTTAAAATAAACAGTGCAGCATCTGAAATCGCCACACTTAATCTAGGAGAATAATTCATGAAAGTTTACACAGGTCGCACAGACATTGATTTATACGAAAATTTATTTCAGACACCCAATCAAGCAGTCACTCATTTAGTCTTGGCGGCTGGTCAAACAGTCCCCGTGCACCACGCCGATTATTCCGTGGTCGTTGTGCCGATCAAAGGCCACGTTAATTTCTCCGATGAAACGACTACCGAGGAAATTTATCCCGGTAAAATTGTGCAAATGCGCCCTAACGAAGATCACGCCTTAGCTGCCATTGATGACTGCGAATTAATGGTGATCAAATCGACATTGGCAGAATAAATAATTCCATTGACACAATCTTCGCATAAATAAACCCATTTAACCATAACTGGTTAAATGGGTTTATTTTTAGTGTGTGGTCTTATCCACATTGGTACTTTTTTCGATAATTATATTTCGATCCTGCACCATAATTCGAGTTCGTTTTACTTCTCATCAGGCTCAGTTGCTTGCTCCGAATCAGCAGCAGCTGTGCGAGTTCGGAAGAAAAACTTCACGAAACTAATGCTGGTAGGACGAACCAAGACTGTGTCTGTTGGCAACACAGTCAGCACGAACAGAAAAATTGAAAACGCAAATGTCACCAACGTGCTCCACGATGTCAGATACGTGTGCATAAACGCGGCGCTAGAAGTCGGATCGGTTGCGAGTTGCGCGTAAATATTCGTTAAATTAAAGACATTGCCGGTAACTTGGATCACGACATCGATTGCCCACAAGACTAGAAATCCACGACCACGAAGCCCAGCATCACGATAACGGCGAATACGTAAGGCTAAGTTGGGCAGAAACAAGCCGAGTGTCGAAATCACAAATAAAATAAGTGCGACGATCAATGGGCCAAATGATTTATCAGTGGTTCCATAAATATCAAAGATACCTGAAGAGAACACCGCAATAATTAAAAATACGACTAGAAAAACCATCCAAATCGAAGTTAGTAACGTCATCCACCAATAACCTGCGCGCGTTGATTGTCCCAGAAATTCAACGTAACCGCGCCAATAGTCTTTAAACGCCTGACCAAAGGAAACGTGACCAGGTTTCTCATTAATCCGTTTCATGTGTGGCACCCTTTCCCGAGTTAGCTGCTTCGAACGAATTCTCAGCGTTGTCGATCCGCAGAAAAATAATGGCTAACAATGATAAAGTTGCTGGAATAATCAAAAAGAACATGAAAATAATCGGTGAAGCAAACGCAATCGTGCTGATGATCAGTCCGACTGATCTAACCTGACGTTGCTTAACCAATAAGTAAATCGATAAAACTAAACCAACGACACTGATCATACTCAAGAGCGACCAGTAACAAATCCCTGGCAAACTCGTGATATCCGTGTTGAATAGTCGTTGATGATGCGTAATACCGGCTGCAAAATTATAAAAACCAACCAAATAAATCAATAACTGAACAATATTCAGCGATAGTACACTCGTGCGAACACTTTTATTCATATTTATTCCCCCAAAAAGAAGCACGATTAAAAATCCATGCTTCCATTATTTAGTTATTATAATACGAGTGCTTGGGGAAAGATAGTCCCAGTTAGCCGAGGAAATTAGCAGTATTAATAACCGTTTTAACGGTCGCTATATGACTGTTAAAACAATGATGCCTCGATTCCAAGAACAACAAAAATAACCGCCCGAGAATCTATTAGCAGATTCAGAGGCGGTTTATTTTTATGGTTATTCAAAGACCATTTGGTTATGATACAACTCGGAATAGAAGCCCTTTTCGGCTAAGAGTTGTTTGTGGCTGCCCTCTTCGATGACTTCACCGTCGCGTAACACGACGATTTTATCGGCGTTGAGGATGGTTTTCAATCGGTGGGCGATCACGAAGCTGGTGCGGCCGGCGATGACATTATCCATGGCCGCTTGGATCTGCGCTTCGGTGACGGTGTCGACGTTGGAAGTTGCCTCATCCAAAATCAACAGCTTCGGATTCGTAATGATCGTGCGGGCAATCGACATCAATTGCTTCTGTCCCGCTGAGAAAATCGAATTGTCATCATCGATCTGAGTCTGATAGCCATCCGGCAAACTCATGATAAAATCATGAATGTTTGCTTGGCGGGCGGCGGCGAAAACTTCTTCCTCCGTTGCGTCTGGCGTGCCAAATTTAATGTTGTCCGCAATCGTGCCGCTAAACAGTTGGGGATCTTGGAGAACGATCCCCACATTATCGCGAAGGTTATTCAGATCCATTTCCCGAATGTCGGTGTCATCAAACGTGATTGCACCAGAATCCACATCGTAAAATCGATTCAGTAAGTTCATCACGGTGGTTTTACCCGAGCCAGTTGGACCGACTAACGCGACCATTTGGCCTTTATCGACTTCGATATTGATGCCGTGCAGAATTTCTTTATGAGGCACGTAACCGAAATGAACGTCTTTCAGATTAATTTTCGCATCGATCCCTGCAAAAGTCTTGCCGTTTTCTGGTGCCACTTCATCTGGTTGCTCGCGAACTTCATTGATCCGGCGCGCACCGGTGATGGCCAATTGAATCATGCTATACAGCGATGTCAGCGAACTGATCGGTTGGTAATATTGCTGCGCATACTGAACGAAGATCACGACTAACCCTAAGCCAGCAGCTTGACTCATGCTGCCATTCAAGACATACCACGAGCCGAAGAAAATCACGATGGCCGTATTTAATAGCGACATACCTTGCATCAAAGGGTACAAAATCCCGGACCAAGCTTGTCCTTTGAAGGTCGTACGTTTCACTTGATCGTTATGTTTCACGAAACCATTGATCGAATCTTCCTGCAAGCCATTGGTGATGATCACTTTTTGACCCGTGATCTGTTCGTTAATATAGCCGTTAAGTTTACCCACATCATCTTGTTGACGATTGACGTACTTCTCGGCTTTGATGATCACGATCGTCGCTAAGATCACCGCGATCGGCGTCGTCGCAATCGTGATCCAAGCCATGGTCGCGTTCTGTCTAAACATCATGATCAACATACCAACGAACAGAATCACACTATTGAAAACTTCAAACAGCGCCTGATTCATGGCGTTGAAAATATTATCCAAGTCAGAAGTATAACGCGATAAAATATCGCCGTCTGAATGGGTATCGAAATAACTGATCTTCATCCGCTGCATTTTGCGGAATAACCCGATCCGCATCGTGCCAGTTGAACGCCCCGCAACTTGCGAGATCAATAACGAACTGATCAGCATGGAAGCCGAGATCAAAATATAAAAGATGATCAGATTCAAGATGGCGTGATTGAAATCGGTTCGAGTTGCGGTTGCGCGCGTTGCCGGATTCAAATACAACTGCATATATTTTGCCAAGTCTTCGAAGGCGTGTCCCATGAATACGGGCGCCTTAACTTGGAAATAAGTGCTCATGATCGTCAATAAAATCACGGCGCTTAATTTTTGCCAATATTTACCTAGATAATGGGCGAAAAATCGACCTGCTCCTTTAAGATCTTTCATGTTACACCTCCTCCAATGCCTTCTGTGTGCGATAAATTTCCTGATAAACTTCGTTATTGCGCACCAATTCGTGATGGGTTCCCATGCCAACGAGTTTACCTTGGTCCAAGACTAAAATCCGATCGGCTTTAATGATCGAGGAAATTTTCTCGGCGATAATAATTGTCGTCGTGCCGTTTAATTCCTTATCCAGCGCTTCTTGGACGAGTTTCTCGGAACGGGCATCTAACGCACTCGTCGAATCATCCATAATCAAAATATCCGGTTGCTTGATCACACCACGGGTAATTGAGAGCCGTTGTTTCTGTCCACCAGAAAAATTGGCTGAGCGTTCTTCGACTTTCGCGTCGTATTGATTGTCTAACTTTTCAATAAATTCGGCAGACTGGGCCACATGTGCCGCCCACTTCATATCATCCAACGTTGCATCCTCTTTGCCTTGGCGCAAGTTGTGGGAAATCGTACCAGAGAATAAAGTTGAACGTTGCAAAATATAGGAAACCGTTTTGCGCAGCGAACTTTCATTCACTTGTTTAATATCTTCGTGGCCAACTTTGATCACGCCTGAATCTGGATCGTATAAGCGCGGGATCAGTTGGGCCAGCGTGGTTTTTCCAGAACCGGTCGCGCCCACGATACCGATCATTTCACCAGCCTTGACTGAGAAACTAATATCTTGGAGCACCGGTTCTTGATCGCCGGGATAAGTGAAGGACACATGTTCAAAGGTCACGTCACCAGTCAAATCTGTCTCCGGTGTCTCTGGAAAAGTCAACTCGGGTTCGGTATCGTAAATTTCTTGGAGACGTCCCAATGAAACAAACGCTCGAGAAGCGCCAGTCATCATGAAACCACCCATCACCACGGCAAATAAGATCTGCATCAGGTAACTGATAAACGCCTGAACGGCTGCAATCATGCTAGGATCGGTGGTCACCATCGAACCAACTAATAAAATCGAACCGGCAACAGCTAAATCCCCGACCAAGAAAAAGGCCGGCATCAGAATTGAAAACAAATTACCGATGCGGATAGTTGTGTCGGTCATTTCGTCGGACGACTTCGAAAATTTCTTAATTTGATTTTGTTCTTGTACAAACGACTTGACCACGCGCATCCCCATCAGGTTCTCACGTGCCAAAGTATTATTATTTTCGAGTGTGGTTTGCAATTTCTCGAAATAATTACCCATGCGTGTGAACGAGAAGGCACTAACGGCGACGATCAGGATCAGCATGATGACAATGATCCACCAGAATTTCGGCATGGTGATGATGGCCAAGATGAAGGCACCAATAAATAAGATCGGGATCCGCGTGATTTGTTGCAGCACGCTCATGATCACCATCTGCACCTGATTAATATCGTTGGTCAAACGGATCACTAAGTTTGAAGCCGAGAATTTCTCGATGTTACCAAATGAGAAGGTTTGAATCTTGCGGTAGCCTTTTTCGCGCATATCCGCCGAAACTTCTTGTGCGGTTTTGGCCGAGAAAATTGTGTTGATCACACCGGCGACGATTCCTAGAAGTGCCAGGCCAATTAATTGAATCCCTAAATTGAAAACCGTCCCTTGATCGCGCGCCAAAATCGCGGTGATCATTTCTTGTAAGATCCGCGGTTGCCAAAGTGTGGCAAAGGCGATGACCAGCGTCGCTAAAGTCGCGATGATCGCATCACCGCGGTATTTTTTCATAAAAGTCATTAATGAAGTCATGTGTTCCCCCAATAGTGTTTAAATTGCGTTCACGCGCTGCGCAAACGCCTGAATATAACGATCTAGGCTCGTGATCATCTGTTGCCGCTCCGCAGCCGGCATTTGCGCCATGGTCTGATATTCGGCCTTGACGATCGGATCGACGATTTCTTGCGCATACACCTTACCCGTCGGCGTTAATTGAATATTCTTGCGCCGCCGATCGGTCGTTGATTCCGTCAAGTTGATCATGCCCTGCTTCGACAAACTGGTCACCATGGAATTGATCGTTTGCTTGGGCAGTAAGGTGTGTTCGATCAGGAATTTCTGTGTACACTCCTCTGGCACCGACTGCAAAATCGCCAGCACATCGATCAACGAACGCGAAATCCCGTGTTTCTTGGCATAAGTTTCGCGAACACTATCATACTCATGCCATTGATCAAAAGATCTTTTTAAATCCGCTGTAACTTCTTCATTGTGCAAATCAATCCCTCGTTTAATTAGTCTGAAATCATATTGTCTGTAATCGGACTAAACGATTATACCAACTGTTCTTGTGAATTTCAAGAATGACTATTCGAGAAATCAAAAAAAACGATGATCCGCGTTCACCACGATCATCGTTTTGCGTCTGATTAAATTCAGATCAACAATTAAAAATTTAATCACAGATCTGTGTCTATTCTAAGCTGTTCAAACCTTGACGAATTTCTGCTGCATTGTTGGCCCGAAAACCCGCAACCAATTGGGTTTGAGTCCCTTTCGTCCAATCCGCTAACGTAGGCATGGCTTCCTCGATTGTGCTGCTCCCACTTGTTGCGAAGGCGATCAATTTCTGCCCACTCAATTCATTTTCTTGTAAAAATCGCCGAATCAAGTGTGGCGGTTCTCCCCACCAAATCGGAAAGCCAAACAAGATGGTTTGATAACTGGTCAGGTTCATGGGCAGCGGTGCTAACATTGGTGCGCGATTTTCATCATGTTCTTTTTGAGCAACGGGGACTAATTCCGAATAATTATCGGGATAAGGGGTCGCCGGTTGCAAGGCCAATAAATCGCCATTGAGCGCGTGGGCAATTTTTTCGGCTGCCTGCTTTGTCGTTCCCGTCGCCGAGAAATAAATAATAAGTGGCGCTGGTAACGTTGGCATTTCCATAATGCTTCCCTTCTGAAACGACTACTGATTATCTTTGATGATTTGTTTGGTTTTCTTCGCCAGCGCCGTTAATGCCGTATCGGCACTCTCGTGTTTACTGATGGTATCATCGACGGTCGCCATTAATTGATTACGATAGTCACTATACCCGGTAAAAACCGTCGAGGCAAATGACGTCTTGATGGCATCCGCAGCGGCTTGATATTGAGGATGAGCCTTCAAATAGGCTTGATAACGTTCGCTGTTCAACGCACTCGTGGTAATTGGTTCGTAACCAGACGCAATCGACCAATCCACCACATACTTATCTTTCAAGGCAAATTTCATAAAGGCCAATGCACCCGCCTGTTCTGCCTTAGAACTGCCTTTAAACATTACCAGATCACTTCCGGCCAAGGCGTTAGCTGATTGACCATCAAAGGCGGGGACTGGCGCAGTCCCCCATTTAAAGCCTTTGGGCGCATCCGCCATAATTTGGGGGATCGTCGAACTCGATCCAATTCCCATCGCCGTCTTCGATGAGACAAACGGTGTACTGAAATACTGATCACCTAAGGCAGTTCGCGCAGTTTTATCCTTGATCATTTTCAAGATCGTCGTTAAGGCTGCTTTGGTTTTCGGCGTATCAATATTGACTTGCAAATCTGACGTGATCATTTTTTCGCCGGCACTCTCAGCCATGCCTTCTAATTCCATGTCGTACGAAGTGTCGTACATCAATCCGTAAACGTTTTTGGCGCGCAACTTATCGCCGAGGCTGACCACATCAGACCAAGTCTTCGGCACACTGAGCTGATTATCCGCTAGCATTTGTTGATTGTAAAATAAAATTCGCGTTGAAATTGAAAATGGTAGTGCATATTGTTTGCCGTTAAATTTACCTGTATCTAAAAATGACGGTACAATATTAGCCGCTTGCTGCTTACTCAAGGCATTATCGCCACTGAACAACCCGTCGATCGGCATGATCAAGTCATTCTTCGCGTAATCACCAATATTTGTGTACGGCGTTTGCGCGAAAACAGGCAGTGTACCGGATTTCCCTGCCGCCATAATTTTTTGCTGCAAGGTGTCATAATCATTCATCGAAGTCGCGACAACTTGATATTTCTTCTGCGACTTGTTGAAGTCGGTGATGATTTTCTGTTGATCTTTGGCCCATGAGCCCGAAAGCCGATGCCAATAAGTGATCTTGATTGGTTCAGAACGCTTCTGCGCACTCGATTGAGATTGGCAACCCGCTAATAACAACACCGCCATTGCGGATAACCCGATCGATAAAAATAACTTCTGAGTTAACTTCATCTTAAAAATTTCCTCCGTAAAAATGCCCGTTTATATTTAAAGGTATATTTTACCTTTAAATATAAAATACGCTTTTTAAGAATGTCTGTCAAATTTAGTTCCTCAAATTTGTTGAATCTTGCTTCGCTTTCTAACCAAACATTGACGGTTAAATTAGGCTAGTGTATTCTATAATAGTAGTTATGTAAACGCAATCACAATGCTCACAAACTCAACTTTAGTCGCTTATCATTTTTTAATTGAAAGGACTTATTTCATGAAGAAGCTCATTGCTATCGTTGGTACCAACTCGGATCAATCGACTAACCGGCAATTATTACAGTGCATGCAAAAGCACTTCGCCAACGACGCCGAGATTGAATTAGCCGAGATCAAAGATTTCCCCATGTTTAATAAACCGGTCGATAAGACATTACCAGAATGCATTCAGAAGCTTGCCGCCAAAATCGACGCGGCCGACGGTGTGATCATTAGTACTCCCGAATATGATCACGCGGTTCCGGCCGCCTTGATCAACGCACTCAATTGGCTTTCCTACGGCATTTATCCCTTTGTCGACAAGCCTGTCATGATCACCGGCGCTTCTTATGGCGTTTTAGGATCCTCACGTGCTCAGGCTCAATTGCGGCAGATGCTGGATGCACCAGAATTGCGCGCGCGGATCATGCCGAGCTCAGAATTTTTGCTAGCAAATTCGCTGACGGCTTTCGATGCCGACAATCGGTTGCTTGATCGTGAAAGCGTCAAAAAACTAGATGGTCTCTTCGCCGACTTCATGATTTTTATCGATATCACCGCCCAATTAAATCATGCGCATAACCAGAACAAAAAAGAAGCCAAGGAATTTTCTTGGGATAAACTATAGCCGATCAATTATTATAAAGGAGTTTTTAACATGAAATTATTAGGTATCGTTGGTTCGAATGCAGACGTGTCTTACAACCGTTTCTTATTACAATACATTCAAAAAGAATATGCGTCATTATTCGACTTGGAAATTATCGAAATTAAAGATATTCCCATGTTCAATCAAAGCGACGACTTAACGGACAGCGTGATGATCCAAAACTTGAATCGTAAAATTTTACAAGCGGATGGCGTGATCATTGCCACGCCCGAACACAATCATACGGTGCCGGCTGGACTCAAGAGCGTGCTCGAATGGTTATCATTCAAAATCCACCCACTCCAAGATAAGCCCGTCATGATCGTCGGCTGTTCGTTTTACGACCAAGGAACCTCACGCGCCCAATTACACCTTCGTCAGATTTTAGATGCGCCAGGCGTCGGTGCGATCACCATGCCCGGTAATGAATTCTTACTCGGAAAAGTCAAAGAAGCTTTCGATGATCTAGGTAATCTCAAGGATGAAAAAACGCGCGCCTTTCTGAGCGAAACACTCCAGAAATTCGTCCGCTTCATCGGCGTTGCTTCTCAATTGAAGGTGCCAGAAAAATTACCCGAAGAAGATCTCCATGCGACTGGAAAAATTGCCACGACCATTGCTGATGTCGATATGCACGCGGATGACTGGGTCGAACAAGCCAGTGCCAAAGTCACGCCTGTTAAAGGCGACACTTACGTTGAGTTAGACCGGGGAATTTTGACGGTAGATCAAATCAATGGCTTATTAAAATCGATCCCATTGGAAATTACTTTTGTCGACAGCAATAACCAATTCTTGTACTACAATCACACCGCCGACTCTGAAAAGATGTTCGCCCACAGAAAACCCGGCCAAGTCGGCAACCCGATCGGTGACTGCCACCCTGCCCGCGCTTATGCCCACGTTCAAGCCGTGATTGCTGCCTTGCGTTCTGGCCAAACGGACCGCGTACAAATGCCTGTTCCAACTCACGGTCCCGATAAATATGTGGTTCATAATTACGCCGCGATGCACGACGAAGACGGTCATTATGCCGGCGTGAATGAATACATTCTCGACATCAAACCAATTGTCGACTTCTATCTTAAAAAAACCGGTCAACAATTGACTGGCGGTAAAGTCGATGCCGTTTCGGGTGCTTCCCAAAAAGCGGCAGCACCACAAGTAGATGCTGTATCTGGCGCTTCGAAAAAAGAAGCCGCACCCGCACCAGTTGCGCCGGCAATGCCGAAAGTTGATGGCGTTTCCGGGGCATCAAAGAAAGACTGAGATTTACCGAGATACGACAAAAGAAACACCAAACCAATTATGAGTTGGTTTGGTGTTTTTTTTGAATACTAATACGCTATCTCTGCTTGATTTTATTTTTTCAGCAACCCCTGCTCAACTAAAAATTCACGGGCGACTGTGGCCGCTTTTTCATGCTCGACCGTAACTTTGTAATTCATCTCTTGCATTTGTTTCGTCGTAATTTTACCCGCTAATTTATTTAAACTCTTGCTGACGCCGGGATGTTTCTTGGCGAAGCTCTTCATCATCACCGGTGCGCCTTGATACGGTGGGAAGAAGCTCTTCGTATCTTCCAACAAGACGAGATCATACTTCTTGACCTGTGGATCGGTCGTATAAGCGTCGGTCACATCCAGCTTACCATCTGCCAAAGCCTCGTAACGCAATGATGGCTCCATAGTGCGGACTGTTTCGAAATTAAGCCCATAAGCCTCTTTCAGACCCGGATAACCATCGTTTTGCTGATAGAAGTCGGCGTCGAAACCAGCGACTAATTCAGGATGCGCCGCCAAATCCGCCACGGTTTTCAAGTTGTACTTTTCTGCGGTTTCTTTGCTGACTGCCATTGCGTAACCATTTTGATATTTCATCGGCTCGAGATAAGTCATCTTGAACTGTTTTGAGAGCGCGGTTTTAGCCGTCTGATACGCCGTTTCCGGATTATGACTAACCCCCTGATCGGTTTTCACCAATGATTGCAAAACAGTCCCAGTGAATTCCGGATAGATCTGAACCTGATCACTTTGCAGTGCCTTGAATAAGAAAGTCGTGCCACCAAAATTGCGTTTCACTTCAACATTCAGATTCGGATTATCGGCTTCGATCAAATCTTTATACATATTGATCAGAATTTCCGGTTCGCCACCCATTTTCCCCGCAACGATAATCGTTTCTGTTTTAGGCTTGAGTGCAGCATTGATTCCATAAGCCGCGCCACCTAAGATGGCCAACACGAGCACGCCGATCCCGATTTTCTTGATCGAGACGCCAGATAACGCCTTGATGATCCAGCTGGCCACTAACGCCAGCACCGCCGCCAAAACGGCACCGATCAACAAGGCGTTATTATTATTGCTCTGGATTCCTAGCAGAATATAAGTCCCCAGGCCGCCACCGCCGATTAATGCGGCTAAGGTGGCTGTCCCGATGATCATGACCACGCCGATCCGAATTCCCGAAAGAATCATCGGCATCGCTAATGGAAACTGGATTCGGAATAGCTTGTAACGTTTGGAAACGCCCATTGCATCCGCCGCTTCCATTAACACCGGGTCAATATTCGTCAATCCAGAATAAGTGTTGGAAAAAATCGGCATGATCGCGTATAAAACCAGCGCGATAATTGCCGGTACCGTCCCGATCCCGACGAACGGAATCAATAAACCTAAAATCGCTAAACTGGGAATCGTTTGGATCACACTGGCCACCTGCAAAACAAATTCCCCACCACGACGGTGATTGAGCAACACGACGGCCAGAGGAATCGCGATAATGATCGTGATCAGCGCCGCAATCGCCGAAATTTCAATATGTTGCCACAATGAGAGCAGAATTTCATTACCATTTTCAGCAATGTACGTATTTAACGAATCGAACATTTATTTGGCCTCCTTTGCTTGGGCCAGATAAGCAATCAAATCCGCCGGCTTCAAGAGTGTCTCTTCAACTTGCACAACTTGTTGAGGATGCTGTTTCACCAGTGCTGCCCACGAAAAAATCGTATCGCTAGCTGCCATCTTGACGACATCACCAGAGACGATCACGTCGGTTGCTAGTCGATCGGTTTTAACCAAGGTAATTGGTTGTCCGAGTCCTGCGGCAACGACGGTCTGCATAAATTGACGCCGAATCGAATCGTCATCGAAGAATTCGCGCACGAAATCATTGGCCGGTGCCGATAAGATTTCCTTCGCGCTACCCAACTGTTGCAGCTCGCCATTATGTATCACGGCTAAACGGTCGGCTAAGCGAATTGCCTCACGCATATCGTGGGTCACAAATACGAAGGTCGTCGCTAATTCCGCATGCAAATGTAAAATCAATTCTTGTAATTGCCGTTTCGAAAGTGGATCCAAGGCGCTAAAAGGTTCATCCATTAAAATTAACTTTGGATTAGAAGCTAGCGCACGGACAATCCCGATCCGTTGCGATTCACCACCAGAAAGTTCGCTGGGAAGTCGTTTTAAAAATAATTCAGGATCTAAGTCGACCCGTTTCATTAATTCGACGATTCGCTGATGGCGTTTGGTGGCTTCCCAACCCAACGCTTCTAATTGAATACCGGCGTTTTGTTCAACGGTCATATTGGGAAAAAGTGCCCCCGTTTGCAACACATAGCCTGTGTGACGGCGTAAGTTTTCCAAATCCATTTCGGCCACGTTTTGGCCATCGATCGAGACTTCCCCCGATGTTGGCACGGCTAAACGGTTGATCATCTTGAGCAGCGTTGTTTTCCCGCTTCCCGATGGTCCGACCAGCACAAATAATTCACCATCATTGATGGTTAACGTTAATTCCTTCAAGGCATCTTCAGTCTCGTATGTTTTGGTTACGTTTTTAAATTCGATCACGATCATCGATCCCCCTAGTTTGCTTTCGTTCCTGATCATTGCGAAGTAAGAGATCGTCAACAATGTCTTGCAGGCTGATCTGCGCCATTTTCGCCTCAGCGGCTGCTTGAATCTCTGAATACGTAGATGCCAGTGTGTCTTGAATCAGGCGTCCCACCATGTAACGTGGATTCGTCTCTCGGTCCAAGTGTAACAACTCTTGATTATCCTCGGTTGCCCGGTAAATTTCTAGCAATGTGATTGTGTTTGCGGGTCTAGCTAAATGCGGCGCGACACGTCCAGGTCGACTCACCAATAATTCGGCTTTGACTAAACGTGACATTAATCGCCGCACCAAGCTAGGATTAGACTGAATGCTGTCAGCGATAGACTGGCTGGATAAGTCGCCATCCGCATTGATCACCACGAAGACTAGAATATGAATTGCATCGCTTAACCGATGGGAATATTTCAAGCTGACCACCTCCATCTATCCACTGCGTGTCCGAATTGAACGACCACTTTATACCGATCGATTGAAAACAACATCCGCTTGCAACCGCTGTTATTTAGAAAGTAACTGGTAATAAAAAGTGTAGCACTCACGGAAATCTCGGTCAATTCATACAACTTGGAAAACACAAAAAACTAGGTGATCAAAATTTGACCACCTAGTCTTATTTTGTCATTCATATTGTTGGATCGGTTCAAAAATCAGGATCTTGATGCGACGATTGATCAATATTCGTCAGCTTCAACGGATCGGTCCATTGGTCAAATTGCGCTGCTGTCAACAGACCAGACTTCAGCGCCGCGGCCTTCAAAGTCGTATCGTCCCGCAAAGCCGCCTGGGCAATTTTTGCACTGGCTTCATAACCGATATGAGGCGATAAAGCGGTGACGGTCATCAAAGAACCGTCGACGGTCGCCCGCATGACTTCTTCGTTGGCCTGCAAGCCTTGAACCAATAAACGATCAAATTGAGCGATTCCACCAGTTAATAGGTCTGCCGATTCTAGAAATGTGGCAATCATCACTGGCTTATAAACGTTCATTTCGAAATTACCCTGACTATTCGCCACCCCAATGGTCACATCATTACCGAGCACTCGCGTCGCAATCATGGTCAGTGCCTCTGCTTGGGTCGGATTCACTTTACCCGGCATGATCGAGCTCCCCGGTTCATTGGCAGGTATCGTCAATTCGCCATACCCACCACGCGGTCCACTGGCTAAGAAGCGGATATCATTGGCAATCTTCAATAAATCAGTAGCGAGCGTTTTAAGGGTGCTGTGCGCATTGGTCAATTCTGTGTGTGCAGATAAACCATGGAATTTATTTGTCATGTTCTGGAACGGAATTGCCAGTTCGCGTGCAAGCACGCTAATAATCTTGGCGGTCACATCCGGCGTCGTATTCAATCCAGTGCCGACTGCGGTACCGCCAAGTGGCAAATCAAGTAATCTTTTCTGAGCACTTTTCAGCGTGCTGATGTCTGCCACTAAAGTTGCGCGCCAACCAGAAATCTCCTGACCAAACGTTAAAGGTGTGGCGTCTTGCAAATGAGTTCGCCCTAATTTAACTGTGCGCTGATAACGCGTTTCTTTTTGTAACAAATCAGTATTTAATTGCGCAATTGTGGAAATTGTCGCCGTCATCGCTTGGTAAGCCACCATGTTCATTGCGGTCGGAAAAGTATCGTTGGAACTCTGACTGGCATTAACATGGTCATTTGGCAGAATCGTCTGCGCAGAATGAGCGCTCGCTAAATGGGCGACCACTTCATTGACGTTCATATTCGTCTGCGTTCCCGAGCCCGTCTGATAAACACGCAGCGGAAATTGGGCGCGCAATTTTTGATCATCTAAGGCTAATAATTGTTGGCAGGCAGCCTGGATTGCCTGACCCACTGTCGGCGTAATCACGTCCATCTGGCTATTCACTTCGGCTGCGGCGGACTTCACCTGAATCAGTGCGCGAATCAACGCTAGCGGCATTAACGGACCCGTTGTGAAATTGTGGCGAGACCGTTCAGTTTGTGGTCCCCACCAAACGCCGTCTGGAATCTGAACCTCACCTAACGAATCGTGTTCAACTCTCATCTCTGCCATCTCTCCTTGAAAAAATTCAACTTGTTGTGACGCAACTTTAGTGTATCATTTCAAGCCAATTTAATGAACCGACAATCCTAGCAAAAAACAGAATGAGCCAATTTTAAAGTTAGTCCAGCAGTATTATTATGATTTAACACCCTTTTTATTAGGCTGCGTAAATAAAAATTGCTCCAAACGATTGAGTACAATCACATTACGCCGCGTCAAAGCATTATGTTGCGAATCTGGCCCATACAAATGAACCTCGTGGTATTGTTGCGTTGCGCCGGTGAAAACGTGGCGTAACGCTTGAGCAGCCTTAACACTCACACGACCATCCGTATGATCAGGATGATTGAGATCACCATAAATATTTAATTCATTGATGTTCAACTGCTTCAATGGCGAGTCCGCGCGCTCGTAATCACGCAAATCCGCGTCCATGCGCTGAACACGATAGCGGCCGGGATTATGTGTATAAATCCCGCGATTGCGGGCGGCGGGTTCCAACGGCGTCATCGGTGGCGCGATCGTCACTAATTTCTTAATTTGGGGCAGATTTTGATTTGCACCATAATGAGCTAAATAATAAATGACGGCATTATTTCCCCAAGAGTGACTGACCGCATTGAAATGGCGAATCCCGTATTTTTGCCGTAATTGCGTTAACAGAATCTTCAGCCAGTTCGCGGCAATGTGATAATTAGGTTGCTTATTATCTTCGAAAATTACTTGGATCTCTGGGTGCCGCACTTGCGCATGCCATGCTCCAGTATAGTGGATCGTTCCGGTCGGCGAAATGTATGCCGTCAAGGTGCGGGTCGCAAATCCCTCGTGTTGCGACTCATCGATCAGATAATTCAACGACCCCAAGCCACCACCGAAACCATGGACAAAAATCGTCGGCGTCCGATAATGAACGGTACTCTTAGGTTCCGTATCCGCCAAAACGACTTTATTAGAGCTCGACCACACCCGCTCGATCTGTGCGTGTTCGACCCCACCAACCAATAAAAAGACGACGAAGATGAATGCAGCAATAATTTTTTTCATGAGTGCACCTCGGGTCCAACTAACAGCAACAAAAATCGGGAGTTAAAAACGTTCTTTCATTCAACTACATTATAGCCATTCTCACTGAAAAATGCCCTATCAGTATTGTAAGGTTAAGATGTCAAACTCATTAATTGTAACCAAATTAAAAAGCCACACCCAATAATTCAGATGTGACCCTCAAAATTCTTATTAATTTAGGACAACTCGACCGATCCGACGCCCTCCAAGACACGGTCCGTATTGAATCTCCGGACGAGCTGACAACTCGACGGAATTAGAGAAAGTAACGACAATCGTATCATCGAGTCCGGCCGCTTTAATTTTCCCTAGATTGGCGGTGACCAGTCGATGGCCGCCCTTGACCAACTGTCCATGTTTGACATGGATGCGAAACGGCTCGCCATTCAACTTATAGGTATCCAAGCCAAAATGAACAAGCACCTCTAACCCATTGTCCATCCGCATTCCCACGGCGTGTTGCGTCGTTGCGATCAGCGTCACGACCCCCGTAACTGGTGCAAAGATCACACCATCGGTCGGCTCTACCGCAAAGCCATCGCCCAAGGTTCGCTGCGAAAAAATCGGATCGGCCACCTTGATCAAGTCAACAATATCACCATCAGCGGGCGCACAAATCGACAAATCATTCCCCCGCTTCTTGGTGCCAAACCCAAACAACCCCACTTTAACTACCCCTCAACTTATTGAAGACGCAAATGATCACTCAAAAAGCCGGCAACAGTCTGTGCTTGCGTGGCACTCTGACAGAAAGCCACAACCGTGTCATGACCGGCAATTGTGCCTAAAATATCCGTCGGCGGTGTATTACGCAAATCATCCAAAGCCGCCGCTAAAAAGTTACCATAGCTCGGGCTCGTATGAATAATGACCAAGAATTCAACAATATCGATCGACTTAGTCACTGTTTTTAACGCTGAAAATAGTCGAGCCTGAGCATCCCCGGTCGTCTCGGTCGAAAGTTTCAGATAACGAGACTTCCCATATTCATCGCGCATCTTAGTGATCTTCAACTCACGTAAATCACGAGATAACGTAGCCTGAGTCGTTTTCAACCCATATTCATGCAGATAGCCTTGCAGCTCTTCTTGCGTATGAACCAAATGCTCCTGGATAAT
This sequence comes from Lapidilactobacillus mulanensis, assembly GCF_003946215.1. Taxonomy (GTDB): domain Bacteria; phylum Bacillota; class Bacilli; order Lactobacillales; family Lactobacillaceae; genus Lapidilactobacillus; species Lapidilactobacillus mulanensis. Next base: position 22,369 of record NZ_RHOW01000009.1, read on the forward strand.
CTTTGACAAAATTGCCTGACGTTCTTTTTTCTTCATGACTTCACCTACATCTCATCTGGTGCTTGCACACCTAATAATGCTAATGATTGTTGCAATACTTGGCTCGTTGCTTTAACGAGTGCTAAACGCGCGTTCAATTGATCGTCTTCGACCAGAATCTTAGAATTAGCATAATACTTGTTAAATGTCTTCGCTAAACGTAACGCATATTTTGCAATCACGGAAGGTTCATACTCATTAGCCGCACGCAGAACCATCGCGGGAAAATCAGCCAAATACTTGATTGTGTCCCAGGCGTTAGGATCTGCCAAATTCAAGACATCGTCCAGGTTAACTTCACGTTTTGCCTTGCGTAAAATACTCTGAGCACGGGCATTCGAATATTGTACATAAGGCCCAGTTTCACCTTCAAAACGAACCACTTCGCCTAAACTGAAATCAAAACTATCTAAGCGATCATTCTTTAAATCGTGGAAGATAACGGCGCCGACGCCGACTTGATGAGCAACTTGATCCGCATGAGCAAGATCAGGATTTTTAGCGGCGATTTGTTGCTTAGCTAAATCAACGGCCTCATCCAAAACCTTATCTAGCAAGACGACGTTACCCTTACGAGTGGACAACTTTTTGCCATCCTTGGTGATTAATCCGAATGGCACATGAATAATATCATCTGACCAGTCATCACCCATTTTCTTCAAAACGGCTTTCAACTGCTTGAAATGTTCGGTCTGTTCACTACCGACCACATATAATGACTTCGCAAAATGGAACTTGTTATAACGATCGGTGGCCGCTGCCAGGTCACGCGTAATGTATAACGTGGCACCGTCGGAACGCTTGATCAATGCCGGCGTTAAATTCTCGTCAGTCAAATCAACAATTTGTGCGCCACGACTCTCTTGTAGCAAATTCTTGGCCTTCAATTCATCGACAACTGGATCCATCTTGTCATTATAATAAGCTTCACCATTGAACGAATCGAATTCGATGCCAAGGCGATCATAGATCTTCTGGAATTCTGCCAGCGACAAACCACGGAACCATTCCCATAGATGCGTTGCTTCAGGATCGCCATCTTCTAGCTTCTTGAACCAAGCACGACCTTCGTCATCGAGCTCAGGATCTTTTTCAGCGGCTTCATGGAAATGAACATAATATTTCAACAAATTACCAATGGGATCTTCTTTAATTTCCGCCTCACTACCCCATTTGTGATAGCCGACGATCAACTTACCGAATTGCGTGCCCCAATCACCTAAATAATTGATCTTGATGGGTTGGTAACCAATTTTTTTGTAAATATTGGCCAACGCATTACCAATGACGGTAGAACGTAAATGCCCCATGGACATCGGTTTGGCAATGTTAGGCGAAGACATATCGATCGGTACATTACCAGCCTGACCAACCTGGGAATCGCCATATTGGTCGCCACTCGTCAAAATCGTTTGCAAGGTTGCTTCAGCAAAATTACCTTTGTTCAAAAAGAAATTAACGTAAGCACCAGTCGCTTCGATTTTTTCATAAGGTTCATGATCAAGCTGTTCAACTAATTCCTGAGCGATTTTTTGGGGTGCCTGATGACGTGATTTAGCCAAGATAAAGGTTGGAAATGCATAATCACCTAATTTTGACGATTTGGGAACTTCAAGTAAATTTTTAATTTCAGTGTTATTTAACTCGTCTGCCAAAACGGCACTCAAGCTATTGACGATCGTTGTTTTAATATCCATGTCATCCTCCATTTTGCCAAAGAAAAACCGCCCCTACATACAAAAGAGACGGGAATTCCGCGGTACTACATTACTAACCAAATCGAATACTTAAAGTAAATATTCAAGTGTCAACGATTGGCTGCGCCGAAATCTTGGGTTATCTAGGCTTTGTATCGGTTCTAGGTTGATTAGTCGGCCACAAAATTCCCATTACCATAGCAAATTAATTTATACATTTAGTATACAGTCTTTGTAGCAGAAATGCCACGGAAAACTTATAAAATTTGTGACGGGAAAGTCGGGGCTTTGATTGGGAATATTTTGTTTGGTTCCGGCGAAATTTGTGGTGGGAGCTGGGAAGCTGCTGTGGGGACGGCTCCAAGCTTTTGGAAATTCGCCAAAAGTTTTCCGCCTGAAATATGAGCTCTTCCAAAATCGGGAAGAGCTCATATTTCCCCTTTCTGTAAATTCGCAAAGATCGCTCATTAACAGAAATATCACTGCAGTCCCAGTTCCCACCATAAATTTCGCCTATTCTATTCGGAAGAGCTCGATATGTTTAACGTCACGTATTTAATTTATCTTTCTAAATTTCTAACGCGCAAAATGAAAATCGGCAATCTAGACACACGACAAATATAAAAATAGGCGCAGATTAGTCTGAAAAGCTGTAACAATAGCTTTTTGACTGTATCTTGCACCTATTTTAAAATTGGTCGTATGTTATTTTGCTCAGATTTGAAATTCATCACATTTTTTATTTTGTAATTCAGAGTAACGGCTACATTGTAAATCAACTTCCAGGAACCCTGTTATTCATTTCCTAAGCTAAACAAATTAAGTTTAGGTCGAAAGTGCTGGGGCAGGCAGTCATGGCAGTGACAACCATGTTGGCGGGCCGTTTTTGCCCGCCTTACATGGTGGATTGATTCGAGATTTTGCGGTCTTTGCAAAAGCTCAAATCGAAGCTCGGAGCTTTTCCCGCACTTGGAAAAGCGGAGAGCGGTCCCACAAGCCAACGTACTGCCGGCCCCAGCACTTTCGACCGAAGGTAGATAATTTTTTAAGAATCATTCAAACAAAGGCAAATCAATATTCTCAAACGAGCGCGGATCCAATTCTGTCACCGTTATCCCCAACAATCGAATGCCATTACTCAGATTTCCATGCGTCAGCCACAATTGCCAAGCAATTTGGAAAATTTGTTCCGCACTGACCACATATTGATCAAACGACTGCCGTTTCGTGGTGGTTTCGAATAAACTGTTGCGCATTTTAAGCACGATGACGCGCCCATGCATCTGCTGCTTCGCTAACGCTGCCGCAACTTGCTCGCTGATCGTGCGCAGTTCTCGTTCAACACGCTCGTTGACTTCGATCGGCGGATTATAAGTCCGCTCTTTGCCGATCGATCGGCGCTCACGTCGCTCCTGCACAGGGCTGTCATCGACACCACGCGCGTGTTTGTACATCACGAAACCCATTTTGTTGAATTTCGCGATCAGTTCCATTTGCGGGATCTTCAACAAATCCCCGCCTGTATAGACTTGCATCTCGTGTAAAACTTCTTGGGTTTTCTTGCCGACGCCAAAGAATTTATCGATCGGTAAATCTTGCAAGAAAGCCTGGGCCTGTTCTGGACGAATAATCGTGCGTCCCACTGGTTTGTTGTGATCAGAGGCAACTTTAGCAAGAAATTTATTATACGAAATCCCTAGCGAACAAGTTAAGTGCGTCGTTTGAATAATTTGTTGCTGGATCCGCATGGCAATTTTGATGGTGTTTGTTTCGTGCCATTTGTTCTCAGTCACATCTAGGAAAGCTTCATCTAGCGAAATCGGTTCAATTATATCCGTCACCTGATGAAAAATCTGGTGGATCTGCGCCGAAACGCTGCGATACAATTCAAAATGTGGTGGGACAAAGACAACTTTATCTCTGGGAATCAGCTTCAAGGCCTGGGCCGCGGGCATCGCCGAATGGACGCCATATTGCCGAGCCACATAATTAGCGGTGGTAACAACGCCGTGTCCGTGATTTTCGCGCGGATCCGCCGAGATCACCACCGCACGCGTTTTAAGTTCAGGATGTTCGCGGATTTCGACCGACGCATAAAAAGCATCCATGTCGACATGGATAATTTTGCGCTCGGTATGATATTGTAATGGAATTTCCAGCCATTCTGCCATCGAAACATCCCTCCCTGAAAAAAGCCATGGACTCGACCACATTTGTGTAGTTCGAGCTCACAGCTTCAAAATATAATCAGTCATTCACTTAAATTATTTACCTTGATAGATCCAATGACGACCTGTTTTTGCCAGCAAGGCATCCGCAGCTTTGGGTCCCATTGTGCCAGATTGATAATTAGGAAAATCTGGTTGCGAATCTTTTGCCCAAGCGTCGCGAATCGCATCAACGAAGTGCCATGAACCGGCCATACCTTCCCATTGGGCGAAATTGCCTTGCTTGCCCAGAATTGCCTCTAATAATAACCGCTCATAGGCATCGGGAACCTGTTTCTGTTGGTCATCATCCAACAGGTCAGTCAATTGGTGAGTTTCTACAACGTTACTCGTGCCGATTTTCTTGCCATTAACGGTCAGTAAGACGCCGGATTCGGGTTGAACTTCGATGGTCAAAACTGGATTTTCCAGTTTCTGATCACTGAACAAGTTAGCTACATCGGACTTGAACACAATATCAATGCACGTATTTTTAGCTGCTAACCGTTTCCCTGTCCGTACATAAAATGGAATGCCTTGCCATTCGGGTAAGTTCAAATCGATTTCGCCAGCCACAAACGTTTCAACGTTGGACTTGGGATCGATTTTGTCTTCATGACGATAGGCTTTCTGTGAACCATCTGCATTTTCATCATATTGGCCACGGACAAACTTCTCGGCCACATCAGTTTCCGAATAAACAGGTAGACTAGCAAAAACTTTGCTCTTTGCTTGGTTAATCTCATCATCCGTATATTGTTCTGGCTTGGGGAAAGTTAACATGGCAATGATCTGCATGATGTGATTCTGCACCATGTCACGCAAGGCACCAGCCGTTTCGTAATAACCGGCACGTTCTTCAACGCCCAGTGATTCTGCCAAAGTGATCTGCACGTTGTCGATGTAATCCTTATTCCAAACAGAGGTTAAGAATGGATTGCCAAAGCGCAAATACGGAATATTCTGAACCATTTCCTTACCAAGATAATGATCGATACGAAAGACTTGATTGCGGTCAAAAGTATCAACGATTGCCTGATTCAAAGCCAATGCGGACGGGTAGTCATGTCCGAACGGCTTTTCAATGATCAAACGATTATACCCTTCATTGCTCAACAAGTTTTCCGACTTCAAATGTTGCGCGATCGTGCCAAAGAGCGCGGGTGCCATCGCCATATAGAACAAGCGATTCCCGTTTAATTGATATTTTTCGTCTAGTTGATCGATCACTTTTTTCAAAGCGACGTAATGATCTGAATCTTTGACATCATGAGATTGATAATAAAAGTGACCGGCAAATTCTTGTTGCTGCTCATTCGTGCCTTCGTCTAAGTTTTCCAAGACACCTTGGCGGAAGAAATCATGCGTCCAAGGCCGCCGTGCTGTGCCGATGACGGCGAAGTGTTCGTTCAAAAATCCTTTTAAATAAAGTTGAAAGAGGGCTGGATAAAGTTTACGGTGTGCTAAATCGCCCGAACCACCAAAAATTACAAATAAGACATTATTTTCTTTAACCATAAGTTAACCGAACCTTTTCTTAAGAGATATCTATCATTTCTATTTTACACTACTCTACCCTAAACATTAAACAATTTCCCTCACTGACGACAAAAAAAGCCCAGCATGCGCTCGACTTTTTCTGTGCGGAATTTATTTCTTAGAGAAACTTGAAACGGGTCCTTCGTATTCGTCTAAAATCATTTGTTGCATATCTGCGATCAATGGTTCCTTAGGGTTCGTGATCGTGCAGTTATCTTCGTAAGCTAATTCTGCTAAACGTCCAGCAGCTTCAGTCACTTGTTGTTTGCTGATTCCTTGTTCGCGTAATGACATCTTGATGCCAACACTCTCAGCTAAATCAACGATTGCTTTGATCAGGGCATCGACTAATTCTTCGGTCGTGTTCCCTTTCAAGCCAACGTAGCGCGCAATTTCAGCATAGTCTTCATCGGCACGGAAGTAACTGTACTTAGCCCAAATCTGCCGTTTAGTCGGAACGAGTGAGTTATATTTGATGACATGTGGCATCGTGATCGTGATCACACGTCCGTGAGGCAAGTGATACTCGCCACCAAGTTTGTGGGCAATTGAGTGGTTGATCCCTAGCAAGGCATTGGCAAACGCCATCCCAGCCATAGTCGAAGCATCATGCATGTTTGCACGCGCTTCTTTGTCGCCATCCCAGCTCTTCTTCAAGTTTTCAAAGACTAATTTAGCCGCTTGTAAACTTAGGCCACGTGTATAATGTGAAGCCATCGTTGAAACATAACTTTCAATGGCGTGGCACAAAACATCGAGACCTGAGTCAGCAACAACTGTCTTAGGAACTGTTTCGATAAATTGACTATCAACGATGGCCACATTTGGTGTCAAAGCATAATCGGCTAAAGGATATTTGATGCCACTTTCGCTATCAGTAATAACGGCGAATGGTGTTACTTCTGAACCGGTACCAGAAGTTGTGGGAATGCAGACCAGTTTAACTTTGTCTAAGTTAGGGAATTTGTATGTCCGTTTACGGATATCCAAGAACTTCTGTTTAGCTCCCCAGAATGACGCGTCTGGAGCTGTATAGAATAACCACATGCCCTTAGCAGCATCCATAACTGAACCACCACCGACTGCGATGATCGTGTCAGGTTTGAATGAGCGCATCATTTCGGCACCTTTGTAAACTGTGTTTGATGATGGATCAGGTTCAACGTCGACGAAAGTTTGGTAAACAACTGACTCATCACGGCGATTCAAAGTTTCTTCAACTTTCTTGACATAGCCCAGTTTTGACATGCCTTGATCACCTACGATAAAAACCCGCTTCAAACCCTCCATCTTTTCCAGATAGTTCACTGAGTTTTTTTCGAAGTAAATTTTGGAAGGCAATTTAACCCATTGCATGTTGTTACGACGCATCGCAACTGTCTTGATGTTTAAGAGATCGAAAGTTCCCACGTTATGAGAAACCGAGTTGTGTCCGTATGAACCACAGCCTAATGTTAATGATGGCAATAAGTTGTTGTACAAATCACCGATACCACCAACAGTTGTCGGTTGGTTCACTAAGATCCGTGATGCGTGCATTGCAATACCGAAGTCGATGCTTAAATCTTCATCCGTGGTATGGATGGCAGCGGAGTGACCCTTGCCACCTAATTCCAACATTGCTTGGCAAAGTGCGAAGCCATCTTCATGATTCTTAGACTTGATCATGGCTAAAACTGGAGACAATTTTTCACGAGAAAGTGGATATTCGTCGCCCACACCATCGATCGGTGCAATGAGGACGGTTGTTTCTGCAGGAACTTTGATCCCAGCTAAACCGGCAATTTCGACGGCAGAATGACCAACGATTTTACCATTAACAGCGTGTTTGTCTTTGTCGATCACAACGTCTGACAAGCGTTTAACTTCGTCTTTAGTCGCGATGTAAGCATGTTGTGCCTTTAATTCGGCAGTGACTTCCTTGTAAATATCTTGATCAACGATGATTGCTTGTTCAGAAGCACAAACCATCCCGTTATCGAATGCCTTTGAAAGTAACACATCATTGACAGCTTGTTTGATATTAGCGGATTTTTCAACGTATGCGGGCACATTACCAGGGCCAACGCCAAGTGCTGGTTTACCAGTTGAATAAGCAGATTTAACCATGCCAGGGCCACCTGTTGCTAAAACAGAAGCCACACCAGGGTGGTTCATTAATTTTGTAGTTGCGTCGATGCTTGGTACTGGAACATAGCTCAACGCACCTGCAGGCAAGCCAGCTTCTTCAGCAGCAACTCGTAATGAATCCAAAGCTGCAGCAGAACTCTTCTGTGCGCCGGGGTGGAAAGCAAAGATGATTGGATTACGCGTCTTGATGGCGATCAGCGCCTTGAACATCGTCGTTGAAGTTGGGTTCGTAACAGGTGTAACCCCTGCTAAAACGCCGAGAGGTTCAGCAATTTTAACTAATTTATGGTCTTCATCGCGTTCGATGATCCCGACAGTTTTGTCATCTTTGATGGCGTGCCAAATTTCTTCGGTAGCGAACATGTTTTTAACGGCTTTATCTTCATAAACGCCACGGCCAGTTTCTTCTACGGCCATTTTTGCTAATTTCATATGGTCATTTAGACCCGCAATTGCCATCTGATGAACAATGTGGTCGATTTTTTCTTGGTCAAAACCTTCTAGAATATCAAGCGCTTTATTTGCCTTGACAACTAATTCGTCGATCATAACTTCAACTTCGTTTGTTTTAGGTTCTGTTTTTAACATGATGGATCCTCCTCGGGTTTTCACATTTTCGTTATCCATTTCACAAGAATTATATTACCCTATTTCGAATCATTTGTAAACCCCTTTCCGTGAATTTTTTCACGGAAATTTAAAATTAGTTCGAAAACGTTATCATTGCAGTGTTTTAGGCAATAAAAAAACGAGCCCCATTTTATGGCTCGTTCTAATTACTGCGTATTGAAATTTATTGATCAGAGTCTTTATCTTCTGATTGATCGGGATCAACAGCTGGTTCTTCGCTAACTGTTGTCTCATCTTCAACGCTGTGACTGCCGGTGATTTCTTCAGTCGTGGTACTTGAAGCAACACCCGTGCCAGGTTTAACGTCGCGGATCGCTGTCCGGTTGAAAGTTAATAAAATGCCATCAGCGTCGACAACAACAGTGCCTTCATCCACGTTGATCGTGTCGATCACACCATGTAAGCCACCGATCGTGACGATCGAATCGCCTTGCTTCATGCCACCCAACATTTGTTGACGTTGATTTTGTTGCTTCTTACCAGGACGGATCATCGTGAAATACATAACCGCAAACATGATCACAATAATGATCAAGAAAGAGAAACTACCGCCGGCACCTGAACCAGTTGCTGCAGCTGCTAATAATAAATTGTTCAATTCTACACCTCATCAGTTTTTTAATAAATTTTGTTAACTATACCTTACCAAAACTACAAGCAAACTTCCAGTCAGTTTTTAAAAATTCTTAGCGTTTACATCGTTAAAGCCGTAGTTTTCGAAAAATTCGGCACGAAAATCGAGTAAATTGTCGTCCATGATGGCTTGACGTACTTGTTTCATCACATTCTGCAAGAAATACAAATTATGATATGAAGTTAAACGCAACCCAAACGTTTCGTCGGCCTTGATCAAATGACGAACATAGGCACGAGAATAATTACGACACGTGTAGCAATTGCAATTATCATCGATCGGACCAAAATCATGCGCATATTGGGCATTCTTGACCACCAAGCGACCATGTGAAGTCATACAGGTACCATTGCGGGCGATTCGCGTTGGTAAAACGCAATCGAACATATCGATGCCGCGAATCACGCCGTCGATCAGAGAATCGGCGGAACCAACCCCCATTAAGTAACGAGGTTTGTTTTCTGGCAACAATGGTGTCGTGAATTCTAACATTTCATTCATTTCTGGTTTTGATTCACCGACAGAAAGTCCACCGATCGAATAACCGGGGAAATCCATTGCGGTTAGATCCGCCGCACTTTGCTTACGCAAATCTTTGAAACCAGCACCCTGAACGATACCAAATAAACCTTGCGTATCTGGATTCTGATGAGCTCTAAGTCCCCGCTCCGCCCAACGTGAAGTCCGTTCGACCGATTTCTTCACATAATCGTAACTCTCATAATACGGTGGACACTCGTCGAAGCTCATCATAATATCCGGGCCAAGGTCATTTTCGATCCCGATTGCTTTTTCTGGGGTCAAAAACAGCTTTTCACCATTCAAATGACTGCGGAAATGCACGCCTTCTTCGGTAATATCACGAATCTTGGCCAGCGAAAAGACTTGGAAACCACCTGAATCCGTCAAAATTCCCTTAGGCCAATTCATAAACTTGTGCAGGCCACCGGCTTCTTTAACAATATCTTGGCCGGGACGCAACCAAAGATGATAAGTGTTGGCTAGAATCATGCCGGCGCCCATCTCATCTAGTTCTTCTGGTGCCAAAGATTTTACCGAGGCTTGAGTACCAACGGGCATAAACATCGGCGTTGGAAAAGTGCCGTGTGGCGTGATCAACTCACCCAAACGTGCGCCCGTATGTTTTTCTTTTTTGATTAAATGATACTGAATCGGACTTGTCATTAATTATCCTCTTTCAAACTCGCGTTATTTAATAAACATGGCATCGCCGAAACTGAAGAAGCGATAACGTTCTTTGATGGCATGCTCATAAGCATTTAAAATTGTTTCGCGGCCGGTAAACGATGCAACCAGCATGACTAACGTTGATTTTGGTAAATGGAAATTGGTGATGAAAGCATCGACGGCCTTCCATTCGTAGCCAGGCTTGATGAAAATATCGGTCCAACCACTATCGGCCTTGAGCTCACCATCAAATTTCGTGGCGACAGTTTCCAAAGTCCGGATCGAAGTAGTCCCAGTTGCGACAATGCCGCCACCATTACGGTGAACTTCGTTAAGTGTATCGGCAGCTTCTTGACTGAATTGATAAAATTCGCTGTGCATCTTATGGTCTTCAATATTATCTTCTGAAACTGGCCGGAAAGTCCCTAAACCAACGTGTAAAGTCAGATAAACTAACTTGACACCCTTGTCTTCAACTTTTTTCAGTAATTCCTTGGTCCAGTGCAAGCCAGCTGTAGGTGCAGCAGCCGATCCGAGTTCTTTCGAATAAACCGTTTGATAACGTTCAGGATCGTCCAACTTTTCTTTAATATATGGTGGTAATGGTGTTTCGCCTAAACTCTCAAGAATTTCTAGGAAAATCCCATCGTAATCGAATTTGATCATGCGACCACCGTGATCTAAAATTTTCGTGACCGTCGCCGTCAACTCACCATCACCGAAAACAACCTTGGTACCAACGTGTGCATGGCGGGCAGGCTTCATTAAAGTTTCCCACTCATCATCGACTGTGTTCCGCAGCAATAAAACCTCTTCGTGGCCACCAGTATCGGCTTTGACGCCATATAAACGTGCGGGCATGACGCGGCTATCGTTCATTACGACCGCATCGCCGGCGTGCAACTGATCAATAATATCGTAGAAATGTTTGTCTGCCATTTCACCGGTCTTGTGATCGAGAACGAGTAAACGCGAGCTATCACGCTTTTCAATTGGGGTTTGGGCGATCAATTCTTGTGGTAGATCATAATCAAAATCTTCAGTGGTTAACATCTTTTTCCCTCTTTTGAGTACTATTTTTGTTCAGGCATTGCTAAGCCTAGGTGTTGATAGGCTTTGGGTGTCACCATGCGGCCACGACTCGTTCGTTTCAAGAAGCCGTTCTGCAATAAAAATGGTTCATACATGGTTTCGACGGTTTCAACATCTTCGCCAATATTAACGGCAATGGTGTTCAGCCCGACTGGACCGCCATCATATAAGTCGATCATCATCTTTAATAAGCGGCGATCGACTTGATCTAAGCCGGAACGATCGACGCGCAATTGGGTCAACGCCTTTGCAGCGAGTGTTTCGTCGATCACTTCTTGGTCGGAAACTTCGGCGAAATCACGCACCCGTTTCAACAAGCGGTTAGCCACACGCGGCGTCCCCCGCGCTCGCAACGCAACTTCCATGGCTGCTTCAGGCGTAATGTGGGTTTGCAAAACATCCGCCGAACGCTGCACGATTTCTTGCAGATCTTTGTATTCATAATAATTCAATGACGCTAAAATTCCGAACCGATCGCGCAATGGTGCCGACAATAATCCGGCTCGCGTCGTGGCGCCGATCAACGTAAACGGTGGTAATGGAAAATGAACGGGATGGGCAGTCGGTCCTTGGCCAACGATGATATCAACGTAAAAGTCCTCCATAGCCGAGTAGAGCGTTTCTTCGACGGCTCGTGGAAGCCGATGGATCTCATCGATAAAAAGCACGTCACCCGCCTGTAACTCACTCAAAACGGATAATAAATCGCCAGACTTCTCAATGGCTGGACCAGCAGTCGTGCGAATATTAACGCCTAATTCATTAGCAATCACAAAAGCTAACGTCGTTTTTCCTAAACCGGGTGGGCCAAATAAAAGCACATGATCCATCGCTTCTTCACGTTGCTTAGCCGCCTTGATATAGACCTGCAACTCGGTTTTGATTTTATCTTGACCAATATATTCCTTGAGAAGATGAGGACGCAACGACTTTTCGATCACGTTCTCGTTTTCATCTATCGGCTGATCACTTAAAATACGTTCATCATCTGCCATCAGTTAGACACCTCCGTTCATTCATTGATAACTTCATGTTCTATTATACTAGTGACTCAATAATTTTAAACCGGCCCGCACATATTCGTCGGGACCGTTCAGTTCTAACTTTTCTAATTTGGGCGTGATACGATCCAATTCTTTGACCGAATAACCAAGCGCTGCTAAAGCCGCTAAGCCATCCGTGAAATTCTCATCATGTACACCCGTATCGTCTGCTGCAGGTGACGTTGATTTTTGCGTGTCAGAAAGCACAATTTTATCTTTCAGATCCAGAATAATTTGTTGCGCGGTTTTTTTGCCGACGCCTGGAAACTTGGTCAGGAATTTAACGTCCCCGTTGGCAATGGCGATCGTTAAACCGTCATGATCATTCGCTGCCAAAATCGCCAAGCCACTCTTAGGACCGATACCGGCAACGCTAGTCAATTGATCAAACAAGGCTTTTTCGGCTTCATTGCTAAAGCCGTATAAAACTTGTTCCGTGTCGCGGATCACTTGCTCAACGTAAATTGTGACCGATTCATCGACTTTAAATGCGTAAGGATTCCCGACTAATAGTTTATAGCCGATGCCGTTGACTTCTAAGACGATAAACGTGGGCTTGACGATGGTGACAACACCGCTCATATATTCGTACATAAAATTCCTCTTTCATGACTGTGGTCAGGATCAAAAATTTTGCGTGTGCTGACTAACATTTAAATGATTTCTTAATATAGGCAAAGGCATTCATTGCCGCTTCTTTTTGTGTTTGTCTCAATGAAACATTGTAGCATGGTATTAGGCTTTTCTCAAATTGCGTGAGACCTGATCTACCTGCGGCAGAAGTTGCTCCAGAAAATAGTGGGAAATTGCTGTGGGGACGGCTGCAGGATTTCCAAAAACCGGAAATTCTTCCGCCTAAAATGTGAGCTCCGGAAAACCGCCGGATCTCACATTTTCCCATTTTGTAAATTCGCAAAGACCGCTCATTAACAAAATTACCACTGCAATCCCACTATTTTCTTACGCAACTTCTGCCTAAACTTATTTCGTTTAGGCTAGGATCTGAATAACAGGGTTCCTCAAACTTGATGGACATTGTGTCTTTACTCAGAATAGTTTTTCAAAAAAATCTGAACGATGATCAAGTCCGCCTTTCGTCCTCTACAAAAACCGGTTGCGGTACAAATTAGTCGCACAGGACTAGCCGTTGACTAGAGTCAGCACTAAAAAACTGCCGAGATGAGTCAGAACGCGGAAGAAAAAATTACTGATCACTGTGAAATCGTTCTTGTGGGACTTAATTTAATTTTTAAAGCAACTCAGAATAGTTGATCACCATAATAGTTTCCAACTTATCTAAAGTCCCACTAGAACGAGGGTGATCTTCAAGACTTTTGCGGTTTTCAAAAGGCTTGAAGTCATCCCCAGAGTGAGCAGTGATTTTTTCTGGAGTGTTATGACGGAACCAAACTAAATATTACCGCACGCATAATAAGCCTTCATGAATCAGTTGGAAACTTTAAAAGTCATCCCCACAGCGAGGCGCAACATTTTTCTGGAGCGTTATGACGGAACCAAACTAAATCCTACCTCACGTAAACAAAGCCTTCCAGATTAGTTTTCCAGTGCTATTCTCCATCCCAATGCTGATGCGGATCTTGAATGCGTTTAAACATCTTACCCAATTCCTGATCACTAAAATGCACCAACACCGGCCGGCCATGAGGACAATTAAATGGATTCTCCGCCTGAGCCAGATCGACTAATAATTGCTGTGCCTGACTGGCTTCCATATGATGATTAGCCTTGATCGAACGCTTGCAGCTCATCATGATCGCCGTTTTTTCGCGGAACTTGGCAACTGAGATTCGCCCATCCGCTAAGAAATAATCGATCATTTCTTCAATCGTGTCTTCTTCCTGACCAGCCTCGAACCAAGTCGGATGCGTATGGACGATAAAACTATTCTCACCAAATACCTCAAGATGTAAGCCAATATCGGCCAACAAATCTAGGTGTGCTTTGATTTGGACGAAATCTGATGCTGAGTAATTCAAGACGATCGGCACCAATAGATTTTGTTGATCTTGGCCAACTTTACCAATTTCAACTCGATAATATTCATATTTGACCCGCTCCTGAGCAGCGTGCTGGTCAAGAATATAAAAACCATCTTCACTCTCGGCAATCAAGAAGGTACCGTGAACTTGCCCCACATAACGTAATTCGGGAAAACGCGGCCCTTTAGTCGCCACATTTGAATTCGTGTCTAACTCGGTTTGTGCCTTGGCGTCTGCAATTTGGGCTGAGTCCGCCGTAAACGCACGGGGATGTTGATCAGAATCGAGCCACTGATCCCAGTTCGACAACTTGCTTTCATCTGTAAAAATCGATTCAGATGCCGCGACATCGGGAACAGGTTCGGATCCCGGTCGTCTAGTTTGTGATTGCGGTGTGACATAAGTCGGTAAACTTTCGGAAACTTGTGGTGTCTGTGAACTTTGATATTGTTCACGTTGGTGCGCACTGGCCTGTTCCAAATTTAAGTTAAGCTGATCGAGATCAACCGGCGTCTGATGGCTCTTTAAATTTTCCATGGCATCTGGAATTAGGTTTTCTTTACCAAGCGTGTCCCGCACAATCGAGGTCAATAGCTTCATTAATTCTGGTTCTTTACTCAAGCGCACTTCTCGCTTGGTGGGATGCACGTTCACATCGACTAACAATGGATCCATGGTGATATCGATAATGGCCACTGGATAACGGCCGACCATTAACTTCGAACCATAACCTTCGATCAAAGCCTTATTCAATTGAAAATTACGAATGTAACGCCCATTGATCAGGAAAGAAAGATAATTTTTACTTGCACGAGTCACTGCTGGACGAGAAATATACCCTGAAATTTTAAAATCAAGGTCTTCGCCTTCGATCGGCAACAATTCTTTAGCCAATTTAATATCGTAAATACCGGCAATTGTCTGTAATAACTTATCATTGCCGACAGTGTTCAACATTTGATTGCCATCATTGACTAACGTGAGTGAAACCGCGGGATAACTCAAGGCGATGCGGTTAACGATATCCGCGACGTGAGACAATTCGGTCGACAAGGACTTCAAATATTTCAAACGCGCTGGCGTATTATAGAATAAATCCTTAACCGTCAGCGTGCTACCCTTGGGATGGGAAGCCTTCGTGATTTCGGCATCCGCTTCGGAAATCTGCAATTCTCGACCGCTTTCTGGTTCACCGATGCTGGTCTTCAGATCAACATGCGCAACGGCGGCGATACTTGCTAAGGCTTCTCCACGAAATCCCAGTGAGTGGACGCGAAAAAGATCTTCCCGAGAGGAGATCTTGCTGGTGGTATGTCTTAAAAAAGCAATCTCTAAATCGTCTGGTGCAAACCCCGAACCGTTATCGATTACTTGGATCTCGGTCAAGCCGGAATCTTTGAGGAAAATTTGAATCTTGGTCGCCCCAGCATCGACGGCATTTTCGACCAATTCTTTAACGACAGAAGCTGGTCGTTCAATGACTTCCCCAGCCGCGATTTGGTTACTTAATAATTCTGATAATTGATGAATTTTTCCCATTGTGGCCTCCAGGATCAATTAAGTGATTTTTGCCACTCATTGATCAAATTCATGGCGTCGATCGGTGTTAGCTGCAATAAATTAGTCGTTTTGATTTGATCGATCAACGTTTGCACTTCTGTTGGTATTTGTGGTGGTGCTTGTTTTTCGGGAGCTGGTTTATCTGCAATTGTAAATAACGGCAATTGTTCCGTTAGCGGTAAATCTTCATTAACCAATTCATTGCCATCCGCCTCCAGAACATGCAAAACTTGAGCGGCGTGTTTCGTGACTTGGCTCGGTAATCCGGCCAATTTAGCGACGTGGATCCCATAAGATTTGTCGGCAGGTCCAGGCAAGACTTGATGTAGAAAAATCAGCTTGCCGTTTTCTTCCGTTGCGCCAACGTGAACATTTTCTAATTTCTCTAAGCGTTCTGATAATTGGGTCAATTCATGATAATGGGTGGAAAAAAGCGTCTTGGCACCCAGATGATCATGAATATATTCGATGATGGCATCTGCCAAGGCAATCCCGTCATAAGTCGCCGTCCCGCGCCCCAACTCGTCGAATAGCAACAAACTGTGACTCGTTCCGTTGAGCAAAGCATCATTAGCCTCTTTCATTTCCACCATGAAGGTACTTTCGCCGGAAATCAAATCATCCGCGGCACCGATGCGAGTAAAGATCTGATCAAAAATCGGCAATTTTGCACTTTCAGCGGGCACGAAACAGCCCACTTGCGCCATGATCACGATCAAGCCCAGTTGACGCATATAAGTACTCTTACCAGACATATTTGGTCCCGTGATCAACAAAATGTTCGTATCGGCTTTCATGATCACCGAATTGGGAATATAAGTATTGGCGGGTAAAACTTTCTCGACGACCGGATGACGACCATTGATGAGTTCGATATCCTGACTCTTCGTCGAGAGTTCCGGTCGAACATAACGCCCCGCCTCACTCAACACCGCGAATCCTTGCAAGACATCCAAGGTGGCAATTTGTTTCGCCAAATCCTGAATCCGACCGGTTTGATCCTTGATCTGATCACGAACCTCGACAAATAATTGATATTCGAGTTCGGTCGACTTCTCACGCGCCTGTAAAATTAACGATTCGCGATCCTTCAATTCAGGCGTAATGTAACGTTCGGCGTTAGTCAGCGTTTGCTTACGTTGATAGCGATCGGTTGGCACTAACTTTTTATTAGCATTGGTAACTTCAATATAATAACCGAAAACACGATTATAGCCAACTTTAAGCGTCGAAATCCCGGTGGCTTTGCGTTCATCGGCTTCCATTTGCGCCAGCCAACTTTGACCGTCCGTCATTGCCGAGCGGTATTGATCGAGTTGCGCGTTAAATCCCGTCTTGATCACATTACCGTCGGTGATCGACACTGGCGTTTCTTCGTTGATTGCAGCATCGATCAAGTCGCGAATATCGGCTAACTCATCTAAATCGCGGCCGATTTTCTGCAACGTTGGTTCTGGTAAGCCTTGCAAAACCGACTTGATCGTCGGAATTTGACTCAGCGAATTAAATAATTGAATCAAGTCGCGACCATTCGCACTGCCAAAAGCAATCCGACCAGCCAACCGTTCCAAATCATAAACTTTTTGTAAAGCCTGTTGTAAAGTGACCCGCTCGAAATAATGATCGATCAAAGTCGCCACAACTTCTTGGCGCTGATTCAATTGGGCTTCGTTTAATAGTGGCCGATTCAACCACTGCTTCAGCAAGCGACCGCCCATCGCTGTTTTCGTCTTATCTAATAACCAGAGTAACGTGCCTTCACGTTTACCCGTGCGCAACGATTCGAAAAGTTCCAAATTCGATTTGGCGCTGTGATTCATTCGCAAATATTGGTCGATCTCATATGACTCCGCCTGTTGTAAATGGCTCAATGATCGTTTTTGTGTGCTCAACAAATAATTGACCAATATTTTTAAAACCGCCAGTTCACCTGGCCGTTTTGTTTTTTGCGCAACAAAATGGAATTCACTGGAATCGCTGATTTTTTTATTCTCAGAGATCATCAATCCTAAAGTCTGGAGTTGTTGGCGTTCTTCAGACGAAACTTTCTCATCCACCACAACTTCTTTGGTATTCAAATTAAGGACTTCATTGACTACTTCGTTGAACGTGTGCAGTGTGGTCGTGCGCACTTCACCCGTCGTTAAATCCGAATAAGCCAACGCATAAATGGCATCAAACCGAGTCAATGCGGTTAAATAATTGTTTTGTTTAGCGGTGGTGGCATTCTGATCCATCATCGTTCCTGGTGTGATCAATTGGATCACTTCACGCTTGACCATGCCCTGGGCGAGTTTCGGATCTTCGACTTGTTCGCAGATTGCCACTTTATAACCCTTATCGATCAAAATATCGATATAATTTTGCGCAGCGTGATGTGGCACACCACACATCGGAATTGGATCTTGGGCACTCTTATTACGTGCGGTTAAAGTTAGTTCTAATATTTGTGAGCCCTTAATGGCGTCATCATTGAATAATTCATAAAAATCACCAATACGGTAAAACAAAAAAGCATCTTGATAATCTTTCTTGATTGCCAAGTATTGCTGCATCATTGGGGTATCTTTAGTTGTTTGTGGCATAAAATAACCGACTCCTAATCTATGAAAGGATGATCCGGAGAAATACTGATCAATTCAATATGACTTGTTTTACCGGTCTGATCGTTCAAATCAATCACACAACCATTGATTTGACCGGGGCCTTCAGCAGGCGTTTCGAAACGAACCGGACGATGAAGTAAAAAGCGTTCGATGACTTTTTCCTTGGTCATCCCGAGAATTTCATTATAAGGACCCGTCATGCCAGCGTCGGTTAAATAAGCGGTGCCTCCTGGTAAGATCCGGGCATCGTTTGTTTGCACATGAGTATGCGTCCCGATCACAGCGGAAACACGACCATCGACATACCAACTGAACGCAATCTTCTCACTAGTTGTTTCCGCGTGGAAATCCACGAAAATCGCATCACATTTGTCTTTGATTTCAGTATATATTTCTTCAAATTTTGCAAAGGGATCATCAATGCTGTCGAGAAAAACCCGACCTTGCAAGTTGATCACACCAACCGTTGCCTGATTCACTTTGATCAGCACATAACCTTTACCAGGCGTCACATTTTTCGGATAATTGGCTGGGCGGATCAACTTGCTCGCCTCGTCAATGAAATCATAAATCTCATCCTTATCGAAGGTATGATTGCCCATGGTCACCACATCGGCGCCAGAACTCAAGATCATCTTGTACAACGCACGTGTAATTCCCTTACCGTTGGCAATATTCTCGCCGTTAACGATCGTTAATTGCGGCCGAAACTTCGCCTTGATCTTCGGCAAATAATCACCCAACATTTGTTGACCGATCGGCCCCATGACATCACCAATAAAAACAATTCGCATGACTTACCCCTTTTCATTACAGACCATTTTATCATAATTAAGCTGATATTTCAGGAGCTGGGAAGCCAAACACAGTAAAAAATAACCTGCATTAAAAAAACCAGAAAAAAATAACCCCAAACCTGGAGTTATTTTTTGAAAACCTATTGTCCGCCACCTAAACGTTCAACCATTTGGGGATCACGGTGATCAAAGAAGGCTGATTCTTTCATATCTAATGCTGTAATTTGAGCCATCTCAGCATCGCTCAATTCAAAATCAAAGATGTTAATGTTCTCTTGCATCCGTTCCTTGTGCACCGACTTAGCGAGGCTGACAATACCACGTTGATATAACCAACGCAAGACAACCTGACCAACACCCTTGTTGTGTGCTTGTCCAATTTTACTAAGGACTTCATTAGTGAACAAGCCCTGCTTGCCTTGCGCAAATGGTGCCCAAGCTTCTGGCTGAATACCTAACTTAGTATGCCAAGCTAGTTCATCGACTTGTTGATTCCAAGGATTGATCTCGATTTGATTGACTTGTGGAGTCACTTCATTATGCAAGTTCAAGTCGACGAAACGATCGGCGTTAAAATTAGAAATACCGACGGCGCGAACCTTGCCGGCTTTTTGTAATTCTTCCATCGCGCGCCATGACCCATAGACATCACCATAAGGTTGGTGGATCAAGAATAGATCCAGATAATCTAATTGCAAGCGCTCGAGGGCTGCTTGGAATTCTTTCTTAGTGGCGTCATAACCCGTGTCGCTGACCCAAACTTTAGTTGTGACAAATAAATCTTTGCGGTCAACGCCGGATTCTTTAATGGCTTCGCCGACTTCGGCTTCGTTACCATAGGCTTGTGCTGTATCGATCAGCCGATAACCGGCGTCGATTGCATCGAGCACTGCTTGTTTGGTACCCCCATTTTCAATTTGGAACACGCCGAAGCCAACGGCAGGAATTTCAACACCATTATTTAATTTAAAAGTTGGAACTGTCATATTTAAGATCTCCTTATTGATTTATTTTTGATCAACTTACAAATTCATTCTAAACCATCGTGTGCACTCCATAGCAAGTAGTTTTTTAAAATTAATTGCGTTAAATTTAAAAATTATTTTGCTGAAGAAAATGATCGAGTGACTGCTGATTATTTTCATAGCGCCAACCGCTTCCTAACTTAGCGTGTGCTGCCTGTGCCATTTTTTGAAGATAAGGCACGGAATCTGCCATGGCGGTGCTCATGCTGGTGGTAAAAGGAATGATCGTTTTGCCAGCAAAGTTGGCTTGTTCGAACAACGTATGGATAATCATTGGTGGCTGCTGCGACCAAGTTGGAAAGCCCACGAAAATTCGATCATACTGATCCAGATCTGGGAGTTGCGTGCTGATGGCCGGATGAATCTGGTCGTCCAATTCTTGCTGCGCAACTTTAATATAATTATCGTAACCCGCAGGATAAGCCTTCGTCGCTTCGATCCGAACCAGGTCGGCACCTGTTGCAGCCTGAATTTTTTCAGCTGCTGTTTTGGTCGTTCCGGATAATGAAAAATAAATAATTAAACTTTGCTGATTTTCTGGCATCCTATTTCCTCGTTTCTACTTAAATGATTCTCTTTTAATTCTGGCGAATTTAATAAACTGGACGATCCTGACCTTGGGTAGCTGGATCAGCAATGCCTAAGCTATCGTTAGCGCCATAGTTGGGATCAGCCACAATTTTAAGCACGACATCCGCAATACTTTGACGAGAACCAGAAACGCCGACGTAAGTTTCATCTTTTTTGGTGACCGTATATTTAACTTCATCGCGATCATTTAGCCAAGGCAAACGTAAAGTCGTGTAATTCAAGCCCGAATCTGTCAACAATTGATCGGCGTCTATGGCAGCTTGCAGACCACTCTTAACCATGGCTAAATTCCAACGACCGAATTCACCGGGAACTTCATTATAAAGCCCTAGTATACTCGTCGAAACAATTCGTTTGACCCCATTGGCTTGCATCGCAGTGATCGCGTTCTTGGTGATGGCATTGTCGCGCCCGTGGTCAACAACGGCCACATAAACCATGTCTTGTCCAGGCATTACCTGAGCAAGTACCGAAGCATCCGCAATGTCCCCCTCCACGATCGTCACGCGGGGATCAGCGCCGAGTTGACTGAGTCGCTGACTATTGCTCAGAACCAAAGTCATCTTGACATCTGCAAACTCAGACTCGTTTAAAATCCGCTGTTCAACAATGCGAGCAATTTGGCCATTTGCTGCTAAAATTAATAAATTCAAATTTGATCATCCTCCTGATCGTATGCTAATTTTTCGTTTTCATAATTTAATGTATGATCTTCAAAATGATCGATCTTGAAGCTTAAGTACTTGACCGTTTTTTGAATATCATTAACCTTATTCAATAATTCCTGTCGTTGATCGACTAACAATGATTTGCGAGCCGCAATATTTTGATTGCCATCGCGATATAATTTAACAAACTCAACCAAGGCCTCGATCGACATTCCAGCTTTACGTAACGCCTTGATATAAAATACCCAATTCAGATCTCGTTCGCCGTACTCGCGATAACCACTCTGATTGCGCGGAATTGCCGGCAATAATTCGATGCGCTCCCAATACCGCAACGTATCACGAGTTAAATCGAATTTTTTGGCCACACCTTCAATATTCATGACGTCCCACCTCTACCGATCTATTTAAGATAGGTTCATTGTAAACCCTGGTGTGGACTCTAGGGCAAGTACTTTGATTAAAAAAATTTGAGAAAATTGGTGAATTCACGGAGATCGTGCTTAGAAACAACGCAGATATGACGAACAATCCGTTTTATTTGTCGAAATAAATAGGACATCATATCCTTCTCCTGTACCGATTTAATCGGCAGCCTAAATCGAGAAGAGGGTTTATGATGTCCTATAGCTATTCTAGCTTCAGTTTAACAAACACTATTAATATGAGCCCAAATTTATCGACTTCATCAAATAGATGTTTTCTAAATATTTCAATTCAATACCGCAAATTAGTCAGCGACAACAACGAGTGATTTGATCGTTTTGCGATTTTGCATGTCTTGGTATGCTTGGTTAATATCGTTCAAGCGGTAAGCCTCCGTAAAGACGCGACCAGGATTAATATTGCCATCAAGAACTGCTTTTAGCAAGAATTGTTTGTCGTAAGTTGTTACAGAAGCAGAACCACCGGCGACTGCAATGTTTTGTGCAAAAGTTGAGCCCATGGCATGGTTATTGTAGTGTGGTACACCTACATAACCAATACGACCACCGTTATGAAGTACTCCGAGCGCTTGATCGATTGCGGATTCTGTACCCACACATTCGAGTGCAGCATCTGCGCCACCGCCGAGGATTTCTCGAACTTTAGCGATACCTTCTTCACCACGTTCAGCCACAATTGCGGTAGCACCTGACTGGAGTGCCAGTTGTTGACGACCTTCGTGCCGACTCATGAGTACAATTTGTGAAGCACCACGTAATTTTGCTGCAATAACGGCACACTGTCCAACCGCGCCATCACCGATCACAACGACTTTATCGCCTCTTTGAACATTGGCACAACGCGCTGCATGATAACCAGTTGGCATCACATCGGCTAAGGTCGTAAGTGACTTGATCATGCCTTCTGTATAGTCAGTTGGTTGCCCAGGAATCTTGATCAAAGCCCAATTAGCATACTGGAAACGAATATATTCGGACTGGAAACCGTTAGACCAGTTAGTCGCGCCTTTGTGACGGTCACAAGTGCCATCAAAGCCTGCAAGACAGGCATCACATTCGCCGCAACCGTGAGTGAATGGCGCAATAACAAAGTCGCCGGGTTTTACCGTTGTAATGGCAGAACCAACTTCCTCAACGATCCCAATGGCTTCGTGACCATCATTAACAGAATGTGGTTCTTTATTGTCACCATGCGCATAAGCCCAAAGATCAGAGCCACAGACACTTGCGCGAACAACTTTGATGATCACATCATCGTCAGCTAGTAGACTTGGTTTATCAACCTCTTGAACAGTGACTAACCCAGCTTTTTCAAAAATTACAGATTTCATAGATATCTTACCCAGAACGACCGAATCGACGTAAAGTAAATTGATTCGGCAGTCCATTTCCTTTCAATAAAAAATAACTTCAAACTCAGTATAAACCTTAGTCTGGACTTCAAGGCAAGCTATTTTCAGAATCGGTTTCGTGAGAGTTCGGAAATTTAGACAAGGCTCATTATTACTGCTTAAAGTCATCAGTTTGGCAGATGGTGCAGTGGCAATTGTGTTGACTCAATTGGCACTATTATCCTCACAACACAGCCCAAACATCAATAACAGTACAGGTCTGTTAGGCATGACGGTTGGCGTCTCCATAACATTATTAAGCGTCACTTTACTGTTTCTCACCTACCACAAACGCAAGTCCCATAATAATTCGTAGAAAAATGGTCCGAAAAATCGTATTCTGATTTTTCAGACCATTTTTTTGAGTTCAAGACAAAAACTAATTAAGGTTTTGAACTTGTTATTCGCTAATATCTAAACTCTTTGAGCATCAGTGTGTTGATAAATATATTTTTTATATACGGCCAACGCGGCATTTTCTGGACTGTCAGGAAACATATATTGTGGCGCATCGCTTGAGGCAATCCATTCAGCCGAAGCGAGTTCTTTTGAAAGCCGTAACTCACACTTCTTCGTCTTGCCAATGAAACCATGTATGAGCGTTTCGGTCTTATCAAACCAATACGTTCCCGTATAAGTAACACCTTTTAAAACAATTCCCAATTCTTCCGCCACTTCTCTTTTGGCTGCGGTTTCCGCGGTTTCTCCAGGTTGCATATATCCTGAAATTAACGAAGCATATTGATGTGATAAGTAAGGCATTTTCGCCAATACAATTTCATCAAATTCATTCGCCACTAAAACAATCACACAATCTGAAAATGTCGGAAACCACAGACGTTCACAGCTAGCACAAAATGGTACCTTGCCGTCATCACCGGCATCTTTGCTAATTAATTTCGTTCCGCATTGCGGACAAAATTTATATCTCATACGAATTCTCCTAATAACAAATTATTAGTGTGCAGAGGTCTAAATCGAACCACCAGTTTCAACTAAAAGGTTTTGATCATGCGTTCCAATAAAATTCGAACCAATAAAAAAACACATTACTGAATAACAGTAATGTGCCTCGAGCATTGATATACAATGTATATTAACGTTTTGAGAATTGTGAAGCTTTACGAGCTTTCTTAAGACCTGGCTTTGAAGCTTATGGTTTCTATAGGTTTTAAAATCAATCAAAATAGGGCTTTGCACCTACAAAAAAATTAAAAGTTTCAAAGTATTTTAACCAGTTTGAAGCCTCCGTACCAAAATTGGTACTGATTTTGGGGAACGTAAGACTACGATTACAGTTCTCTAAGCAAAAAAAAGCATTAGAAATATTAACCATAAAATTGCGCCAAATTGCTCACGAATTGCGTAAAAATTGCACACGAATGATTAAAAGCAGACAAATAAAATTGTTTGCTTTTTTCTTTACACTTTATCAAAGATTAATAATTATTAGGAGGTTAAAGGCATTGAACATAAAAGCCCGAAAATTGTCGGTTTGGTTCGCCCTACTCACAATGATCATTTCAGTTTTTGCAGCACCTACTTCCGCATTTGCCGCAGACATGACAAATATTAAGGCTGGTGATTGGGTTTCAACCTGGCATTTACCAAACTTTAATGGCCTTCATTGGACTGAAGAAGGCATTTATATGAAGAAAGTAGATAATAAAATTGCTTTCTGTGTTGAGCATGGTGTTCCTTTGGATATGAGTGGCTCTGGTTACAATCCCAGTGAATACTCAGATGCCAAAAAAGAAAGACTCGCAAAAATTGCCTACTACGGTTACCAACAAAATCCCACAAATTACAACTACGGGGTTACCCAAACGCTAATTTGGGAAGAACTTGGTAGTGAGTTGTTAACCAATAGTCTACCCGACTATCAAGCACAAAAGAAAGTCATTCTAGCTAAAGTCAATACACACGATCAGAAACCATCATTTGATGGTCAAAATATTACGCTAAATGTTGGTGATTCAATCACACTAAACGATACCAACAATCGTTTAGCACAATTTGCCACTCAGGTTGCTAACTCAGCTAATCTACAAATTGATAAAAATGGTAATTCACTGAAACTAACGGCGACAAAAGATTCTAAAGCTAGTGGTGAATTAATTTATGCCATTGCCAAACAGGCCGACGTTGGTCAATCGTTTGTTTACACTAAGGGAAGCCAACAAAAGATCGTTAATTTTAAATTATCAAACGCTGGTGAATTTAAATTAAATATCAAAGTCAATTTAAATGGTAATCTCCGCGCTAAAAAAGTTGATGCTGATACAGGCAAAGCATTACCAAATGCCAAACTTAAATTTGAATACAATGGTCAAACTAAAGAAGTTACTACCGGCAATGATGGCTATGCAGCTTTAAACGATATTAAGGCTGGAACTAAAGTTAAAGTTTCTGAAGTATTGGCACCAAATGGTTACTACAACCAAGGCGATTTAAAGGAAGCAATTATCGCTCCTAATCAAACGATTGAAGTTGTTTTAGGTAACAAGGAACAACTTGGCAATGTTCAATTATCAAAAATTGGTCGTGAATTTGGCACAACAATGTTCAACAAATACTACAGTCTAAATGGTGCAGTTTACGGCATTTATAGCACTGATGGTAAAAAAGTTGGCACGATTACTACAGACAGTACCGGTAAAGGGACTCTACAGAACCTTAAACTTGGCAACTACTATGCTGTAGAGGAAAAAGCCCCAGCTGGCTATATTCTTAGTACTACTAAGTTACCGTTCGAATTAAAGTATGCCGGTCAAAACGTTCAAGTCACTAGCAGCGATGTTCATGCTACTGATGATGAACAATTAGGAACTGCCACATTGATCAAAGAAGATAAATTAACCGGTAAAACATCACAGGGTGCAGCCTCATTAGATGGTGCGGTCTATGAATTATACCGAACTTCAAATAATGAATTAGTTAAAACTGTCACTATTAAAGATAATCAGGCCAGTGTTGCCAACCTAAAATTGGATGACTACTACTGGGTCGAGAAAACTGCCCCTACTGGTTATCTACGCGATACAGCTAAACACCCATTTAAGCTAGCCTACGCCGGTCAAAATGTGAAAACCGCTACTGAATCTGAAACCGTTAAAGAACAAGTAATCACTGGCGGCTTTGACCTCGTAAAAATTGGTAATTATGACTGGCATACTGCCCTCTCAAACAAACTAACTGGTAAAGAAAATAAAACTAAACCGTTAGCTGATGTTGAATTTACGGTTACCAGTGATACTACTAAAAAAGTAGTTAAAACCGGTAAAACTGACAGCGAAGGTTATTTGAAATTTACTGACTTGCCTTATGACACTTACACTGTTACAGAAAACAAAACACCAGAAGGTTACAAAACCATTGATCCATTCAAAGTAACGATTCATACACAAAATGAAACTCATCATTATGGCGTCGAGAATAAAGTAATTGAAGAGAAATTGCGTGTCGTCAAAGCTGATACAGAAAGTGGTAAGACAATACCATTAGCTGGTGCAGCCTTTAAGATTAAATCATTACAAACTGGTAAATACGTAACCATGCCAAATCATAACCATGATGGTATGACCGATACATTCTTGACTAATGAAGCTGGCTACTTGATTACCAGTGAAACATTGCCTTATGGAAAATATGAATTGGTAGAGACAAAAGCCCCTACTGGCTATGTTTTAGCAAAAGATCCAGCTAGCTTCACAATTGACGGTACACACAAAGATGGCATCGTTGATATTAAGTTTTTAGATAAGTCACAAAAAGGTATCGTTGCACTGAAAAAAACTGGTGCTACTCCAGTTAGTGTTGATAAACAAACGACTAAGTTTGGCGATCAATACAATTTCAAATATGATTACACTTCACTAGCTGGAGCCAAATTTGAATTCACTGCCCGTGAAGACATCAAAACTGCTGACGGGACTGTCCACGCTAAAAAAGGACAAGTAGTCGCAACGGCAACTACTGATGAAAATGGTCAGATTAAAACACCACAACTATATTTAGGCAAGTATGCTGCTAAAGAGGTTGGTGCACCAAACGGCTATGTACTCAATAGTAACCCAATTGATTTTGAGCTGAAATATGCGGGCCAATCGGTTGAAGTCACTTCCACCTCCCTAGCAATGACTAATGACTTCCAAAAATTGAACGTGACAGTTGCTAAACAAGCTGAAGCAATCAAAAATTGGAATGGCAACAAACCTACTTTAGATAAAGTTACTGCCAATGGTCAAGTCTTCGGTATCTTTACTCGTGAGGCTTACAGTAACGGTACTATTAAAGTTCCGGCGAAGGCACTTGTTGCAACAGCCGTTACTAAAGATGGCAAAGCTAGTTTTAATGGTGTACAACTTCCCGAAGGAAAATACTTTGTTAAGGAATTAGACGCTGGTGATCAATTTGACCTAGATACAGCCGAACATGACTTTGAATTTACTGCCAATGATAATCAAGCAACTAAGTCATTCGAAATTACGGGTGAAAAAGAGTCCCCAATTCTAAATAAACTTCACTTAAATGAATTCTCCTTCAAAAAAATCAATGAAGTCGCAAAACTTGATGAAGGTACTGGTTATAAATTTGATTTTGCTGGTAATGCTAAAGATGCAGAATTTGAATTATTGGATAGTACTAAGAAAACTATTCAAAGTATCAAAATTAATGATCAATCAATTGGAACCTTTAAAAACGTTCCGGTTGGCACCTTTTATCTACGTGAAAAAGCAACATCAAATAACCAATTAGTTTTAAATACAGATTTAGTTAAAATCATCTCTACAAAAGACGATATTACTGCCTATGATACACAAAATAAATTAATTAGCGCAACAACTGAAGCTGACGAAAAAGAAACAGATGAGGCAGATAAAAGTAAACAGTCACTCATTTTGTTCGAACTAAAGAACTATCTCATAAAAGGTACTGCTCAATTGACTAAGAAAGATGTCAGTGATGGTAAATTATTACCAAACACTGGCATCAAAATTATTGATGCTGATGGTAAGACAGTTACTGAGGGTCGGACTGATGATCACGGTGTATTTAGCTTTGAAAATTTGCCTGCTGGTAAGTATGAGTTTATTGAATTCGATGCACCCAAGGGCTATAAAATCAATGAGGAACCAGTTCCGTTTGAAATTAAAACCAATGGTGAAATCGTCAAAGCCGAAATGACCGATAAAAAAATTGACCAACCTTTGATACGTTTACCACAAACTGGTGAACAAAAAACAATTTGGCTTTCTATTATCGGATTTGTCATCTTAGCTAATGTATTTATCTTTGTTGGTGTTTACCATCTCAAGAAGCATCACGAAGAATAATGTTTATTTCAGCAATCAACATGTACCCCAGTGACCAGCCCAATGTATTACTTGACGGTGAAATTATCCTTAATCATTGTTTGATCATTAAAGATATTCAATTGATTCAAGGTAATTATCGTCTATTCCTAAACTTCCCCCAAAATGAAACTGGTCGCACCACCTATCCCCTCAATAAATATTTTTACAACGATCTATTAAGCAAAATAATTGAATATTATAAACAACTCAAACCAGATAATTAAGACTATCTGGTTTTAATTTACTCAAAAATGAAAGAAGGAACTAATTCATGGAACTAAAAAATATCATCCCTAACATAAAAGGCACCTTTGGCAACTTAACCTTTGGCAGTGAAAAAAGTGAGAATCGCGAAGGTGGTCGTAATGGCAAGATTATCTCGCACACTTACAATCTATACTCTGATTTACAACGTGCCGATAATATTGAGGTCACTATCCCGGCTGAATCTGGAGATAAAAAATTAACCATTGAAAAAGAAGCACGTATCCAGTTGATCAATCCTCGAGTATCAGCTGTTGGCTATCGAATTGGTGATCAAGCTTTTACCAACTACACTTGCAATGCTGATGACATCATTAAACTCTAATCCACTAACGACAAAAGAAAGAAGGAATTTTATATGCGTTTACCAGAAGGAATTGTCCTAGATACAGAAAAAACATTTGGTGTTTTAAAATTTTCGGCCCAGCGGCGTGAACGATTTGTCCAAGACGAAGATGGCAATCGAACTAATGATGTTGCTGCACGAACCTTTGATTTAAAGAGTTACGAACAAGGACAGATGATTCAAGTTTCTATTCCGGCTGAAGCTGGAACTAAGGAGTTTGCTTACGATCAAGTTGTTATGCTAGTTAATCCAGTTATTGACACCGTTGCTAATGCTGACTTTCGTGGTGCTGATGTGTCTTGGTATTTGAAAGCCGACAATATTGTGGCCGCAAACGAAAAAGCGAAAGGATTAGAAAAACCAGCTAATGACAAAAAATAACTTTAGAGTTTCCCCCTCTCGTTCACCCACATTTCTGTGGGTATTTGTATGAAAATTCAATACGAGGAGACAAGAGTATGCCAGTGCATATTAGTGCTATACCGATTGTTAGGAAAGAAATCTTCATCAGAAATTACAAACAAGCTGTGAAGCCACGTTACCAAACAGATCTTAGAAGCTTATTAAATGAAGTAACTATTGCTTTGATTGAAGGAATATATGCTTACCATCATTTGTATATTGCCAGTGAACAAACAAATGATGGTGTTACTAAAAAATTTGCTTTTAATATTTTTGAAACTACCGATAGAATGCATGTTTTTTATATCGGTATGACCGATGAATGATAATTTGAAAGTGAGGTAAACCAATATGTCGATCAATGATATAGCAGTCGTCCGCCGCGAAGATTTTTATGATGACTATCGTAATGAAGTTAAACCAGAATTTCAGCGGGACCAAGAAGAATTAGTAGAAGAAATGGTCACCATTTTAGTTGATAGTCCTGAAAGCTATCAACATATTCAAATCAATGATGAAATGACTGAAGACGGTCATGCCAAGTTATTTACTTTTACTAGTTATGAAAGTGAATATGGCCTACAGATTCATTATGTTGGCGTCAATGATGGTTAATGAACTGATATGTTCACAATCTCAAATTAAGGAAGTGTAATAAATGCAGCACAGCATCCCTATGATTGATCAAGAAAAGTTCATCACCGATTATAACAACAATATTCTATCTTGTTATCAGGTAGCCCCAGAAGTATTGATCAAAAATATTACTAAGCGTATTCTTGGAAATCCAGACGCTATATTAATATTTGGTATTTTACCAAGAAAATCAGTGAATGGCCGGGGTAATAAATTTATTTTCAGTCTTGTCGAGAGCAAAACCGGTCTTCAAATATATTATGGTTGGTCCCCTGTCAATAAAATAGACAATTTAAATAGAGACTTTTTTGTCCTATGCCACGACTAAATTTTGAATTTGAGTTTGATACTCATCTTCAAGTTGCTTTGGTGATTTGAATCCACAGTGACTGTGAATTCTAACTGTGTTGTAAAACGTTTCAATGTACTGAAAAACTAGTCGTTTAGCTTCGGAGTATGAATGGATTTTAAACCGATTTATCCATTCACGCTTAATCAAGGCATGAAACGACTCAATGCAGGCATTATCCCAAGGATAAGCTTTCTTTGAATAGCTTAATGTCATGTTAGCTGTAACTTGATTGTAAGCTTCAGACGTAAACTGACTACCACGATCACTGTGCATGATTAATGGCTTGCTAATATGGCGACTGTGCTTAGTCTTTTCAATAAGTGGGATGACATTCGATACCTCCAAGGTTTCAGATAAGTCCCAACCAATGATCCGTCGGGAGTACAAGTCCATAATACTGGTTAAATAAACGAATCCGTCATGAACTGGAATATAAGTGGTGTCAATGCACCAAACGGCGTTTGGTCGCAATGGATTGAACTGCTCGTCTAAAATATTTATTAGCTGTTTATCAAACTTAGAATTGCGAGTGGTAGTCGTCCAAGGGGTTAGGTAAACGGCGTGAATGCCAAGTTCACGCATATACTTACCAACAGTTCGTTCAGCGATCTTATATCCTTTTGAGCGAAGTTCTTGGGTGATTTTGCCGGCACCGTAAATACAAAGGCTTTTGAGCCAAATTGCTTTAATTTCACCTTGAATAAACTTCTTCCGAAGCTTTCGCGGTGATTGGTGATTATGACGCTTTTCTCGTTGATAGTAACCACTTCTTGAGATTCCAACATAATCACACATACCATTGATGGAAGGGTGGGATTCCAAAGCGTGCTGAACGTCCATTTCTTGGTATACCTTTTCGGTAGTTACTTGCTCAGAATCCCGATTGATTTTTTTAACACTTCGATCGCTCCTTCAGCGTCACGAAGTTGACGCTTTAGTCGTGCAATCTCCTTGTCCTTATCGCTGGCAAAATTACCAGAGCCACGGCCAAACTCCCCAGTCTCAGTAAACAGCTTAATCCATTTATGTAATGTACTAGCCCCAATACCTAGATTCTTACTTATTTCATTCATGGTCATGTGATCCTTGTTATCTAAGTAATACTGAACGGCCTGTTCCTTAAATTCCTTGTCATAACTGTGCTTCGTCATTATTTGATCCTCCAATTTACTTCCTTAATTATACTAAATCAGAGTCTCTATTTAACTTGTACACTTTTTATTCTAGGCCCAGGTGGTGATATAGATGAATCGAATCTTTAAATATCGTGGCATCAGAATTTATCCGCACCACAAGTACTTGTTATTCCATTATTTACTTTCTGTTTTTCTCAGTTTCTTCCTATTAAATGTAGTTACGTTCTATTGGAATATTTTGAATAAGATTAATTTAAAGAATGTTTCGTGGCCGTTCATTAAATCCTTATCTTGGTCATGGTACGGTCTAATATTGAGTACTATTGTTAGCATTATTATTACTGCCACCCTAGTAATCATCTTACGGGTACGCTTTGACAACTTCTATCAACAACTGCGCCACCGACAAAAGTTGGCGCGCATGATTTTAGAAAATAACTGGTATGAAACTTCCACACAACAAAGTGAAAGTTATTTTAAAGACTTATCTAGCCGAAAATCAAAAGAAAAAATCAGCTACTTTCCACGAGTGTATTATCTATTAAAAGATGGTCTAATCCACATTCAAGTAGAAATAGTTATGTCTTCATATCAGGATCAACTACTACATTTAGAGAAAAAATGGGAAGCCGGCCTCTTTTGCGAAATGGTCGATAAAGTACTCCACAACTCATTTGTTGAATATACTTTACTCTACGATACCATTGCTAATCGTATTCGAATCGAAGATGTAACTTGTGATCATGGCGAAATGCGTTTGATGAAAACTGTAACTTGGAAATATGATTCACTTCCACATATGTTGATTGCTGGCGGTACTGGTGGTGGTAAAACCTACTTTATTTTGACTTTGATTGAATCGCTACTCAAAACAAATGCACAACTAACTATCCTCGATCCCAAGAATGCTGATTTGGCAGATTTAGAAGCGGTGCTGCCTGATGTTCACTTTCAAAAAGAAGATATGATTGCCGCTTTGAATGACTTTTATAACGCTATGATGGCTCGTAATGAAGCAATGAAAAAAATGGACGGTTACAAGACTGGCGAAAACTACGCCTATCTTGGATTACCTGCCCATTTTCTGATTTTTGATGAGTATGTTGCTTTTATGGATATGCTTGGTCGTGAATCCATTACCGCTATGAGTAAACTCAAACAGATTGTTATGTTAGGCCGCCAATCCGGCTTCTTTTTAATCCTGGCCTGTCAACGGCCGGATGCTAAATATCTCGGTGATGGTATTCGTGATCAATTCATGTTCCGTGTAGCACTTGGTAGAATGTCTGACCTTGGCTATACAATGATGTTCGGAGAAACCAATAAAGATTTTTTCCAGAAACCAATTAAAGGTCGTGGCTACATTGATACTGGTGGTAGTGTCATTAGTGAGTTCTATACACCAATGGTACCCAGAAAGTATGACTTTCTAACCAAAATCGAAGCGGCTTATCTATCAATGCATACCGAAAAGCAATCTACCCCAGATAATTAAGGAGGGTTATATGCCATCAGTCAGAATTAATAATGAGCCCAGATTTAAAGAAGATTTTCGGCTTAACATTGCTAATCTTTCCCAGACTAATGCTGAGGATTAGGGTAATAACGTAGCAGAAAGCCTTGAGAGTCCTTTATCTCTACACTGTCCATGATATGCAACCGTGGATAACATCAACGATATTTTTGATTTCTTATCTACTATTATAAAACAGTATTAAATTATGCTGAGAGTATAACGCTACTTGATAATACCCAGGATAGTTACTTATATCGCTTGGCTTAGCTCATCAAGCTTAATAGACCTGAAAGCATCATAAACCTTAAACTTATTGTAATTCATTACCATACTGGTAACTCCTAATTTTCAGAATATTTTAAATATGCTCTAAGATATTAATATAGTAATTTGGTAGTGACTCTTTCAGATTTTCTTTTACTGAAAATTGATTTTCAGGGGTACGTATCCATTCTTTAACTCGTTTTTCTCCAAGGTTATCTTTTCCAATTATGTCTGCAATGCTTTTGACCAGATATCTATCATTTAGTCCCAATCTATACAAATTTTTTTCAGTTTGGTTTGGAAGTCCTAACTTCATTGATTCATGTAAATTAGTCAGGCGTTTCTTTTTTGATTCATCGCTAACCAACTCCAAAATAGATGATACTTGCATAGACAAATCGTATTGTAATATTTGGTCACATATGTGAAAAACTAATTCAACAGAAGGTTTCCTATTACCAATACGTATATCTGGGTATTTGTTCCACATATTAACCATCTCGACATAAGACTCACCCATAATCCACATTTTTGCAAATTGATAATATAAATTCAATACATTGGCATCGGATTGATCAAGTTTCTGTTCTAGTACAGGCCATATATCTTTTAAAACTTGTACAATATCGTCTGACTCAATAGAATCGTTTATATTGACTTCAACGAAATTTTCAATATCTATAGCATCGTTAACACCAATCATCATTTTACTATATTCTTTAATTTTTTCATTTCCAAGATCTAAAATTACTATTTTTTTATATAGATTCATAAACAGTTCCATAATTAATTTTTTGTCATCATCACTACCGATGGCATAAGCATATGTTTTTTCAACAACATGTATCAAATTTTCTTCAGGGTCTCCATCGTTCAGTAAATCCCACGTAGCCATTAAAAAATTTTCTATTTTACTAATGGCATCAGCTTTTATTTGAAAAACACTTTTTAAATTTGGATTTACATTTGATAAATTTGCTTTTATCCACATAACTGGATTTTTTAAGAAATCAGCACGAAACCACATAGATGTAGTTATAACCGCTGATTGATAATTATATTCATCAATAGGTGTATCCCGGAATAAATTTAGAATTGAACTTCCTAAATCCTCAACCCTCTCTCTGTTAATATTGCTAATTATAGCCTTTTGGGTTTCCTTATTCTCATGCACATTTCCATAAGCCATAAAAATTACGTTACCGTCGTTTTCAATTCCTGGGCGTCCGACCCTTCCTATCAAATTTCGTAAACTTCTATTATTCAACTTTAAGTTTCCATAACCCTTAGATGTAATTAACATTGACTTTATAGGTAGATTTACTCCCTGTGCTAGCGTTGATGTACACAGTAACAACTTAATATGTCCCTGTGAAGCCTCATACTCCAAAGCATTGCGAATTCCACTCGGAATTTCCGCATCGTGTATAAAAATTCCTTTATAAAATGATCGAACTAGCACACTCTTATCTCCAAAGTTTTTACTAAATAGAGTAGCCAATGAATTTGTAGATCTGTAATCATAATCATTATTTCTTAATTGATTACTAAATGAATTTCTTACATTCGTTAATTCCAGAAAACACTTTGCTAGATTTCGTATACTGTCTTTTCGTGGCGAATATACTGCAACCATACCGGCAGAAATCAATTTTTCAGCAAATAAAGTTGTAACCCATTGCTTCGTGGTAGATTTTTGTTTCCTAATAAAATTAGGTTCAATTCTTCTTGGTGTAACTTTAATTTTTTGTATAACGTCATCAAACCTAATCCATGGATTAGAAAATTTAATATCATTTGCTAGCAGTAAAGTTCCAGAATCATTCTCCTTGTTCCAACCAGCAATTCCATAAGATCGGGAATATTTTTTCTGTTTAATTCCTGATATCTCCACATTATTTCCAGAATTAAACCAATCAGAAATTGTATCGGGATTTCCAATAACCGCTGATATAAAAATTTTCTGAACATCCTCTGGCACTAATTCACTAATGGTTGTCAACAATAACTCAAAAGTAATTCCACGATCATGATTATCTAACTGATGTGCTTCATCAAAAATAATCAAATCAACATTTGAAAGGATTCCCTGACTTTGTCTAATTAAAAAAAGAAGTTTCTCGGGAGTAACCACAACAATAGAAGACTTAGTACTTGATATTCCAAGATCAAATATTAAATCGTCACTACTTTTGGTAAAAGAAATTGATTCATCGGCAAATTCTCTGCATAGTTTACTAAAAATCTCATCTCGAATTGATTTAAAAGGTGCAACAACAATAATAGTTGTTAGATTGTTTCTATATAAAGTTGATCTAATAATTAATGATATGGATGCTGTTTTACCAGCACCTGTTGGCATCTGAACTACAGCAGAATCTCCTAAAAAGATCCCATTTTCACCTAACTTTCGTTGTGATGGCCAAAGAAGTTCTTTCAATTTACCTTTTTTAACCAATGATTGCCAATATTGATGATTGCTGGACGAATATCTGGGCATCAATTCCATTGTTGCTGTAGACAATTTTAATTTTACCATTTGTTTAAGGCACTCAACGGCAATTATATCCATATCATTTCCAGAACGATAAGTATTATCAACTAATTCTCCTAGATATGAATCCATTAATTCAAGCGGTCCATTACCGAGAAGTGATTCATGCAACAATGTACAAAGTTTACTATTAGAATTAAAACTATTATTAGACACCCTCAGAACATCTAATAACATCTTTTGTATTGAACTAAGCTTCCCAATCTTAATGTTTTTAACAGCTACCATCGCGGCACCCTCAAAATCAGCAAAGTAATATGAAACCGCACTAAACAAAGAAATCTGTGCATCACCATTAAAAATATTTTTATCATTAGTTATTGATTTAAGTAGTTCAAGATATTTAGCAGAAAATTGTAATCTAATTTCAGTTTCAATATTTGTTGTTTCATCTATTCTACAAAGATAGTCCGTTATAGCCCCTAGTGTATAATATAATAACTTGCTGAGTCTTTCATTTGTTTTATTTTCTAAACTATTAAGGCCAAGTTCGGATTCCTTATCTTTAGTCCACACGCTCTTGAGAACATCATTATTTTCTCTCAAGATTGTTCACCACCCAATTCGCCATACAGTGCATTCAATAATTTTCTCAAATCAATCCCATGAAAAGTTATCATTCTTAAATTCTTTTTATGTTTTGAAAATCCCACAGTTACTTCTTTCAGTTTATTAAATTTTAAAATTGTGTCATCCACGACCGCTGCTGCAAGATATTGATTATTGTAAGGTCGCTCGATTGGATTCTCAAATCTAGCTATCTTCTTATAATTAAAGGGTGAGCCATTCTGGTTATGTTTGAGTCCTAATTTTGACGCTCCTAATGATGCACTTACTCTTAAATCAATTTGGCTAAGATCATCTTTATTAGAACCATCAATTGCATTCTGTAGTCTACTTTTAGCAGTTCCAGAGAAACCTGTCTTAACTTCGCATATACAAAGCTCATCATTTGGATTTTCACCTGAATCGTCAGCAAATTTAATTGCAAAAATATCCGATCCCATTGTAGACTTATCCTTATTGGGTTTACCATAATACCTGGTAAATAATGTTGGAACCCAGTATTGTTCCAAAAACATTAAATATTCAGCAACTAATACTTCCCCAAAATCCCCAATCCTTACACTATTTGCAAAATTATCACCTAATGTAGGATAAATTCGACTTAAAAGATAATCAAGTGGTTCATTAATTCCTGTATCTTCTAATTCCTCGATTAAATCGTCATCAGAGATAAATTTTCTGCGAAAATTAACTGCCCACTCTTTAAGTAATTTTTCGTCATCAAACGGAACATTAATATTAACTAGATCAATATTTAATGATTCATTACTTTTCACATGATCAATAGCACAATAGCATTGAACATACAAAGGGTCATCTGCCATTATGTTCTTCACCTATCTTTCTCAATTTAAAAATTATTAATCTTATTATAGCACGTATTCCTTCTCGCCACGCCGCGCGGCAGCGCGAAAAGCGCGAGCGTGAGCGGCGGTCGGCGCTAGCCGGCCGCATCAACCCCCGGTATCTCACAGGGGGGTAGTAATTGACTAACATATAGAAAAGTGCACAGTAGAAACGTTGATATAACAACTAAATTAATAGATTTAAGAAAATGCAACCTATCGTAAAAAGGTTGCATTTTTTATTTACAAAATTTAACAAGGAAGTGATCGATTGTCTGATTGGGCTAACTCCGTTAAATCAAGGCGCAAAGCACTGAAAATAACTCAAGACCAATTAGCTATACGACTTGGTGTCACCCGTCAATATCTACAAAGAGTAGAAGCTGGTAACAGTAATGCTAGTAGCGCTTTACAAATGCAAATTGATCAAGTACTAAATCGTTGGTCAAATGAACCTGAACTCAATTTAATTTTTGATTACGTTCGCGTTCGTTTTCCAAGTCATAACGCCGAGATGCTGATCAAAAACATTTTACAGCTTGACCTTGATTACATGCTCTTTGAGGATTGGGCGTACTACGGTTACTCAGCAAAATATGTTTTCTCAAACATTCAAGTGATGATCTCCCCACCAACGGATAATCTAGGAACGCTAGTTGAGTTAAAAGGACAAGGCTGTCGTGAATTTGAAGGTATCCTACTCACTCATGGCGAAACTTGGTTTGATTTCTTTCGCATCTGTATGAAAGAAAATGCCACTTTTAAACGAATAGATTTAGCAATCAACGATATGGCCGGCCTACTTGATATTCCTGAATTAATAACCAAATGTGATCGCAATGAATGTATTTCAGTGATGCGTAGATTTCAAGGCCTTCAATCTGGACCTATGAATGATCCCGAAAAAAATGATAAAGGTGCCACACTCTATATTGGCTCAATGAAAAGCGATATCTACTTTTGCATCTATGAAAAAGCAGCCGAGCAAAATCAAAAATTTGGCATTGACCCAGATGACTACGCAATTAAAAATCGTTTTGAAATTCGTTTGAAAAATGATCGTGCTGCTTTAGCTATTGAAGATTTGTTGATCTATCGTGATGTTGAAAAAACTGCTTTTGGTATCATCACTCGTTATTTACGTTTTGTTGACTATCGAGCCAATCAAGAACGAACTAAATGGCCACTTAATAAAATGTGGTACCGATTTTGCGGTAAAAATCGCCAATCACTTCGTCTAACATTAGCACCTGAGCCTTTTGATTTAAGAAAAACAAAAGCTTGGATACAGAAACAAGTCGCGCCAATGTTGAAAGTTCTCTTTAAAATAGATGCCTTTAACGGCAATACTGAAACAATGACCATGATTAAAAGTGTAGAACTACAAAAACGTCATCTAAAATTATTAGAACAACAAACTATCATTACTGATAAAATCGGTGGTGATTTTTTTGAATGATAATCAGCCAATAGTGACCTTCCCCACTAGTACTAAAGACTATATATTAAATATTTACAACTATAATAATTCACTTGTTGCAATTGTTGAAGATATAAACTTCTATCAACTATTTGAAATGACCGAATATTTTTCAGTACCAGCCATCTACTTTGACTGGTGCTTTTCTGTTTATTGGCCGGCGCCGCTTTGGAGCGTCTATGGCAAACCAATGAAAAACAAATTGTATTTTGAATTGCTATATGAAACATCAATGCGCACTGGTCTACCGATTTTAACAAAGCAAAAAATGAAACGAGGTTTTTGATAATCATAAAGAAGTCGAAAGATCCTAGTAGTTTCAGTGATTGGACCCATAGCTGAAACTTTTAAATCTTATAAATAAACAATTTGGTCACGGCTAACCATTTCAAAATAGTCGTAATAATTTGGAGATCATGCCACTAAATAAAAATAAAAAGGATGATTATATATGAACTTCGGACAAAATTTATTCAACTGGTTTACAAGTAATGCACAAAGCTTAGTATTGATGGCTATTGCCGTTATTGGTGTTTTTCTAGGCTTCAAACGAGAATTCTCTAAATTGATTGGCTTCCTCATCATTGCCTTAATTGCAGTTGGTTTAGTGTTTAATACCGCTGGTGTTAAAGATGTATTGCTTAACTTATTCAATCGTGTCGTAGGAGCGTGATCATATGCAACCTGATGAAATGCAAGTTTATATTGCTAACCTCGGTAAATATAACGAAGGAGAATTAGTTGGTGCCTGGTTCCATTTTCCACTCGACTTTGATGAAGTTAAGGAACGGATCGGTTTAAACAATGAATACGAGGAATATGCCATACATGACTATGAAATGCCATTCAAAATTGATCAATATACAAGTATCGACCAATTAAACAATCTTTATGAAAGTATTGAAAGCCT
Source organism: Lapidilactobacillus mulanensis (assembly GCF_003946215.1). Classification (GTDB taxonomy): domain Bacteria; phylum Bacillota; class Bacilli; order Lactobacillales; family Lactobacillaceae; genus Lapidilactobacillus; species Lapidilactobacillus mulanensis. The sequence goes on from NZ_RHOW01000009.1 coordinate 62,281, forward strand.
GGCCGATAGTCCAGTTTATTCAGCGATGGATGAATTAATCAACAATTGGTTCACTAATATTGATGATTTAATTGAACACGCTGAAGAGATAACTCACTACGATGAAGGCAGCATGGAAGACCTAGCCAGTTATCTCGTTGAGGAGGGTCTTATATTTGGTGAACTACCAGATAAGGTTCAATTGTATATTGACTATGTTGCGTTAGGCCGAGACTTAGAAATTGAAGGTAATTACCTTGTTACCAGTAACGGAATTTATGAATATTCTGAATAGCATTTATCGGAAGCTGGCTTAGCAAATGAGCCAGTTTTCTTTTTGAAAGGAGTGTGCAATGAAGAAAGTTAGAAGCTACACCTCAATTTGGTCAGTAGAAAAAGTACTATACGCGATCAATGATATGAACTTACCCTTCCCCGTTACTTTTACGCAAATGACTTGGTTCATTATTTCTCTATTCGTAGTGATGTTATTAGCTGACGTGCCACCACTTAGTTTCATTGATGGTGCATTTTTAAAGTATTTTGGTATTCCGGCTGGTATTACCTGGTTCATGAGCCAAAAGACGTTTGATAATAAGCGACCACTTGGCTTCCTGCGTTCCATTATTACCTACGCGTTTACTACTAAAGTCACCTTTGCCGGTAAACCAGTCAAAACGCACCAACGGCAATCGCTTGATCAAATCACTTATGTTAGGAGGTCGAAACAATGAAATTTCCCATAAAATATATCGAAAACAACTTAGTCTTTAACAAAGATGGCGAATGTTTCGCCTACTACGAGTTGGTTCCCTATAATTATTCTTTCTTATCACCAGAACAAAAGCAACAAGTACATGAAAACTTTCGTCAACTGATTTCACAAAATCGTGATGGTAAAATCCATCTTTTGCAGTTAGCAACAGAAGCTAGTGTGCGTGATACTTTACAACGTTCCAAGGACTTAGTTAAAGGAAGTCTGAAAGAGATTGCGGCAACCCATATAGATGGTCAAGCTGAAGCATTGACGGAAACCATTGGCGATAATCAAGTTGATTATCGCTTTTATATTGGCTTTAAATTGTTGCTCAATGACAAAGAAGTCACAGCTAAAAGCATTTGGAAAGATATCTCGTTAGGCTTTCAGGATTTCTTCAATGAGTTCAACGAAAAATTTACCGGTGACTTCATGCATATGAACAACGCCGAAGTAGAACGCTTTACCAAGGTAGCACAATTCTTAGCTGATAAAGTTGGCCGACGCTTCAAAATTCGGCCACTAAACAAAAATGATTTTGGCTATCTGTTGGAACATATTCATGGGATGTCGGGTCAAGATTATGAGGACTACCATTTCCATCTACCACGGCAAGAAAATGAACATGACACAGTGATCAAAAAGTATGACTTGATCAAACCTACACGGTCGCTGATTGAACAAAAACAACGCTATTTAAAAATCACCCACGGGCTAACTGATTCTTATGTTACCTACCTAGCACTATCAGATATTGTTGGTGAACTTGATTTTCCCGGCAGTGAAATTTTCTACTTTCAGCAACAACAATTTAATTTTCCCGTTGATACTTCATTGAATGTAGAAATCGTCACTAACAAAAAGGCCTTAACTAAAGTCCGTAATAAGAAAAAAGAACTCAAAGATTTGGACAACCACGCGTATGAATCTAATAACGAAACCACTCGCGGTGTGGCCGATGCACTGGATTCCGTTGATGAACTTGAGGCCACACTTGATCAAACTAAAGACGCCATGTACAAAATTTCCTACGTTATTCGCGTTAGTGGCCGCTCATTAGACGAATTAAAAAAACGGTCTGATCAGATTCTCGATTTTTACGATTCAATGAACATCAAGTTAGTACGACCCTTCGGTGATATGTTAGGTCTACACAGTGAGTTTATTCCAGCTTCCAAACGCTATATGAATGACTATATCCAGTATGTGACTAATGATTTTATTGCTTCTTTAGGCTTTGGGGCCACGCAAGCCCTTGGTGAAAAAGAAGGTATCTATGTTGGTTACAACGTTGATACTGGCCGTAACGTCTACATCAAGCCAGATATTGCCGCACAAGGATTAAAGGGAACAGTAACAAATGCACTTTCCGCCGCCTTTCTTGGCTCATTAGGTGGTGGTAAGTCTTTTAGTAACAATTTACTGGTTTACTACGCCGTATTGTATGGCGCGCAAGCACTGATTCTTGATCCAAAGTCTGAACGAACCAACTGGGCAAAGGATTTGGATTTCATGCAAGATGATATCAATATTGTTAACTTGACCAGCGAAGAACTCAATCGTGGACTGTTAGACCCTTACATTATTTTGAGTAACCCCAAAGATTCGGAAAGTTTAGCCGTTGATACACTCACTTTTCTCACTGGTATTTCTAGTCGTGACGCCGAGCGATTTCCAACACTACGCAAAGCCATTCGCAATGTCACTCAGGGACCACAGCCTGGATTATTAAAGGTTATTGATGAGTTAAGGCGAGAAAATACGCCAATCTCTATGAACATAGCTGATCACATTGAATCCTTTACCGACTACGACTTCGCAGCATTATTGTTCTCCGATGGTACCGCACGCAGATCAATTGCCTTAGATCGAAAAATCAATATTATCCAAATTGCTGACTTAGTTCTCCCCGATGCAGATAAAACCCAAGATGAATACATCACGGTAGAAATGTTATCGGTAGCCATGCTAATGATCATCTCCACCTTTGCGATTGACTTCATTCACTCCGATCGTTCCATGTTTAAAATTGTGGATTTAGACGAGGCCTGGGCATTTCTGAATGTTTCCCAAGGTAAAACTTTATCGATGAAACTCATTCGTGAAGGACGTTCAATGAATGCTGGTGTCTATCTGGTAACGCAAAATGCCAATGATTTACTGGATGAAAAAATGAAAAATAATATTGGGATGAAATTTGCTTTTCGCTCAACCGATATTACTGAGATCAAGAATACTCTGCAATTCTTTGGCTTAGACGCCGAAGATGAAGGCAATCAACAACGGCTCCGCTCACTTGATAATGGTGAATGCCTCTTTCAAGATATTTGGGGCCATGTTGGTGTACTCCACTTTGACTACATTTTCGAGCATCTCTACCATGCCTTCGATACTCGTCCACCACAGGCACAAGTGTCCGGAGGTGATTAGATGTCACCACGAACAAAACGAGCATTAAAAATTACTGCTACTATCCTGGCAACCTTAGTAATTTTACTTTTGATTACTGCAACCACCGCTAGTGCGAGTGGTTTGGTTGATGAAACAGTTAACACAAAAAATGAGTTTTCTAAATACCCGGTCAATAACTATCAACTCGATTATTTTGTCGATTCCAGTTGGGATTGGCTGCCATGGAACTGGGGTGATGGTATTGGCAAATCAGTTATGTACGCAGTTTACGCTATTACCAACTTTCTCTGGATTGTCTCTGTTTATCTTTCATATGCAACTGGATATCTAATTCAACAAGCCTATTCATTGGATTTCATCAAAGACACAACGGCGGCCATCGGTAAAAACATGCAATTACTGGCCGGAGTTTCTAAAAACGGATTTTCCAGTGATGGCTTCTATCCAGGCATGTTATTGCTTTTGATCGCAATTGTTGGTGTTTATGTTGCTTACACTGGCCTGATCAAACGCGAAACGTCTAAGGCCATTTCAGCAGTCGTAAATTTCGTGATGATTTTCCTCTTATCAGCTAGTTTTATCGCCTACTCACCAGACTACATTGGGAAAATCAATGAATTTTCATCCGATATCAGTACCTCCGCACTCAATACCGGCTCCAAAATGATTATGTCCAATAAAAAGGCCTCCTCTAAGGATGGCGTTGATGCAATTCGTGACACCTTGTTTGTCGTTCAAGTTAAGCAGCCATGGACGCTACTCCAATTTGGTGATTCAGATCCTAAAAAAGTTGGTGAGAAACGGATTGAGGACTTAGTTAAAACAGATCCTTTTAAAGAGAAAGGAAAAACACGTACCGATCTAGTAAAAAGTGAAATTGAAGATAAAGATAACGATAATCTATCCGCAGTCAAAACAGTTAATCGGCTAGGTGTAACCACTTTTGTAGTGTTATTCAATATTGCCATTACGATATTTGTTTTCATGTTGACCGCGATTATGATTTTCAGCCAAATCTTATTTATTATCTATGCCATATTCATGCCCATTAGTTGTTTACTAGCGATGATTCCGAGCTTCAATGGACTAATGAAAACAACCGTCATGCGGTTATTTAATACGGTCATGATGCGCGCCGGTATTACATTAGTTCTCACTATGGCATTTTGTCTATCCACCATGATTTATTCTCTATCCGCAACAACACCATTTTTCTTAGTTGCATTTCTACAGATCGTTATTTTTGGTGGTATTTGGATGAAGCTTAGTGATCTTATGGGCATGATGCAACTGCACAGCTCTGATTCACAAAATGGTGCTAGCCGTATAACTCGCCGCGGTAATCGAGTAATGCGGCAACTAATTGGTAATGCCGCACTCGGTGGTGCCCTTTCACGCGGTCTTAAAAGGTCAAGTAGTCCAAATGCTGGTTCTAATGAACAACAAACACAAAAGAGAAAGCCTAATCAAGGACAAAAACCGCCAGATAAACGTGAAAGTAAGAAGAAGCCGATGGAAAACGCCGGTCGTAAGGTTGGTAATTTACTTGATACCAAGCGTAAATTGGCCAATACAGCCCAAAAATCTAAAGACAATCTAACGAATTTACCGACAAACACTAAGTATGGTTTACATCAAGGTAAAGAAAACACTAAAAAAATTGCTAAGAATGGAATTGATGGATTTAAACAAGGTGTAAAAAATCAACGCCAAGACAATCAACAGAATCGTGAATTAGCTAATCAACGGCGAAGAGAACAAATGAAAAATCGTAAATTAGCACTTACACCACCTAACACTGATCATCAAACAGCACCGTTACCATCTGATCTAAAGACATCTAAACAACTTAATCACCAGCAATCAAAACAAATGCCACAATCTGACCCATTACAAAGACCAAAACAAACTGATCAACCACTGCCAACAACTCTTAAAAATGATACATTCAAAATTCCAGTTACCCAGCAAGCAACAACTTCATTCAAACCTGTATCACCTCAATCTGAACCGATAACAACTAATCCTCGGTCGACCAATTCATCACAGAATAAGCCGTTGAACTTAAAGGTCCATAAACCAATATCTCGACCTACAAAAGAGCTTAAACCACCACGAGGTAAAGGCCAATGAAAATCAAAAAGTGGATCGTGTTGGCAGCAATGCCCTTACTTTTAATCAGCCTACTTTTTTTCAGCGTGGCGATTGTTGGTGACGATGATGAGGACCAGACAATGACTGAGCTAGCTATGGATGGCATGAACCTATCGCCTGAAGTGCTGAAGTATAAAGCAGTAGTCGAAAAATACTGCAAAGAATTCGGCATATCCGATCAAGTCATGGTTATCTTATCAATCATGCAAGTTGAATCCGGCGGTAAAGGCAGTGACGTGATGCAATCTAGTGAATCATTAGGTCAATCGCCTGGTAGCTTATCTCCAGATGCCTCGATTAAACAAGGTGTTAAGTATTTCGCTAGTTTAATTAAAAGCATTAAGTCCGTTAGCGCTGACACCAATACCGCTATTCAAAGCTATAACTATGGTGGCGGCTTCGTAGACTATGTTGCCAAGCATGGTAAAAAATACTCGTTTGAAAATGCTAGTAACTTTGCAAAGGACAAAGCTAGTGGTCGTAAAGTTACCTATACTAACCCTGTTTCTGATGGTTGGCGTTATGCCTATGGAAATATGTATTACGTTAAATTAGTTTCTCAATATTTAACCAGTAGCGGTAGTGCTAATTTTTCAGATAAAACCGTTAAAGCCATTATGACTGAAGCCTTAAAATACCAAGGGACCGCTTATGTCTTTGGTGGCGGTAGCCCCAGTACTGGCTTTGATTGCTCTGGAATAACTCAGTGGAGCTTCGGCAAGGCCGGAATCAAGTTACCCCGAACAGCCCAGGCTCAATATGACTTTACCAATCATGTTCCTATTAAAAGTGCCAAACCTGGCGATTTAGTTTTCTTTCACTCAACTTATGCCTGCGCTGATTATGTGACCCACGTTGGTATCTATGTCGGTAATATGCGCATGTACAACGCTGGTGATCCGCTTGGGTATGCCGATTTAAAAAGCACCTATTGGCAAGCTCATTTGATTGGTGCCGGTCGGATCAAGAAATGAGGTGAATTTATTGGATGATCAAGATGGCTACACTTACGACAAATGGATGTGGTTACTAACGGCCGCAATTGATCATGTACTACGTGATGAACACGTTGATCTGGACTACCAAGATAATCGTGGTTTGCGGAACAAGGAATTAGATTACTTGTCTTCTGAATGGGAACGCATTAAATTTTTTGATCAACATTTACCTAATGTCGTTGATCTAACAAATACTGCTAATCACTTCATTCAAAATATTCCCCTTTTCAAACGCGGTCAACGTCGGGAGTTCCGTCTAGCAGTCAATCATCAAGAGACTGTTAGTGCTTGGCTGTCCAGCTCTAATAAAAAGTTTAACAAAGAGGATTTAGATTATATTTTAGGACGTGAATTATACCTGGCCGAACAGTATTTTGAAAATGATGATAAATTTGATCTTTATTCAGACATGGACTACCTCACTTATAAAAAATTCAGGTTAAAAGAAATCTTCAGTCGCTTTCTAAAAGATTACCCTGATTTCTACCAAACCTATGAAATCAAGAAAGGACAATTTACATGAGAGATAAATCCAGAATTAAATCTCGTAAAGATATTAAGGCTCAGAACAATAAGAAAAACAACAAACCGATAAAGGCAAAAAAACAAGGCAAAACAAAAAACACTACCGAGAACCCCAAAGTTAGAACTTTAGGTGTGCGCCGTAAGACGGCACTTTTTTGTTGGTTGATTTTAATTTTAAGCGTTGTATTCGGTGTCTATAAGAACTTTACTGCAATTGACAAGCACACAATCCACGAACGTCAAATCGTTAAAGCCAAGATTATCGACACTAACGCCATTAGTACCTTTGTCACTGACTTTGCTAAGATTTATTACACTTGGGAACCAAACCATGAAGTTCTTGATAACAGACAGAAACAACTTAACCAGTATATGATGGAAAGCTTAGTCACTTTGAACTCAGATTCAGTTCGATCTGATATTCCAACTAAATCTACAGTCAATAGTATTAAAATCTGGCAAGTTAAACATTTGACTACTAATCAATTTAGAGTTCTGTTTTCCCTGCAACAATCAATTGAAACCGGAACCGACAAAGATAAAAAGTCTAAAGACATTACTGCCACTTATTCAACCGTAGTTATGCAAAATACTAGCGGTGACATGGTAATCGTTAAGAATCCAACCATCGCTGCAGCACCAACTAAGGCAAGGGTTAAAGAATCAATCCAACAGTCTGATAGTACGCTTGATACTGAAACGATTGATCAAATCAATAAATTTCTAACAACTTTCTTCACTCTCTACCCAAAAGGCACCGCTAATGAACTGAAATACTATGTCAAAGATGGTACTAAACCGATCAATAAAAATTATCGCTTTGCTGAATTGATTAACCCCACATTCCATAAACAAGGCGATAATATTAAGGTCGATGTCACCGTTAAGTACATTGATATCGATACTGATATGACACAGTTATCGCAATATACATTACTACTCAAGAAAGCAGATAATAATTGGGTAGTATTATCTGGAATTTAATAAGCTGGAATCCGACTTTGGACTTCAAACACATCTTGTCACCATAAAATCATTGTAGTAAAATAACTCTAATCTCATTTCAATAATGGGGTTGGTTGTCCAATTTCCTAGTAGCTTTTAGACTTTTCATCTATAGGATCTGCTCCGATTCTATTAGTATTGTGTAGTGATCTCATTCCTTAATAGGTTTGAGATCATTTTTTTATACCTATAAGTATAAATTCAAGATGATAAAAAAGATTACCCAATTATACTTATTGAATGAATTTCACAATAAATAATAAAAATAATTGCCTTTAAAGTGGTACTGTGCCCTGTCAAGTTTACACATTAAATAATAAAAATTAGTTGGCTTTGCCAAAACGGTATTCCGCTGCGGTAAGGTCATTTCTCTTCGCTGAGATAAATTTTTCAGTGAAATAGGTAATTCCTTCTCTAACTTGTCCTTCTAGTTCTAATAATGTTTGTGCTTTAGGCAGGTGTGCGATCCAAATAGCCTTAAAATCTGCCCACCAATGTTCTATTACGGCATTGTCAGCCGGTGTCCCTGGTGCTGAATAACTGTGTTGGGCATCATTTGATGACGGCATTCCCATTTACCCCCTTCGGCATAAAATTTTACCCCATTAAGCGAAGAAATTGACCAAGTTCTGCAAAAGAGATTGACCAGCCCTAAGGTACCTCTTGTATAATGTGATAGCGCATACATTGCGTAATTATATTATACAGGAGGTTTTTTATGTCCATTCAGTATCGTAAGATTCTTGAGCTCCATGCTCAAAAGGTCGTACAACGGAATATCGCTGCAGCTACAGGTAATTCTCGCCCCAAAATTGCAGAGATCATCAAACGGGCAAAAGAAGAAGTGTTAGTACCACCGTTCACTGATGAAATGGATGACGAATGGTTCGAAGCGCTACTTTTCCCGCATAAAAAGCGTGAGTCTAAAGGCAGACAATTGCCAGATTTTGAACATATCCATACGGAACTAGCTAAGTCTAATGTGACGTTGTCACTACTACACTATGAATATGAGGCAATGTGCCGTCAAAATAATGTTATTCCCTACGCTTACCGCACATTTTGTCAGTATTATCACGAATATGCACAAAAGTATAAAGCGACTATGCGCATAAAGCGTAAGCCGGGAGAAACTATGGAAGTAGATTGGGCAGGTACAACATTGTCTCTAACTGATTCAGATACAGGAGAAATTGTTAAAGCTTATTTATTTGTCGCCACACTACCGTGTAGCCAATATGGCTACTGTGAGGCTCGCTTGTCAATGAAACAAGAAGATTGGTTAGTTAGTCATATTCACGCTTATAAGTACTTTGGTGGGGTTACGGAAATCCTTGTCCCAGATAATTTAAAAACTGGTGTTACCAGGCACCGATCTGGAGAAACTGTGCTTAATTCGACTTACCGCGAATTGACAAGTCACTATAACACGATTATATTGCCGGCACGTGTCCGAACACCTAAAGATAAAGCCAACGTCGAGGGTAGTGTAAAGATCCTTTCAACTTGGATTATCGCTGCGCTACGTAACGAAAAGTTTTTCACATTAATAGAATTAAATCAGGCTGTTAGGGAAAAATTAGATGAGTTTAATTTGCGACCATTCACCAAGAAATATAAAAAAGGTAACCGTAAAGACGCTTTTATTAGCGAAGAGCAGTTCGCATTACAGCCTCTACCACGGGTACCTTATAAAATGGCAACCTGGAAAACTGCCACTGTACAATTAGATTACCACACTAATGTGGAGAATATGTTTTATTCTGTTCCTTACGAATATATCCAGAATAAAGTTGATATTAAAGTTACGAAAGATCTCGTTGAGATCTTTTACCAAGATAGTCGTATTGCCTCACACAAACGACTTTATGGCAAGCTTGGTCAATTCTCGACTAATCATGATCATCTACCAGAGAACCACCAGTTGTATCTTGATTACACCCCAAAAGAAGCAATTAAGTGGGCCGAAAGTATTGGTGAAGCAACAACGGAAGTCGTTCGTTATTTGCTTAAATCGGCAAAAGTGGAAAAGCAAGCACTGAAAGCAACCCTTCGTTTAAAGAATTTTGGCCGTAAGTACTCCAGTGAAGCGATTGAGCAGGCTTGCCAAGATATTATAAAAATTGCCTCAGCACCAACGGTGCCAGTAATCGAGCGTTTATTACGCAGTAACCAACAACAGGAGCAACCTCACAATGCAAGTGCACAAAACACTTATGGCTTCACGCGTGGCGCAGCCTATTTTGGAATCGAAGGGGAAAAAGATAATGACATCAGATGAAACTAAGCGTAAATTACGAGAAATGCGACTCAACGCTATGGTTGAGATTTTAGAAGTTCAGGAACAGCAACCAGAATACCAACAAATGGATTTTGAAGATAAGTTTGAATTAATTGTCGATGGTGCTTATGCCAGACAGCAATCTAATAAGCTTAGTCGGCTATTACACAGCGCTGATTTTCCGAGTATAGAGCCTGCGTTAGCCGAAATAGATTATTTGCCAGATCGCAAATTGGATCGTAAGCTAATCCAAAAACTAGCAACAGGGAACTACATTCGTGAGCATCATAATATTATTTTGATGGGCGCATCTGGTAATGGTAAAACTTGGCTCGCTAATGCCTTAGGCATAGAAGCATGTCGCCAATTTTATAAGGTGAAGTATGTTCGGCTGCCAGAACTTTTAGACGACTTAGCTGTAGCTAAGCATGAAGCTAATGGAAACTTTCATAAAATATTAGCTCGCTATAAAAAAGTCGATGTTTTAATCATTGACGAATGGTTGTTAACAGAGTTGTCTTTAGAGCAGTCTACCTATGTTTTAGAGCTAGTAGAAAGTCGATTACATCAATCATCAACCATTTATTGTTCACAGTTTGCGCTAGATGGATGGCATAATAAACTAGGTAATCCACAAATAGCCGATGCAATCCTTGATCGCATTATCCATGATGCCTATCCGATTTTAATTCAAGGCGATAAATCAATGCGTGAACGCTATGGATTACGAGGTGACTCTGTATGATTCCAGAAGATGTGCGTAATCGGATCGCTAGTTACTACTTTCTTAACTCGATAGAGGAAAGCTTTGAAAATAAATTGATTGATCGGATCGGTTAACGATGGCCATGCTTCAAAGCGACGAACAGATCAGTGAGAATGAGCTCGTTGATATTGGTATTAAATTGATCAAAGAATACCTAGAGCAATAACAATGTTTGAACCCACTTTAGTGGGTTCTTTTAGTCGTATGGTCAATTTTCTTCGCATAAGTTGGTCAATTCTTTCGCCGAGTGTGGTCAATTTTTACGCTCACTTGGTTAATTCACGATGCCGCCTTCATCATTAACTACTAAATACTGATTAAATGCTTTGGAAGTATACGCCGCACCACGATCAGTATGAATTAACGGAGCTAGTGCTCCTTCCTTCATCCGTGCTTGCTCGAACACTTGAACTACTCCTTCAGCGGTTTCTGTAGGTGTAATTAACCAGCTTACTGGATATTGACCATATAAATCTAATACTACATGTAGACGAACTTTATTAAGCCGGATTCCGTAATTTAGTTCCGTCGTATCCGTAACCCAAACTTGGTTAGCTGCGGTTTGGTCAAATTGTCGGTTAAGAATATTTTCAGCTTCATAAGTTTGCTGGGCTTGAATACGTTTATGGGTTGGCTGACGATAGTCAGCTTTGATACTATGGTCTTTCATAATGCGAATGACTCGTTTCTTATTGACGGTATAAGGAATCTGATGACTTAACTTGATTAACCTAGTCATTTTGTCATAGCCAACGCTTTGCTTGTGTTCATTTTCTAACTGTTTAATCAATTGGAGAATCTCCGATTCTTCAATCTCATATTTAGTCGGTTCATGTTTCAGCCATTTGTAGTAAGCTTGTCTAGTAATTCCAGCGACCTTGGTCAATTCACTAATAGAATAACCTTCATTGTTCATTTCTTGAATCGCTTGATATCGTCCGGTCGTTTCACCTCCCGATTGCGTATTTCGACTAATTTTTTTGCAAAAGCGATTTGCAGCTCCCGTTCACGGTCACGAGCTTCTAGCTCACGAACTCGTTTCCTTAGTCTTTCTAGTTCATTAGTGGGCTCTTTTCCTTTATTACGCCCACGGTTATCTTTTAGTACTTCCCAGTCGCTATTTACTCGGTACTTCCGTACCCAAGAATAAACTCGTTGGTAACTAATATCATACTTCTCTGCAGCCGCTTTATAGTTATTGTTATGTTCAATTGTCCATCGGACAATCTGCCTCTTTTCATCAAAGGTTACTTTTCGTCCCATTTTTCTGACTCGCTTTCTCGTTGTCTGATTAACTCGGAGTTTGTCATTATTGTAACTGATAACCCATTGATGTAGTTGAGAAATATTTCTAATTTGATACTGCTGGAGAATTGCTTGATTAGTATACTTGCCAGAAAGATAAGCTTTTACAGCAGTTAACTTAGTCTCTAATGAGTACTTCTGATTATGCTTAGGTCTAATTAATCCCGCCAATCCAGCGAGTAGGAATTGCTTAATCCACTTACTCATGTTTGCTGGTCGGACACCATGGTAATCGGAGTACACCGTTAAACCATAATCCGATTTCTGATAATCATGAAGTAATTTAAGCTTTTCAATAGTTGAATAACTTACAATGCAAAACACCCCCTAGGATTCACACTGTAAGCGGTAAATAATCACCCGTTTTAAAAAGACAACCAAACTTCTCGATTTTGAGAAATCTGGTT
>NZ_RHOW01000090.1 GCF_003946215.1 Lapidilactobacillus mulanensis
ATAAAGTTTCTGACTTAGCTGCAACGGCATGTTTCAAACCAGTCACGAAGTCTTGAGCCTTAACTGTGCCTTGCTCGTTACCTTCGCTGTCGGACCATTTGTCGTTCGTGCGTAAATGATAAGTATAAGTCAACCCATCTTTACTAACATCCCATGACTTAGCAACGGCACCAACAAGTTCGCCATACTTGTTACGTGTAAGCAGGCCTTCAACGAAGTTCTCTAAATGATTGCTATTCGTTGAACGTGATGTCACCGTGTAATCAAATGTATCTGGATCTGTTGCATAAACATAAGCATACTCCGTACTTGCTTTGTCACTTGAGCTTGATGAACCTGAATTGCCACAGGCAGCACCAAGTAAAGCAACACTGACCAACATTGCAGTCAGTAATCCTTTCTTTTGCCACTTCATAGAAAAAAGCCTCCAACCTATAATCTCTTATTTTCTCTCATCAAACGAATCACCGCAAACGTTTTTAGAAATTGGTAAAATAGTACAATTATTAGAGTTTGATGTCAATACTTTTCTAGAATTATTTTTTGAAATAATCCCATAAAAAGCGTTGTCAACACTAATACATCAAAGTATAGCACGAATTTAAAAAAATTACGAAATCGTTGCGTTTTAATGAAGATTTGATGATTTATGAGGGTGAATATTCACGGTTAGGCTTTTTTTCTTAGAAATTTATGAGCAGTCGCAGCAGAACAAACGCATGACGAATCGATCACCGCAAATTTAAAAGAACTACCTATTATATTTAACATCGTTTAAACGCCAGTATTAGGCTCACTGAGCTCGTTTGTTCCTTCATGAATACATTTACTCATCCGCAGTGTCTAATCACGTGTAGGCGTGTTTATAGCCCGTGGCCTATTTCACTACTTTTTTAAAATTGTGACGAGAACACAAAAATGTGAGGATAAGTGATTAGACTTATCCCCACATCTCAGCATAGGACATTTGGAACTTAATTCAGATTATAGATTGGAATCTGCGGTGATTCAATCGAGGTTTTTAATCTTTTGCTTCTTCTTTGGCGATTTCTGCGCGTTTAGCGTCCCATGCTTTCTTAGCTTTATTTCTTTGTGCAAGTGTTACTGGCTTAGCTTGAAGTTTCATGCCTTTATATGCAGAAGCCAAACCTGATTGAGCGTAACCAGTTGTGTAAGGAACAACTTGAGATACGTATGGTGCGCCACCCAATGAGTATACAGGGATTTGAACGCCACTATTCAATAACCAAGCTTCTGCCTTCGCATATGCCTTGTAACGTGCATTGTTATCATTAGTAATTGCTGATGCCTTGTCTAATAACTCTTGGTACTCATCGAAGCCGACTGTCTTTTTAGCAGCTGCCGAAGGATCTTTGCCTGCAACAGTTGCACTAGGTTCAAGACCTAAAGTCTGTAACATTGAACCAGTTTCTGGTGAGTAGATTTCCAAGTATGACGAAGGATCATCATAGTCAGGTGACCAGCCAGAAGCATTACTAATGTCAAAGTCACTGTCAGCACCAGTTGCTGCTTGATACGTAGCAACGAGATATTTGTCTTCAGATAATAATTGAATATCAACATTAACGAAGTCTTTACCCAAGTTCTTTTCGACGGTGCTCTTGAATGATTTTGTTTGGTTCAAAGTTGATACTGCTTTTTGATCAGCAGGTAAGTCTAACTTAACTGGGAAAGAAACACCTTCAGCTTCAAGTTCTTTCTTAGCCTTAGCCATGTATTCTTTGGCTTTTTTAAGATTGTAAGTACCATCTTGTGCATCAGCTAAATTAATACTACCCCAAGCAGATGAATCCGTTGAAGTTAAATCTTTTTCAACTTGCTTGCTGTAATCTTGACCATCGATCGATACGAAGCTAGGTGGTGTCATTTCATTACGCAATGACTTAGTTGCACCGGCCTCGCCTTTTGATTGTGCATTATAAGATGTCTTGTTAAAGGCAAATTGTACGGCTAAACGGAAATTACGGTTCAAGACTGCTTTCTTAGTGTCTTCCTTTTGCTTGTCCGTTGTCTTAGAAGTTGCATTGTAAGAACCACGGCTCAAGTTAAAGGTGAAGTTATAAACAGATGCATCTTGTTCTGACCAAATGATGTTGTTCTTACTTTGTTTAACAACATTCTTGTAATCAGCAGAGGTTGGGAAAACTCGTGCATAGGTATAATCACCCTTGGCAAATGATTTGTATAATGCATCAGGGTTAGAGCCATCATTATAAGTTAACTTAACTGTCTTAACATGGACGTCTTTCTTATCCCAATAATTTTTGTTTTCTTTATATTCGATTACTGACTTAGCAGTAAAGTTCGATAAAATATAAGGCCCATTGTAGAGAATACCATCAGTTGCAGCTTTACCGAAGTTGCTACCTTCTGACTTCAAGAACGACGCCTTAACAGGATACATAACCCCATAAGTTAATTTAGAATTCCAAT
>NZ_RHOW01000091.1 GCF_003946215.1 Lapidilactobacillus mulanensis
AAAAACTCCTTCCTAAGTGTACAAGCTTTGATTATTTGCTTGTCTACTTAAGTAGGAGTATAGCCCATGCAATCCCACTTCTTTTTATGTCAGATATTGTCTACGGTTATAAAACGGTTTATCCAATTCCGCTTGGTATGGGTTCTTCGTGGAATCCAGATCTAATCGAAAAAGCATATCAGAATACCGCCGAAGAAGCATATGCAGGTGGTACACAAGTTGCGTTTGCACCAATGGTAGATCTTGTGCGCGATGCACGTTGGGGTCGAGTATTAGAATCAACTGGTGAAGATCCATATCTTAATTCTAGATTTGCGACTGCCATGGTTCGCGGATTTCAACATGATTTAAAGAAAGGTAAAGGCATTGTTTCATGTGTGAAGCATTTTGCTGCGTATGGCGCTGTTGAAGCAGGGCGTGAATATAATTCTGCCGATATGTCATTGCCTAATTTATACCAGAACTACCTCCCCTCTTATCATGCTGCGGTTGATGCGGGCGCAAAGATGGTGATGACGTCATTAACAACACTTAATGGCGTTCCTGCAACGGCAGATAAGTGGCTGCTCAATAAAGTGTTGCGTGAACAGTGGGGATTTAAGGGGATCGTAATCAGTGATTATGCTTCCGTATATGAATTGACCCAACATGGATTTGCAAAGGATAGTCAAGATGCTGCAGATAAAGCACTAGATGCTGGTATTGATATTGATATGAAATCACCTTGCTATGCTAATGGGTTAAAACCATTACTTGAAGAAGGTCATTTAAGCGAATCTAAATTAAATGAGGCCGTCTGGCGTGTATTAAGTCTTAAAAACGAGTTGGGATTATTTGAAGATCCATATCGTGGAGCATCTCATTCTTTAGAACAAGACGATATACTCACCGATAATAAACGTCAGACAGCACGTCAAGTTAGCCGTGAGTCGATGGTTCTTCTAAAAAACGACAACAATATCTTGCCATTAGATCCAGAGATCAATCAAAAAATAGCTTTAATTGGTCCCTATGCCAATGAACGTGGCATGTTAGGGCTATGGGCTGTTCATGGCGATACGAAGAATACCGTCACCATTGAAGATGGTATTCTGGAACATATCGATGGTAGTGCGCTCTCTGTAGAAAAGGGAACAGATATCATTCGCGACAAAGAATTTTTGCTACACGCTGGCATGAATTCTGATCAAGTAATTCAGCTGCTCTCTGATAATGATGCGGAGTTGCAGAATCATGAGCGCGCAATTTCTGCTGCAAAACAATCTGATTTAATCATCTTTGCTTGTGGGGAGCACACTCTTCAAAGTGGGGAAGCGGGTTCACGCACCAAACTTCGCTTACCAACCAATCAACAAGATTTATTTGACGAACTTGTGGCAACTGGAAAAAAAATTATCACGATCGTTATTAGTGGCCGACCACTTGTGCTGACTGATGTTGCTAAAAATTCAGAAGCCGTTATTGAAGCCTGGTTCCCAGGAACTGAGGGTGGGCATGCGCTTGCAGATATACTTTTCGGCGATTATAATCCATCTGGGCGTCTATCGATGAGCTTCCCATACTCGGAGGCACAATATCCGATTTATTATAATCATTTAGCAACAGGACGACCCGAAAAAGATTCTCAACATGTGGGTCGATTCGTTTCACGATACACTGATGCACCAACTCAACCGTTGTTTCCATTCGGATATGGGTTATCATATGGTACGACACACTATGGAGAAATTCAATTATCTAGAGAGACACTACATTCCAACGAAACAGTAGAAGCATCAATCGAAATAACATACACCGGCATATTGCCCCGTGATGAAACTGTTCAAATGTATCTACATGATTGTGTTGCAAGTGTTGTACAACCAGTGAAACGGTTGATTGATTTCCAAAAAATACACCTTGATCCAAACTCAAAGCAAACTGTCTCATTTGAAATAAGTAGTGATCAACTAGGCTTTTACGATCAGACTGGGTCGTATACGATTGAGCCTGGAGATTTTGATTTATTTATTGGGAAGGATTCCAATAATGTTCAGGAAACACAATTCACGCTTGTTTAGTTCTAATTCATAAGAGTTACTGATATATATAAACAGGGAGAAGAAATGATTTCATTTCTTCTCCCTGTTTAGAGAGTGTCAAATTTTATGTGTAAATAGAAAAGCCTCTCGTCCTTTTTTTAAAACATAGATTCTAA
>NZ_RHOW01000092.1 GCF_003946215.1 Lapidilactobacillus mulanensis
AAAAAGCGATATCTGTAAATTCAGATATCGCTCATAAATCTCCACCAACACTATTTGACAAAGACCCCAAATTTTAAAATAGGTGCAGATTAGTCTGAAAAGCCGTAACAATAGCTTTTTGACTGTATCTTGCGCCTATTTTTAAATTGGTCGTGTACCTAGTGGCCGTTTAAAAACTATAACGTTCAGGCATTTCAACCCATAGGCTCATTATTGCGTTATAATAAATCCATAGAAAATTACCGATTTCGCACATTTCTCGTGCATTTTTCCAGAATATCCTTGGAGGTTATCTCATGGCATATCGTCACAGCCCGCTTCAACTATCATTTGAATCTTTTGGCGCTGGTCTAAGCACACCTCTTAGCCCAGATAACGAATGGGTTCAATTGGCGGAGGTTATGCCATGGAAGGCGCTCGATGACGCATACCAATTGGAGTTTACCAAGAATCTTGGCCGCGCTGCGAAGCCTTTTCGCATGCTTTATGGTGCTGGTTTGATTCAACAACGAATGGGGCTAACAGATCGTGGTGTAGTTGCGACGATTCGGGATACACCGGCGCTTCAATACTTCATTGGTTTGTCTGAGTACAAAGCAGTGGCGCCATTCAGCTACTCCAGCTTGGCTCACTTTCGCAAGCGGATTGCCGACATTTCTGAGCTGATTACCAATATCATCAACGACACTGTCCGGGCTAAGATTGAAGCGTTGGTCCCGTTCAAGGTAGACACAGTCATCACTGATGCAACAGCGGTACCCGTTAAAATCAAGTATCCGCAAGATACTGTGTTGCTCAATCAGGCTCGGCTCAATCTTGAAGCGATGGCAATCGATATGTCACACCAATTGGGTGTGCCGAACCCACGCATGTATAAACGTGAAGCCAAACACTGTTGGACGGCGTTTTCGCGCCATCCAAAGCAACAACGCGGCGGCTTTCATAAGCAGGTCAAAGCACAATTGCAATACGTTCGTCGCGATCTGCGCTACATCAACGAGTTCTTAGACCTTGGGGCAACTTTGCCAGAAAAGCAGGCAATCCGCCTGGGAGTCATTCGGATCTTGTTTGACCAACAGTGGTACATGTATACCCATAAGACGCATCGCGTCGAAAATCGTATTGTCAGTCTCCAACAGCCATACATCCGCCCGATTCAGCGTGGCAAAGCAAATGCCAAAGTAGAATTCGGCGCGAAGATTGATTGTTCTCTAAGCGAAGGCGTAATCGATATCGAACGCTTCGACTTTAATGCCTTCTCTGAAGGCAAAGACTTTAAGGAGACCTTGGACCACTACTTTGACTTGCACGGACATTATCCTGATGAAGTACTAGCAGACACGCTATATCGTAATCGAGAGAACCTGAAGCTATGCAAAGACTTAGGTATCCGCATCTGTGGTCCCAAATTGGGGCGTCATCCGAAACACGTTAACACTGAACAACGCCGAAAAGATACTGACGCCGAGAATCGACGAGGTGCCATAGAGCGCCGGTTTGCCTTTATGAAGGGTTCACTGGGGCTTGATTTGGTGAACACTCGAACCGCTGAATCGTTGGCCGTAAAGATCGATGGGGCAATCGTCCTGAGCAATGTGTTGGCCCTGATGCGGGTTTTTGCTATACCAATTTTTGTTTTGGCAGAATCAGAAGGAGTAACCTATCAAATTCGCTATAAATTTACTACGAAGGTTAAAGATATGGTGGCCTAATTAAACAGCCACTACCTAGATTGACAATTCTCGTTTTACGCGTTGAAAAAATATTGTTTAGATATAGAAATGTAATTTAAATATCCAACGCTAAATATACTGAGCTCTCTAGAATAGAATAGGCAAAATTTGTGGTGGGAACTGGGACTGCAGTGGCATTTCTGTTGATGAGCGTACTTTGCGAATTTACAGAAAGGGGAAATGTGAGATCTTTCCGATTTTGGAAGAGCTCACATTTCAGGCGGAAAACTTTTGGTGGGTTCCCAAAAGCTTGGAGCCGTCCCCACAGCAGTTTCCCAGTTCCCACCACAAATTTAGCCGGAACCGCATAATATTTACAAACACAAAAAAAGCAGCCCGGGCTCGGCTCCTGTCAAGAGGACAATCAAATAATTAAAGTGTTTATGCACATTCTTGAACGGCATG
>NZ_RHOW01000093.1 GCF_003946215.1 Lapidilactobacillus mulanensis
AATAACTATATTTTAGAAGCAATTTTAAAGGCGGTGTTCACCGATGATCATTGATCAACGGCAAATTCGCCAAGTCTATTTAGTGTGCGGTAAAACAGATCTTCGCCGCGGCATCGACGGTTTAGCCGGCGTTGTTCAAGATCAATTTGAATTGGATCCTTATAATCAGGCGCTCTATTTATTCTGTGGTACTAGGAAAGACCGCTTTAAGGCGCTCTACTGGGACGGTGATGGCTTTTTATTACTTTACAAACGAATTGAAAATGGGCGGTTACAGTGGCCGACTAATCAGAATGCATTACGCAAACTGAATGCCAAACAATTGCGGCGATTACTCAGCGGTTGGTCGTTAGACGCCACTATTCATAAAACATGTCCACCTGGACATGAAAAATAACTATTCAAGCTAAAGGAGACGTGGTAAACTCAATTCATAAAATACGGACTGAGTAGGTGGGCTAATGACCCCAGAAGAAGAAATTGCGGCGTTACGCAAACAGGTGGCCGAATTGACAGAGATGGTCGCATACTTGACGAAAAAACTTTATGGTCAAAAATCAGAACAAATGGACCCTAATCAGCTGTCTTTACTGGAAGGTAATGACGGTGTTTTTAGCGCGCCAGAGCAAACTGGCCAACAAAGCAGCGCCACAGATCAAGTACCGGCAAAGAAAAAGCGTAAAAAAACCCGGCAAGAAAGCTTAAGCCGCCATTTGGCGGTTAAAGAAACAATGATTGATTTAACTGGCCAACAGTGTGACCAAGGTCATAAGCTAACCAGCGTTGGCAAAAAGTTTGTCCGTGAAGAACTGCATTTTATTCCGGCTAAACTCTATCGTGAGCGTATTTATACGCGCACCTATAAGTGCCTTGAATGTGAACTAGAAGATGGGATTGCGCATTTAATTCAAGCGCACACACCAGCAGCTTTAATTCCGCATAGTCTCGCTTCAGCTTCGGTGGTTGCCGAGATCATCTGTCAAAAGTTTATCTTAGGTACGCCGTTATATCGGCAATTACCCAACTGGAAGCGACTAGGTATCGCACTTTCAGAAGCCACGGCGACCAACTGGATCATTAAATCAAGTCAAATGGTTGCGCCAATCTACGACCTATTGTGGCAAGCAATCAGCGCGCAGCGCTATTTGCAAGGTGACGAGACCCCAATTCAAGTACTACGTGAATCAGGTAAAGCCGCAACCGCAAAATCCTATATGTGGGTGGCCCGAACGGTCAAACAATGTCCCCAGCAAATTATTTTATATGCTTATAGCAAGACACGTTCAGGCACCTTCGCCCAAAAATTATACCAGAACTTCACTGGTATCCTACAGTGCGATGGTTATGCCGGCTATAACTTGTTAGCAAACAGTGTGACTCGGGTCGGTTGTTGGGCCCATGTGCGGCGTAAGTTTTACGATGCCGCCCAAGTTAACGGTAAAACAGTAGCAAGTGTCCCCCTGACATTGATCGATGAGATGTTTGCCCATGAACGACAATGGCAGCATTTTTCCCCGCGCGTGCGGCGGCGTAGACGACATAGTCAGATTCGCAAGCTACTTAAGCGCTTCTGGAAATGGATCGCTTCGGCACAGGTACTACCTAAATCACGTTTAGGCAAGGCAATCACTTACGCCGTTGATCAAAGGCCGACCTTAGATCGGTTAATCAATATTGGCATGATGGACTGGAGCAATAATGCTTCTGAACGCAATATGAAGCGTCTTGTGATCGGCCGAAAAAACTGGCTTTTCAGTACGAGTCCAGCCGGAGCCAGATCAACCGCCATTTGGCTAACTTTAATTGAAAGTGCCAAGGCCAACGGCATTGATCCACGAGCTTACATTACTTATCTGTTAAAAGAACTGCCGCAACAACCAGATTTCGCCGATCCGGCGCAGTTAGCGTTTTATTTACCATGGCATTATCCAGGTGCTCGGCATCAAAATAAAAAAACAACGGACAAGCATCAAGCTAAAAATGCCGCCTAACAAAAGACAACCAGATTTCTCAAAATCGAGAAGTTTGGTTGTCTTTTTAAAACGGGTGATTATTTACCGCTTACA
>NZ_RHOW01000094.1 GCF_003946215.1 Lapidilactobacillus mulanensis
AAAAGCGATATCTGTAAATTCAGATATCGCTCATAAATCTCCACCAACACTATTTGACAAAGACCCGTTTAAGCGCACAATATCTGTGATACAAAAAAAGCCGCACACCTCAAAACTGAGTGTGAGCAGCTTTCGATTAAGTCCGAATTAAGCGTTAGGGTTCTTGCGAATCGTGAAACTACGACTGCTTGAATGATCCCGACCAGTATCGCGTTTGCGACTTGAGTCACGACTACTACTGCTACGACGATCGCCGCCACGACTGCCTGAGTCACGACTACCATGACGATCACCACCGCGTGAACTGTCTCCACCACGAGATGAATAACCACGACCATGACCACCGCCGTTACGACCGCCACGTCCATGACCACCACCATTATTACGTGATGAGTGAGATGACGTCTTGCGTGAAGGTAATGGGCGTTCTGGTGCAATATGAACAGGGATCTCATTTGCATCTTTAACCATTGTCTTCAACAAAATCGCAGCCATTTGTTCGCCAGAGAAACTCTCAAGCAATTCTTGAGCAGGCGCTTCGAAACGTTTCACATCGCCATTAGTTGCAATGTCGGTGATCGTCGCGATTGCGGCATCGATTTGACCACGTAATGCCTCTTTAGGCGTTGGTGGCTTGAGCGGTGTGATGCGCACACGAGTTAATTCTTCGATGGCATGTAAGTAACTCATTTCGTTTGGTGCGACGAAAGTTACGGCGACACCAGTAGCACCTGCACGGCCTGTACGGCCAATACGATGCACATAACTGTCTGGATCTTGGGGAATATCGTAGTTGTAAACATGAGTCACACCGGAAATATCAAGTCCACGTGCGGCAACATCAGTCGCAACTAAATATTGTAACTCACCATTCTTGAATTGGCGTAAGACGCTCATCCGTTTTTGCTGAGTTAAATCACCATGGATACCCTCGGCATTAAAGCCACGAGCTTGCAATCCTTTAGCCAACTCATCAACACGACGTTTTGTCCGTCCAAAAATCAAAACAAGTTTTGGATTTTGAACGTCGAATAAACGAGTCATCACGTCAAAACGTTCGAATTCTTTAGCACGAACATAATATTGGTCGATCAAATCTGCAGTTAATTCCTTAGATTTAATTTTAACGATCTTAGGTGACTGCATGAACTTCTCAGCGATGCTCATGATTTGCTTAGGCATTGTTGCTGAGAAAAGCAAGGTTTGATGTTCGTTAGGAACATGGCTCAAAATGCTTTCGATGTCTTCGATGAAGCCCATGTCTAACATTTCATCGGCTTCGTCCAAAACAACCGTATGGATGTGTTCCAGTTTAACGGTGCGACGATTGATATGGTCTAATAAACGACCAGGTGTACCGACTAAAATTTGAGGACCATCTTTTAAAGCACGGATCTGGCGGCCGATATCAGCACCACCATAGACAGCTTGGACACGAACGTGTTTGCCACGGCCTAAGCGAGAAAGTTCTTCTTGAGTTTGGACAGCTAATTCACGCGTTGGCGAAATAACTAATGTTTGAATATTGTGGTTATCCATATCAACTTTCTGTAAAGTTGGTAACCCAAAGGCTGCAGTTTTACCTGTACCTGTTTGTGCCTGACCTAAGACGTCATCCCCGGTTAAAACCAGCGGAATCGTCTGTTCCTGGATCGGCGTTGTTTCTGTGAAGCCAGCTTTTTGGACTGCTTCAAGCAATTTATCATCTAAATCGAGTTCTGAAAATTTCAAAAAATATCCTCCTATGTTCTGAAAAAAACAATTACATCACAGTAGGCTTTCATCGCTCATCCAATAAAACTGCTTGCAATCCCTTTTTTCACTAGCACTGTTCTGACAGCGTTCTAACTATAATACCATTATTAAAAAGAAAACTCAAGTCTGAAAGACCAGGTTAATTTTCAGAAAAGACGAAATAAAAAAAGGACGTCCGGCTCGGCTCCTGTCAAGAGGACAATCAAATAATTAAAGTGTTTATGCACATTCTTGAACGGCAT
>NZ_RHOW01000095.1 GCF_003946215.1 Lapidilactobacillus mulanensis
ATAAGGGAGAGGCTTCCCTTTTTCAATTCCCAATAATTCATTTACACATAATTATTTAAACACTCGGAATTAACGAGCCGGTTATTTTTGGATTACCAATTATGTTTAATATGGTCTTACTTATACCATTTGTGTTCAGTACGTTCTTCTCATCGGCAATAGCTTGGATAGCTGTAAAAATTGGATTTATTGCTACTTACAATGCTCAGGTTGCAATGACAATTCCTTGGACGCTACCGAAATTTATCACTAGCTTCTTTATATATGGATGGCAAGGTGTAGCCCTTAGAATATTTATCATGGCAGTGCTTGTGTTTGTTTATTTGCCGTTTATCAAAGTGTTAGATCATAAGGAACTTTTACTTGAAAAGTAAAGTAGTCAAAATAATATAGCGTAGAATGAGGGAAATGAAAATGGTACTAAAAAAAGTGAGTAATGATAAAGGACCACAATTAGTGTATTCAAATAATAGTGGTGTTAATATCTTAGAAATTGGTGGCCTGAAATTTAAAGATCATAATCGATCGGGAAAACTAGAAGATTTTGAGGATTGGCGATTAAAGCCAGCACAGCGCGCGCAAGATCTTGCAAAACGATTATCGATTAGAGATATTGCGGGGTTGATGTTGTTCACTTCACATCTTGCGCTTCCATCTGTCGGGGATCGTGGTCAATTATATGATGGTGAGGAGTTTGATGCGACGAAACACTCACCATCCGATTTATCTGATATTCAAAAAAAATATTTTTTAAAGAATCGTATTAAGCATACTTTAGTTGCAAAAGTGCAGTCACCTAGAGTTGCCGCGGAATGGAATAATAGAGTGCAAGAGCTGTCAGAATCGATGCCTTGGGCTATTCCAGTTGTCAATTCATCTGATCCCAGACATGGTTATAAAGCTAACGCAGAGTTTAACGAAGGCAGTGGTGGACAAATTTCTCAGTGGCCAGAATCAATCGGTATGGGCGCAACGTTTGACCCAAGTTTAGTGAAAAAATTTGGTGAGGTCGCCTCAAAGGAATATCGTGCCATGGGGTTAACAATGGTTTTAGGCCCGCAAGTAGATTTGGCAACTGAGCCAAGGTGGATGCGATTTAATGGCACATTTGGTGAAAGTGCCAAGTTAACTTCAGATCTGGGTACTGCTTTTGTGGAAGGATTTCAAGATTCCAATCAAACCGGTGAGTGGGGAGTAAATAGCGTTATTACTATGGCAAAGCATTGGCCTGGTGGTGGTGTAATTGAAGGGGGACGTGATGCCCATTTTGGATATGGTAAATATGGTGTTTATCCAAAAAATAATCAATCTTACCAGTTGAAGTCATTTGAAGCAGCCATTGATCAAAAAAGCACTGATGTTCAAAGAACTGCTGGCATTATGCCATACTATTCCATTTCTTATAATTTTGATTCCAAGCATGAGAATGTTGGTAATTCATATAGCCGATATTTAATTACTGATTTATTACGAGAACATTATGGGTATGATGAAGTGGTTTCAACAGATTGGTGTATCACGGCGGATGAACCAACTAATGTTTTAGATATACTTTCTGGAGATCAATGCTGGGGCGTTGAGGATAATTATTCAATTGGCGAAAGACATTTGCGTTTGCTAATGGCCGGTGTTGACCAATTTGGGGGAAATAAGGACCCAGAACCAGTTATTTGGGCATACGATGAAATGTGTAAATTGATGGGTAAGCCATGGGCAGAAAAAAGATTTAGATTATCAGCAAGACGTATTTTAACAAATATGTTTCGACTAGGTTTATTTGAGAACCCTTATGTTGATATTGAAAAAGCAAATCAAATTGTGGGCTCAAAAGAATTCAGTCACGCAGGAGTCGATGCACAAACTAAGTCGGTTGTGATGGTTAACTAAAGGTTGAAAGTTAATCTTCCAAGTGAATCCTCGTCATACGGGGATTTTTTCGTACAAAAA
>NZ_RHOW01000096.1 GCF_003946215.1 Lapidilactobacillus mulanensis
AAAGCGATATCTGTAAATTCAGATATCGCTCATAAATCTCCACCAACACTATTTGACAAAGACCCATTAATGCGCAATCGTGTTTCAATGAATAACCAATATAAAATAAAAAGCGGTATTCTGACTTTTCTATGTCAGAATACCGCTTTTTGCGTTGCTTATGTATTGGGATAGCTGGATTCGAACCAGCGCATGACAGAGTCAAAGTCTGTTGCCTTACCGCTTGGCTATATCCCAAGATGGTGGAGGAGAGTGGATTCGAACCACCGAACCCGAAGGAGCGGATTTACAGTCCGCCGCGTTTAGCCACTTCGCTACTCCTCCATCTGGCTTGTCAGCAATTAGCTAACTTAAATATAATAACGAAAATTGATATTAAATTCAAGTCTAATTGCACTTTTTCAGCGTAAATTTTCTTATATATGACCATAGATTTCAAAAGTTCGATGAAGCATTCTCAATCTGGTGAAATCAAGGTAATTCAAATTTCGTTCTGAACGTTATTAAATAACGTGCGTTCTGATTTATTCTCGCTGGGGAACCCGTTATGCTTAAGTGAAATAGGAGTGGAAGGAGGAGCGTTTATCCTGAAAGGCGTAAGGGGTGATTAGAATGTGGAGAATACAAAAGACTGGTTTGATGTTGATCGGTCTAGTGATGGTCGCACAAACGTTACTTTATTTATTCGTTGAGCATCAACTTTGGACGCAATGGGATTGGCAGCAATTAATGATGAATTGGACGTCGGTCACGTTCTGGCTGACAATTCTGAGTTTGATCGTGGGTGTTTTCGGCGTTTACCTTTTTATCAAAGGATTAATGGTACCAACACTCACTTCAAAACTTCGGATTGCCGTGCCAGATGGTGAAATGACAGTCAGTAAGCAAGCCGTCAATTCCATGGTTATCAAGAGTTTGGCGCGTAATTTCAATCTGCTCAACGTAGAAAGTGAGGTTAAATTATTTGATCGTGGGCATAAAGCCGATATTTCGATTCGTGCTTACCATATGCCGGCTAATGACCTCACACGGCAAGCTAAAACAATTCAGACCCAGGTTCAACATGATGTTGAACAATTGCTAGGGATTCAAGTGAGACGGGTTAAACTGGATTTTGAACCGAAACCTTTTGGTGAAAAAGTACAGATCAGTTGAGGTGATGATAATGAAGCAAAGTACAGTGCTCGGAATATTTGCACTTTTGATCTCTGTGTCATGGGTAGCTTTTGGATTCTGGAAGATGCTCTTTATTATTCTACTGACACTGATCGGGTGCGGAATCGGTTATTTGTTGGAATTAAACCAGATCAAATTCGACGATTTGGCGATCAAAGCGTTAACGAAATTGACAAACAAACAAGGAGGAAACTAATATGACAGTCTCAAATCCAGAAACAAATCAGAATATGGAGCGTACTCGCACGACAGAGGTTGAAAAGAAATTAACCTTTGAGGACAATGTGATCAAGAAAATCACGGGCATCACTGCTTCTGAAGTCAGTGGTATCATTGGCATGAAGGGTAATTTTATCAATGAATTGGCTGATCGGATCACGACTGATACGGATCCAACGAAGGGTATCGACGTTGATCTTGGCGACTCGCAAGTGGGTATCAAGATGACAGTGAGCATTGAATATGGTGCCAATGCACAAAAAATTTATCAAGAAGCACTGCGGCGTGTTCGGACGGCGGTTCGGGAAATGACCGGCTTAGAATTAGTTTCGTTTGAGATGAACGTTGATGATGTCAAAACAAAAGAAGAATTAGCTGATAAAAATAGGAAACAACAAGAGCAACATCGTCAAGAATAATTATGTGCCACTAAATCCCAGCACAATTTGAAAAATCGTTCGGACAACATGAAGTGCAACATAAAAGTTAGACAAAAATAAATAGTTTTACGCAGCTAAGGTATGTTCTCGGTAT
>NZ_RHOW01000097.1 GCF_003946215.1 Lapidilactobacillus mulanensis
AACCAGATTTCTCAAAATCGAGAAGTTTGGTTGTCTTTTTAAAACGGGTGATTATTTACCGCTTACAATTTAAAATCAAACAGCGCTATTGATTCGAACCAAAAAGTTTCGGATCAGTGGCGCTGCTTTTGATTACGGTCGTTTATTGGGTGCTTACTTTTTTCTGACATAAAAGCCCTCCAATATTCTTGATAGAATTAGAATACCAAGGATTTGGCGGGCTTCATAGATGGGCTGTTGTTTACTGCTTAACCTGCTTACTACTGCTTACCAGAGTAACGCAAAAGACAACCCGATTTCTCAATTTCGAGAAGTTGGTTTGCCCTTTTAAACAATCTATTATTTACTGCTTACACTTATTAGGTATGAATTAGAAAGATTAGAAATTAATAATGATTGTAATGCTATAATTATCACCTTTTTTATCTATTATTACGTTACCACCGTACTTTGCTACTGTCTCCTTAACTATACTTGTTCCCAGTCCATGATGTTTAGTTTTATTTAAAAGTTTTTCTGTTTTGACTGTATTAATAATTTTAAAATAAAAAATAGAATCATTATAAATGAAATTTATATATGCAGACTTTCCATCGCTTATATCAGCATGAAACAATATATTGTCAAGAATATTGCCAACAATTAAAGATATGTCTTTATCGGTAATTATCTTTGTTAAAGGATCAACATCGAAATTAAAACTCACAAAGGTAATTTTATTATCTAGTGCCAATTTAAAATTATTAATTTGAGCATCTATGATAATATTTCCAGTTTGCTGCATATAATTATTTATTTTCTCCTGCTGATTAGGCAGTAATTCCCTTATAAGATCTTTAGCATCAGTGTATTTATGATTTTCTAACAAAGTTAATAAGGTTACCAAGTACTTTCGGAAATCATGTATTAATTTACGTTGTTGTTCATATGATTCTAAGCGAGAAGAATAATTTGAAATCATCAGGGAAGATCGTTTATTTTTGGAATCTAATTCTAAATTTCGTTCGATAAATAACTGAAAAGAATATATTATCATGAAAGAAAATTGATTGATAATAATTACTATTATTAAGCTTAACAATACAAGTTTATTTTGATTGATTTCATTCTTTATAAAGGTGAGTAAAATACAGGATAATATGGGGATTGGGAAGATAATATACCAATAAAAAGATATTTCTTTGATTCTTATATTTTTAATAATGGCAATTATGACAAGAAAAGACGATTGAAAAAGAAAGCTGGTTAGAATTATTAGATTATTTTGACTTGAATAACTCAAGTGATCAATGGAATTTCCTAAAATTAAAGTACTGAATAATTCGGATAAAGCACTAATGAAAATATAAGTTGCAGCAGCTATAGTTATTTTTCTAAAGTTGATTTTTAGTATATTAAGCGATATCAGTGTAATAAAAAAAGATAACAAGCCATTTAATAGATTCGGGATATCTATTATAGTAGTAATAAAGTACTCCAAACCGGACACTATAACAAAAATAATTTCAGTCAATAAGTCTTTATTCGTTTTTCCTACTATAGTGGTACAAATGTAAAATGCCAAAAGCGCCTGAGTCAAACTCGTGAAAATTGAAAATGAGATAGTCAAAATAAATTAAACTATGGCAAAGTCTGAATACTCACGTCTGAAATCATTTTTAAATTTCCGACCGAGAGGTAAGATATCGCCTTGTTTAAGAATTATTTTATTTGAGGAAAAATGATGAATATAGTTTAGATTAACTATAAATGATCTGTAAACTTGAACAAACTTGTATTTTTCCAAGATCTTAGCATAGTGATTTAGTCGTCTGGATCTGAGTCAAGAATCCGGACACGTTTATGTATAATTTAAGCGACTAATTCTTCCTTTTCATT
>NZ_RHOW01000098.1 GCF_003946215.1 Lapidilactobacillus mulanensis
ACTAAAGGTTGAAAGTTAATCTTCCAAGTGAATCCTCGTCATACGGGGATTTTTTCGTACAAAAATAGACATGAATCGCTCCATATCAGTATACTTAAGTCGACTAAACCTACGATACAAAGGAGAATTCATGTCCATGTCAACTATACAACAATTTAGCACTGATTTTCACCGTTCTATGCGTCATTTTTCGAAATTGGTCCACCTTCCTAAGGTCTTGCGCTCCTGTAACGTTAATAAGAGTCGTGGAATTCACATATCTGAACTCTTTGAATGGGCGATTGGAACTATCTTTTCGCGCTATTCTTTCGAACGTGCCACCGCTGACTCACGCTTCACCACGAAAACGGTACGCAATTGCTTAAACGATGCTCGAATGAACTGGCAACGACTAGTTTTGATGCTGGGTATGAATCTGATTGAATACATTCAGGGCTTCACAGACAAGCGCCGTATACAGGCGCTCATCATTGATGATTCACTCTTTAAGCGTGAGTTCTCTAAGCATACTGAGCTTTTGTCTAAGGTGTTTGATCATGATAACCAGCGTTTCTACAAGGGGTTCCGCGCACTCACGCTTGGTTGGAGTGACGGTAATACCTTCTTGCCGTTAAACTTTGCCTTGATGTCTTCTTCAAAACCGTCTAATCAACTTGGACCAACGAAACAATATGACGGTCGTACGCTTTCTGCTAAGCGTCGTACACAAGCTCGTCGCAAGATGAGCGATGTAGCCGTGGAATTGGTTGAAGAGGCACTTAAGGACGGAACACGGGCCAAGGTGGTTCTCTTTGACAGCTGGTTTACATCACCTAAGATGTTTGCCCGCCTTCAAGCGCTTGGCGTTGACGGATTAGGTATGTTGAAGCGTTCAGACAAGGTTTACTTCCGCTATCGCGGACGCCAAATGACGGTCAAATCCCTGTACGAACGTCTTCGAAAGAGCCGCTACGCAACGCATGATAATTACCTGTACAGTCCTGTTGTGCAGTTTGAAGTTAATGGCAACGTGATGGCAGTTAAGCTGGTATTCGTGCCGAACCGCCATGATCCATCAAAGTTTCTCGTGCTCGGGACGACAAAGATATCGATGAAGCCTGATGAGATTATTCAGATGTATGGTCGTCGCTGGCAGATTGAAGGCTTCTTCAAGGTTGGTAAACAATATCTCCAGTTCGATCACACGCAAACACAGAGCTATGACGGACTTTGCGGCCATCTGGCTATGGTCATGCTGAGTTACGACATTCTTGCATTGTGCCAGCGCGAAAATATTGATGAACGGACTCTAGGTGACCTGTTCTTTGACTTTGGCCGTATATTACCCGATATAGAGTTTATAAAAGCACTGAAGCGTCTGATGACACTCTTCAGTGGTATAGCTACACAAGGAACAATTGATTCGACAACGGTGAACGAACTACTTGAAAAATTTATGCAAACACTGCCCAGCAATCTTGTTGGAATGCTAGGCAGTGTGGCTTAGTGTCTAATTGACTAATTTTTATGAGGAAACTGTGCTGGTACAAGGCCCGAGGGCTATTTGTGTACTTTCAACCTTTAG
>NZ_RHOW01000099.1 GCF_003946215.1 Lapidilactobacillus mulanensis
AAAACTGACTAACATTAGTGGTGAATCATAATTCGACGGAATTATGATTCACCACTTTTCTTTGTTTTGAAGTAAAGTGGTTATGAAGTTGACATGCCGTAGTGCTTTTTGACGCATTATCTGATGACGCCGTAAATAAAAATGACAACTTCATTGGTCTACCGATAAACTCGCTCGAAGTCTGTTGGCTCTTTGAAGCCGTGTATTGAAAATTGGGATGAGTGGAACGATGAAGACAATTTCTATTAGGTGGTGTTTGGAATGGATACACAAATTGTTTTTGGAGTAGATGTTAGTAAGCACAAATCAAATATTGCCATTGTAATCAATGGCAAAGTAGTCGATGAATTTAAGATTACTCATACACGAGATGGTTTTAAACGTTTGGGTGATGCGTTGAATCATTTCAAGAATCCACAAGTTATTTTTGAGTCATCAGGAGTCTATTCACGCACTTTACGTGCGTTCCTTCAGCGAAATAATTGGTCATACACTGAAATTAATCCATTAGCCGCTAAAAAGGATATGGATAGTTTCCGTCACAATAAGAATGATCAACTAGATGCAGTTGCCTTAGCTCAGGCAATGAATCAACATCATTATGCCCCAACCTTCCAAGAACAACAGATTTATAGTGAACTACGTGATATGGAACGATCCTATCAAGAGTTCAATGAAGATATTGTTAGAGCTAAAAACAGGCTACATCAAAAACTACAGATTACTTTTCCGGAGATTGAAAAGTTCATGAGTACTACTGATAGTGCACTTTATTGGCACGTCGTACAGCAGTTTTCACATCCAGATTTGGTCTTAGAACTTACTATCGCCGATCTATCAGCTAGCCTCTTAAATGCGACGCCTAAGAATATGAGTGTATTAAGAGCCACAGCACTCGCAGAGCGCTTAAGAAACTTGGCCCTGAATTCAGCTCCAGCTGTAAGGAAAGATGCTTATGCGGTTACTGCAGTGAAGCAGTTAGCGCAAGAGGTTGAGCGTATCAGTGAGCACAAAGCAGAAATCATTCAACAGATGGAAACTCTAGCAAAGAGCTTGCCGGAGTTTGAAATTCTTCAATCAATTCCTGGATTTGGCGTTAAAACCACTGTTTGCGTTATCGCTGAATTAGGTGATATCCGCAGATTCCATAGTGCTAACGCGATCAATGCATATATTGGAATTGATCTGATTCAATATCAATCTGGTGATTTTGAAATGGCTCAACATATCCGTAAACGCGGGAATGCTTACGCACGTAAGATTCTCTTCAAAACAATTCTAAATATGATCAGTACTTCTAAATATCATCCTTCAAACGTCAGTGTGGCTTACGAACAAAAAAAGCAATCTTCTAGTGCCATACGCACCAAGAAGATTGCCATAGCAGCTATGAGCCGCCTGATTAGAACCATATATCACCTAATCAAATACAATGAATTGTACGATTCAAAGATGTTCCTCGCCGAACTCTAATCGTCATTCATTTAAGTAAAGTATAGCACCTCCGAAAAAAAATTACAGCTGAGG